>DPRT01000021.1:21741-26128 GCA_003538615.1 Holophagaceae bacterium | reverse complement strand
GAGGCCCAGCTGCCCGCGGGCGCCCTGGTGGATGGCGGCAAGCGCACCGAGCTGGAAGCCACCGGCTTCGTGCTCCAGGCTTCGGAACTTCGCCGCCTCGTGGTGGGCGTGCGCAACCAGAAACCCGTCTACCTGGGCGATGTGGCCCGGGTGGTGGACGCGCCGGAACCGGAACCGCCCATCGTCCTGTTCGGGGATGCGGCCCGGCCCGGCTTCGACCATGCGGCGAGCGTCACCCTCTCCAAGCGGGCGGGCACCAATGCCACGGCCCTGGCGGAGCAGGTGCTGGCCAAGGTGGAGGCCCTGCGCGGCAACCTGATCCCCCGGGATCTGTCCGTGACCGTCACCCGCAACTACGGGGAGACCGCCGGGGACAAGTCCAACGAGCTCATCGAGCACCTGCTCATCGCGACCCTCAGCGTCATCGCGCTCATCCTCCTGGCCATGGGCTGGCGCAGCGCCGTGGTGGTGGGCATCGCCGTGCCCGTGACGCTGGCCCTCACCCTGCTCCTCACCTACCTGTTCGGCTACACGCTGAACCGCGTCACGCTGTTCGCGCTCATCTTCTCCATCGGCATCCTNNCCCTACATGCGGCCCATCCCCGTGGGCGCCAGCCTGGCCATGATCTTCAGCCTGGTCATCGCCTTCGTCATCAGCCCCTGGGCCAGCATGATCGTGTTCCGCAAGGAGGCCCACCTGCCGGAAACGGATGCCTCGGGCCTCCACCCGGGCACGCCGGAGACGGTGGCCCCGGATCCGGCCCAGCATCACGCGGGCCCCGACGAAGTTCCCGAGACCCGTTTCACCCAGCTCTACCGGAAGGTCATGCACGCCCTGCTGACCCAGGCCAGGGTCCGCTGGATGTTCTTCGGCGGCGTGGTGGCCCTGCTTCTGGGGGCCATGTCCCTGGTGGGCTTCGGCGTGGTCAAGGTGAAGATGCTGCCCTTCGACAACAAGTCGGAGTTCATGGTGCAGCTGGATCTTCCCGCCGGGACGCCCCGGGAGGACGCCCTCGCCGTGGGCCAGGACCTTGCCCGCCGCCTGCTGAAGGAGCCCACGGTCAAGGACGTGCAGGTCTACGCCGGCGAGGCCGCGCCCTTCACCTTCGTGGGCATGGTGCGGCACAGCTTCCTCCGCCAGGAGGCCGAGATGGTGGACATCCAGGTGAACCTGGTGCCCAAGGGGGACCGCAAGGAGCAGAGCCACGCCATCGTGGTGCGCCTGCGCCCCGAACTGGAGAAGATTTCGAACGCCGCAGGCGCGCGAATGAAATTGGTCGAGATCCCGCCCGGCCCGCCGGTCATGGACACCATCGTGGCCGAGATCTACGGCCCGTCTGATGCCGAGCGCGCGCGCCTGTCCAACGAGGTCCTCGCTGCGTTCAAGAGCGTGGATGGCATCGTGGATGTGGACTCCACGCTCAACGCGCCCAACCCCAAGATCAGCCTGGTGCTGGACCGGGAGAAGGCCGCGCTGCACGGCGTGGCCCCCGCCCACGTGATCCAGACGCTCTACATGGCGGGGCAGGGCCACCAGGCCGGTGCCTTCCACATCCTGCGCGGTTCCAGCCAAGTGCCCGTGGTGGTGCAGCTGGCCCCCGGCAAACGGCAGCGGCTGGAGCAGATCCTCCAGCTGACGGTGCCCGGCGCCCGGGGCATGGTGCCCGTGCGGGAGCTGGTGACGGTGAAGGAGGGCCGCGAGGAGGCCGCCATCCATCACAAGAACCTGATGCCGGTCACCTACGTGTTCTCGGATCTGGCGGGCGCCATCGAAAGCCCGGTGTACGCCCTGGCGGCCCTGAACAAGAAGATCGACGCCATGAAGGGGACGGCGGGCGCCCCGGTGCCGCGCCTGGGGCTGGCCCACCCCGAGAACACCGAGTCCCTCTCCCTGAAATGGGATGGCGAATGGCACATCACCCTCGAGGTCTTCCGGGACCTCGGCCTGGCCTTCGCCGCAGTGCTGGTGCTGATCTTCGTGCTGGTGGTGGGCTGGTTTGAAAGCTTCCAGATCCCCTGGGTGATCCTGGTGCCCATTCCGCTCTCGCTCATCGGCATCATTCCCGCCCACGGCCTGATGGGGGCCTTCTTCACGGCCACCAGCATGATCGGGTTCATCGCCGGGGCCGGCATCATCGTCCGCAACAGCATCATCCTCGTGGACTTCATCGAGCTGAAGCTGAAGGAGGGCATGTCGCTGGAGTCCGCGGTGGAGGAGGCCGGTGTGGTGCGCTTCCGTCCCATGCTGCTGACCGCTTCCGCCGTGCTGGTGGGCAGTGCCGTCATGCTGGCGGATCCCATCTTCCAGGGGCTGGCCATCAGCCTCATGGCCGGTGAGGTCGCCGCCACCCTGCTGTCCCGCATCGCGGTGCCCGTCCTCTACTACCTCGTGGCCCGCCGGGGCCACGCCGCCAACCTGCAACGCCAGGCGGCCCTCGCCGCCGAAGAGGAGTGACCCATGACCGTCGACCGCATCGTCCATACCGTCGCAGGCACCTTCATCCTGGCGAGCCTCGCCCTGGCGAGGTTCCACCACCCCAACTGGATCTGGTTCACGGTCTTCGTGGGCGCGAACCTGCTCCAGAGCGGCCTCACCAACTGGTGCCTGATGTCCACCCTCCTGCGCAAGCTGGGCGTGCCCGAAGGCGCGGGCGTGGGTTGCTCCCGGTGAAGGCCACGGCGATCCGCCTCGCCCTCGGCCTGGTGGTCGGGGGCCTGCTCGGCTACGGCTGGTACCGGCTGGTGGGCTGCAGCACGGGGGCCTGTCCCCTGACAGCCACGCCGCTCCGCGGCATCAGCTACGGGGCCTTCATGGGCCTGATCTGGGCCCTGGCCAGGTAGCCGCCCGGATCCCCTTTGCCATCCCGCCATCCGGAGCCTGCATGTCCAAGCTTCTCGAATACTGGATCTACCTGATTCCCCTCGCGGTGGTGGCCTACCTGTGGTGGAGCCGCCGGTCGGCGTCCGCCGCGGACGTGGCCGCCATGCTCGGCCGCCAGGCCCAGATCGTGGACGTGCGCACCAGCGCGGAGTTCAAGAGCAACGCCCACTCGCGGGCCATCAACATCCCCCTGGACCAGCTGGAGGCCCGGGCCGGGGAGCTGGATCGGGCCCGGCCGGTGCTGGTGTGCTGCGAAACCGGCAGCCGGAGCGGGTTCGGCGTGGCCATCCTGAAGCGGGCCGGGTTCGCCGAGGTGGCCAATCTGGGCTCCTGGCGCCGCATCCACACCCTGCTGTCCTGAGCGTGAAGGCTCCCAAGGGGCCAAAAAAACGGCGGGCCCACCCCGGGCCCGCCACCCCTACCCTTGAACCCTTCGGACCTGCGAGGCAAGCCCGTGTTCAGGATTAAATCAGAATATAATTAATTGCTAATAAAAACCTATAAAAAACAATGTGATCTTCGTCACCGCGTCCTTCTCGTGTGATGTCAAGACTTTGAGCGACACCCGGAGATCCCGGCCGTGGGATACTGGCCGCGCATTGGCACTCCAGAAACACCGCACGGCTTTCGATTCCGGGAGGGACCATGGGCGATCCGCTTTTCTGGCACAGGCTTCAGTTCGGGTTCACGGCGACCTACCACTACCTGTTCCCCCAGCTCACGATGGGCCTGGCGCTCGTCATCGTGGTGCTGAAGGCCATGGGCCTCAGGACGGGCGAGGCCCGGTACAACGACGCGGCGCGGTTCTGGATCAAGATCTTCGGCATCAACTTCGCGATCGGNNCACTTCGGCGCGGCGCTGGCCCTCTGGATCGGCAGCTGGCTGTCGGGCTACTTCATCATCGCCACCAACGCCTTCATGCAGCACCCCGTGGGCTACACCGTGGCCGCGGACGGCACCCTGCAGCTGGCCAGCTTCTGGGCCTTCCTGTTCAATCCCTGGGCCCTGGGCCAGTACGCCCACAACATGATCGCCGCGGCGGTGACAGGCTCCTTTGTGGTGGCCGCCATCGGGGCTTTCTGGACCCTCAAGGGCATCTACCCGGAGCAGGCGAAGCTCAACCTGCGGGTGGGCACCATCATGGGCCTGATCTTCAGCGTCCTGGTGGCCTTCCCCACGGGCGACCTCCAGGGCAAGCTCGTGGCCAAGTACCAGCCCATCACCCTGGCGGCCATGGAGGGGCGATTCGAAAGCGGCCCCCGCGCCGCGCTCACCCTCGTGGGCCAGCCCAACGTGGCCAAGCGGCGCATCGAGAACCCGATCCAGCTGCCCGCGGTGCTGAGCTTCATCGCCTACGGCAGCTTCTCCAGCGACGTGAAGGGCCTGCTGGAGTTCCCCGAGGACCAGTGGCCGCAGAACATCGAGCTGCTCTACTACGCCTTCCACATCATGGCGGGGCTCGGCACCATCATGATCGCCATCATGGGCCTGGCCGCCCTGCTGCT
>DPRT01000021.1:0-21703 GCA_003538615.1 Holophagaceae bacterium | reverse complement strand
CCGAAGGCCTAGGAGGCTGCCATGGAAATGCTCTGGTTCTGGCTGGTTTCCGTAATGGTCGCCATCTACGTCGTGATGGACGGCTTTGATTTCGGCGCGGGCATCCTGCACCTGGTGGTCGCCAAGACCAACGAGGAGCGGCGCGAGGTGCTGGGTGCCATCGGTCCCCTGTGGGACGGCAACGAGGTCTGGCTGCTGGCGGGGGGCGGTTCGATGTTCCTGGCCTTCCCGAAGGTCCTGGCCTCGGGCTTCTCCGGGTTCTACCTGGCCATCTGGCTGGTGGTCTGGTGCCTGATGCTCCGCGGCATCTCCATCGAGTTCCGCTCCCACCTGCAGGATGGCCTCTGGCGCCACTTCTGGGACGGCACCTTCGCCCTGTCCAGCGTGCTGCTCCCGGTGCTGTTCGGGGCGGCCCTGGGCAACGTGCTCCGGGGCGTGCCCGTGGGCGCCAGCGGCTACTTCGAAATGGCCCTCTGGACCGACTTCCGCACCGGCGGAGTGCCGGGGATCCTGGACTGGTACACCGTGCTCATCGGGGTGTTCGCCCTGGTGACGGTGGCCGCCCACGGCGCGCTGTTCCTGGCCTGGAAGACCGCCGGGGCGGTGCATGAACGCGCCAAGGGCCTGGCCCTGGGCCTCTGGGGTGCCGTGCTGCTGCTCTGGATCGTGGCGAGCTACGCCACCTCCGTGGTGAACCCCGGCATCTTCCAGCGCCTGCCCCAGGCGCCCCTGGGCTGGGTGGCCTGCCTGATCGTCCTCGCGGGCCTGGGCCTGGTCTTCACGGGCATCAAGCGGGAGCGCTTCCTGCTGGCCTTCCTGGGCTCCGGCGCCTTCATCCTGGGCCTCCTCGCCGCCAGCGCCGCCTGCGTCTATCCCGTGATGCTGAAGTCCACCCTGGGGCCGCAGTTCGACCTGACGGCCCTCAACGCCAGCGTGGGTCACCATGGCCTGAAGACCGGGCTGGTGTGGTGGCTCATCGGCTTCCCCATCGCCCTGGGCTACCTGGCCATCCTGTTCCGCTTCCACCGCGGGAAGGTNNCGGCTCCTGTGCCAGCGCCAGGCCAGCCAGGCCCAGCAGGCCAGCATGCCCAGCCATCCGAGCACCCGGAGCCCGTGGGCCAGCGAGGTGTCCTGGGCCAGGAGCCCCCAGCGCCCGAGGAGGTCGGCCCAGTCGTGCTCGCCGCCGCCCACCAGGGGGAGTACCTGGGTCCTGGCGTCTCCGACATAGCGGGCGATGTTCAGCAGGTTTTCGAAGCACCAGATTCCGGCGAAGGCCGTTCCCGTCGCCTCCCTCCGGAACCAGAAGGGCCCTGCGACGAGCATGGGGACGGCCAGCTGCATGAGCGTGCCGCCGAGGATGGCGAGGGGTTCCCAGCCGAGGATTCCGAAGACCGGATGACCGGCCTCGTGGAAGACGAGGTTCACGCCATCCAGCAGCGGAATCCACCCGGATTCGGACGCGAGGGCCGCCCAGGCCAAGAGGAGGAAGGCGGCCGTGGTTCCGGCCAGGGCCGGCGTCCGCACGGGCAGCCACTCGGCCTCCCAGGCCTCCTGGATGGGCCCGGGAAGGGGGATCACGGATGGGCCTGGTGCCTCGCCACGATCCAGTCCACCACCTGGTCGAGGCTGAGGCCGCTGGAATCCACCTCCACGGCATCGTCTGCGGGGCGGAGGGGCGCCACGGCGCGGGTGCTGTCGGCCTGGTCGCGGCGCTGGAGGTCGCCGAGCACCTCGTCGAAGGCCGGGGCCTGGCCCTTGGCCTCCAGTTCGAGGAGGCGCCGCCGGGCGCGGGCCTCGGGGCTGGCGGTGAGGAAGATCTTGCAGCAGGCGCCGGGGAACACCACGGTGCCGATGTCGCGGCCATCCACCACCCAGCGGCCGCGGCTGCCGATGCGGCGCTGCTGCTCCACCAGCACCTCTCGCACGCGGGCGTCGGCGCTGACGGGCGTCACGCGCCGGGTGACCTCCTGACTGCGGATGGCCTCGCTCACATCCTCGCCAGCGAGGAAGATGCGCGTGTCTTCCTGGGCTAGCTCCAGGCCCGCCAGCAGGCGCTCCAGGCCGGGACGATCCTCCAGGGAAAGGCCCGCGCGGTGGACGGCCAGGGCCGCGGCGCGGTACATGGCGCCGGTATCGAGGTACTGCCAGCCCAGACGCGCGGCGACCCGCCGGGCTGTGGTGGATTTCCCCACCCCCGACGGGCCGTCGATGGCGATCAGGGGAAGGGCGGAAGCGGTCATGCCTTCATTCTGGGGGACCGCTTCCGCCGCTTCCATCACTTCATGCCGAAGTCCTTGAGGATCTTCGGATCCTTCTCGTCCTGGGCCAGGATCGTGTGGCAGGTATCGCAGTCCGAGGAGATGGACCGGCCACTGGCGGAGGTGTGGTTGCCGTCATGGCAGCGGAAGCAGCCCACGGCCTCCTCGTGCCCGATGTTGTTGGGGTGGGTGCCCCAGAGCAGCTTCATCTCGGGGAAGACGTTGCGGAGGTAGATGGCCTTCACGGTTTCCGCGGCGGCGTCCACCTGGGCCCGCTTGTGCTTGAACACATCGGGATAGCTGGTCCGGTAGAACTCGTTGATGGCCAGCACGATCTTCGAGGAGGCCTCGTCGCGGGAGGCGTACTCGCCCTTCAGCAGTTCCACGGCCTTCTTCTTGATATAGGGCAGCTCGGCGCTCATGCGCTTGTTGTTGAGGGCCTTGTCCACGGCCCGGTCGGGGAGCTCGAAGGCGTGGGTGGGGCGGTTGTGGCAGTCGATGCAGTCCATCTTGCGGACGGTGAGCTGGGCCACCTTCTCGGGGGCCAGCTTCTTGTAGTCCTCGGTGACGAAATCGATGAGCTCGCCGTTGTCGTCCCGGTAGGTGACTTTGGGGATGTCCTGCCGGCGCGGGTCGGTGGTGATGTAGCTGATGCGCTCGCTGGCGTCCAGGTGGCGGCCGTGGATGCCGGTGGTGCCGTTGGGCGTGTGGCCGCCGATCTTCAGGAGGAGCACGGAGGTGGCCGGGGTGTTGGCCTCATCCTCGGCGTACTTGGTGCGGATCAGGAGCTTCTCGCCGGTGAACTTCTGCGGCCAGTGGCACTGTTCGCAGGTCTCGCGGGCCGGGCGCAGGTGTTCGACGGGGCTGGGGATGGGGCGGGAGTAGGTGCCGAAGGCCACCGCGAAGAGCTGGCGGGTGCCGGAAAGCTTCGCCTTCACCAGGGCCGGGGCACCGTGGCCGATGTGGCACTGGGCGCAGCCCACGCGGGAATGGGGGGAGTCGAGGAAGGCGGTGTACTCGGGGCTCATCACCGTGTGGCAGGTGAGGCCGCAGAAGCGGTTGGAGTCCATGTACTCGACGCCCTTGAGGCCCGCGGTGCCGAGGATGCCGACGTTCAGGAAGGTCAGCGCACCCACCACCAGCAGGAGCCGCCGCACACCAGGCTGCGTGAAGTCGACCTTCTGGAGGGGGAGCGGCTCTTCGCCCGCCAGCCGCTTCTTCCGGCGCACACGGTGGATGCCGTAGGGGATGAGGAGCAGGCCCACCAGGAAGATGCCGGGCAGGATGAGGAACAGCAGGATGCCCGCATAGGGGTGGACCGCCTTCGGGCTCGTCAGCTCCATCAGCCAGAACCACACGAGGGTGAAGGCCGAGCTGGTCGTCAGGGCCACGCCCGCCAGGGTCATCCAGTTGTTGCCCAGNNTTGATGTAACCCCATTGATATCAAGAAGGGGCATTCCGGGTTGTGACAGATGTCTAGGCCCGTCAGCCGCCCTGCTGGCGCAGCAGGCGGAGGAAGACCTCCCCGTACTGCTGAAGCTTTTTCGGCCCGACGCCGCTCAGAGCTAAGAATTCGGCCTCGGTGGCCGGCTGGAACCGGGCCATCTGCTGGAGGGTGGCGTCGCTGAAGATCACGTAGGCGGGCACGCCCTTGGCGTCGGCCAGCTGTTTCCGGAGGATCTTCAGCTCCCGGTAGAGCGCCTCCTCGCCGTCCACGGGGCCCTCGGGCAGGGCCGGACGGGTGCCCCGGGGCGATCCGCGCTTGGCCTTGCCGGGCCTGGGTGCGGCCTCCAGGGGATCGGCGCCGGAGCAGACGTCGCAGGAGGCGCCGCAGGCTTCCATGGCCTCCCCGAAGTGGGCCAGCAGGGCCTGATGGCGGCAGCGAGGCGCTTCCGCCAGGCGGAAGAGGTCGCGGGTCTGCCGCTGCTGGGCCTGGGCCAGGCCGGAATCCAGNNCGGTGGATGACGTAGCGGATGTTGCTCTTGTCGATGCCCATGCCGAAGGCCACCGTGGCCACGATGACGTCCACGTCGTCCCGCTGGAAGGCCTCCTGGGCGGCGGAGCGCGCCGCGGCGTCCATGCCCGCGTGGTAAGGCGCGGCCCGAACACCTTCTTCGCTGAGGAAGGCCGCCGTGGATTCCACCGCCTTCCGCGACAGGCAGTAGATGATGCCGCTTTCGCCACGCCGGGCCAGCACCAGGCGCAGCAGGGCTTCGCGGATGGGGGGAATCCCGTCAGCGCCCTTCCGATAGGCGCTGATGCGCAGGTTGGACCGGAAGAAGGAGCCCTGCACTTCCAGCGGGTTCCGCATCTCCAACTGGGCGGCGATGTCGCGGCGCACCTCGGGGGTGGCGGTGGCCGTGAGGGCCAGCACGGGCACCTTGGGGAAGCGCTGCTTCAGGCCCGCCAGGGTGCGGTAGGCGGGCCGGAAGTCGTGACCCCAGTGGCTGATGCAGTGGGCTTCGTCCACGGCGATGAGGCGCAGGTCCACCTCGCGCAGCAGGTCCGCCAGGTAGAGCTCGAGCCCCTCCGGCGCAGCGTAGACCAGCTCGATCTGGCCGTTCATGAGGGCGCGGATGCGCTCCCGGCGGGCCTCCACGGTCAAGCTGGAATTGAGGAAGGTGGCGCGGAGCCCGGCTTCCGTGAGGGCATCGACCTGATCCTTCATCAGGGCGATGAGGGGCGAGACCACCAGGGTGACGCCCCCCAGCAGCCGCGCCGGCAGCTGGTAGGTGAGCGATTTCCCGGCGCCTGTGGGCATGATGCCCACCACGTCCCGACCCGCCAGCACGGCCTCGATGATGGCCCGCTGGCCGGGGCGGAACGCGCCGTAACCGAAGGTGGCCTTGAGGGTGGCCTCCAGGTCCGGTGGGGCGTCCAGGTCCGCAGCCAGGGCCTTCAGGGCCGCGATGGCCGGGGCGTCGAAGACGGCGGGCTCGACCCGATAGCGGTCCCGCAGGCGCGCCAGACCCACCCGGCATTCCACATGCGCGCCTTGTGCCAGCAAGTCACGCAGCCGCCCGATCTCGTCTGGGACCTGCGCCACTCAGCAACCGCCGTCGAGGAGGGGGCCGGCGGCCGTCCAGAAGGCGGCCATCTCCCCGGGCTTCCCGAAGGAGACGCGGATGTGGTTCGGCAGGCCGTAGCCCTGCATGGGGCGCACGATCACGCCGCGCTGGAGCAGCTGCTTGAAGAGGTCTGCGGCGGGGATGGCGCTTTCCAGCAGGATGAAGTTGCCGCAGGTCCCCGAGGTCTGGCAGCGGTGCTTCGCGGCTTCCGCCACGAAGGCGGCGCGGGCTTCGACGTTCTTCTGGCGGGAGAAAGCTTCGAAGGCCACATCCTGCACGGCGACTTCCGCGGCGGCCTGGGCCAGGTGGTTGGTGTTGAAGGGGCTGCGGACGCGCTCCAGGAAGCCCATCAGCTCCTTGGAGCCCAGGCCGAAACCGATGCGCAGGGCCGCCAGGGCGTGGATCTTGGAGAAGGTGTGCAGCACCAGGAGGTTCGGGCGCTGGTCCAGGTAGGCGGCGGCATCGGGGTATTCGGCGGGATCCTCGTACTCGGCATAGGCCTGATCCACCACCAGCACGATGTCTTCGCGCAGGCCCTTCACGAGACGCTCGAGGGCGGCGCGCTCCAGGCGGATGCCCGTGGGGTTGTTGGGGTGGCCCAGGTAGACCAGGCGGGTGTCATCGGCCACGGAGCGCAGGATGTCGTCAGCGTCGAGTTCGGTCGCCGTGCCCCGGGATTCGATGACGCGTCCGCCCGCGGTCTGGGTGGCGATGCCGTAGATGGCGAAGCTGTGCTTGGGGATGACGGCGCTGCCGCCGTCCAGGAAGGCGGCCTTGGCCACCATCTCCAGGATCTCGCTGCTGCCGTTGCCCAGCACCACGCGGTCCACGGACAGGCCCTTGCGCTCCGCGATGCGCTGGCGGAGGTAGAAGCCGTCGCTGACAGGGTAGAGGCCCAGGCCCTCGAATTCCGAACCGGCGATGACCGAGGCCACGCGGGCCTTCACGGCCTCGGTGGGCCCCCAGGGATTCTCGTTGGAGGCCAGCTTGACGATGGAGGCGAGGCCCAGCTCACGCTGGACTTCCTGGATGGGCTTGCCGGGCACATAGAGGGGAATGTGGGACAGGTGCTCGAATCCCGGGACGGAGGAAAGGCTCTGGCTCATCAGGCGGGGCGCTCCGAAAGGACCTTGTCTACGATGCCGTATTCGAGGGCTTCCTCGGCGCTCATGAAGTAGTCGCGGTCCATGTCCTTCATGACCTTCTTCAGGGGCTGGCCCGTGTGCTTGGCGAAGGTGCCGGCCAGGTTGTCCTTCAGACGCTGAATCTCCTTGTAGGTGATCTCGATCTCCGTGGCCTGGCCCTGGGCGCCGCCGCTGGGCTGGTGGATCATGATGCGCGCGTTGGGCAGGGCGAAGCGCTTGCCCTTGGTGCCCGCGGCCAGAAGATGGGCGCCCATGGAGGCGCACTGGCCGATGCAGTAGGTGACGATGTCGTTCTTCACGAACTGCATGGTGTCGTAGATGGCGAGGCCGGCCGTGACGCTGCCGCCGGGGCTGTTGATGTAGATCTGGATGTCCTTGTCCGGGTCCTCGCTTTCGAGGAACAGCATCTGGGCCACGATGGCGTTGGCCACGCTGTCGTCGATGGGGGTGCCCAGGAAGATGATGTTGTCCTTGAGCAGGCGCGAGTAGATGTCATAGCTGCGCTCGCCGCGGGGCGTCTGCTCGATGACGATGGGGGGATAGTAGCTGCTGGGCATGGGCCCTCCGGCTGGATCTTCAGGATAAAGCAAGAAGGCGCCGCGAGGCGCCTTCTCAGGGGAAAGGGACGCAGACTACTTCTTCGCCGCAGGAGCCTTTTTGGCCTTGGGCTTTTCCTCTGCCTCGGGCTCCTTGGTCTTGGCGGCCTTCTTCGGCTTCTCCTCGGCGGCGGGTTCGGCCTTGGAGGCAGCCTTGGCCTTGGGGGCCTTCTTCACCGGTGCCGCTTCGGGTTCGTGGTCGTGGTCGTGGTCACAGTCGGGGCCGTGGACATGGCCGGCGGGGGCCACCACCGCGGGCTCGCCGCCCTCCTGCCCTTCCAGGTCGCCGCCCTCCAGGCCGCCTGCATCGAAGCGGCTCACGGGGATGCCGGCCTCGCGCTTGCGCTCCAGCTCGACGAGGGCCTCGAAAGCAGCCTTGTCGAGCAGCTCTTCCGTGACCGTGGCGGTGCTGAGCAGGTGGGTGAAGATGCGGTCAGTGCGCAGGCGCCCCTTGATCTCGGTGGCGTTGCCGCGGCGTTCCAGTTCGGCCTTGAAGGCCTCAAAGGGCTGCTGCACCTGGTTCTCGGCCATGAAGGAACGGATCTCGGCGTCGATGTCGGACTCGGGCACTTCAATGGACTCGGCGTTGCCGACGGCCTGGAGCAGGTAGCCGCTCCGCACCGCGCGCTCGGCGTCGTTCAGGCGGTACTGGCGGTAGGCCTGCCAGTTCACCTTCTTGGGATCCATGCCCTGGCGGGCGACGTGCTGGGCGAACTCCTGGCAGTAGTCGTCCAGCTGCAGGCCCACCATGGAACGGGGCACTTCGAAGGGGGCGGCGTCCAGCAGGGTGTCGAGCATGGTGGCCTGGAGGCGGGCCTCGGCATCGCGGCTGGCGGCCTCTTCCAGGTCCTTCTTCACGGCGGCCTTCAGGGCCTCCAGGTTCTCGAAGGCGCCCATATCCTTGGCGAATTCGTCGCCGAGGGCGGGCACTTCCTTGCGGCGGAGATCCTTGAGGTGGACTTCGTAGGCCAGGGTCTTGCCGGCCAGGACGGTGTTGGCGTCATCCGCGGGGTGGCTCAGTTCGAAGGTCTTCTTCTCGTCGATTTTCATGCCGAGGACCTGGGCATCGAAAGGGCGGGTCCCGTCGATTTCCAGCACCTGGTCCGAATAGGTCTGGGCCTTGAGGCCCTGGGGCTTCACGCGGATGTCGCAGGTGGCGATGAGGCCCTGGGCGGCGGCGCCGTCCTCGGCGGGCAGGAACTTGGTCGCGCGCTGGCGGAGGCCTTCGAGGTGCTCGGCGACGGTGGCGTCGTCGATGGCCCGCTTCTTCTTCGTGAGGACCATGGCCTTGTAGTCCGGCAGGACCACGTCGGGGGCCACATCGAACTGGGCGCGGAAGACGGCATCGGCGCCCTCCTTCAGGTCCAGCTTTTCGAGGGAGGGGTGGGAGATGGGCAGGGCGCCCGCTTCCTGGGCGGCCTTCCAGAAGTGCTTCTCCACGAGCTGCTGGGCCACATCGGACTGGATCTCGCGGGCGTACTTCTGCATGAGGACCGGGCGGGGGGCCTTGCCGGGGCGGAAGCCGGGAATGCGCACCTTCGGTGCGATCTTCGCCACCACCTCGTTGAAGGTGGCGCTCACCTCGGCGGCGGGCACCGTCACTTCGACGGCTTTGCGGGTGGCGGACTGGTGGTGCAAGGTGGCGGACATGGATGCTCCGTGTGATGCAGTTGTTTCGTTCCCAAGGCTTGGCTTTTTTTCCGAACCAGAAGCGCCAGAGGCGATTCTGAAGTTGGTGCGAACGGTCGGACTCGAACCGACACGGTGTGAACCGCTGGAACCTAAATCCAGTGCGTCTACCAGTTCCGCCACGCTCGCAAAAGCCTGATTGTCAAACCGGTGGTGCGCCCAGAGCGACTCGAACGCCCGACCCTCAGGTTCGAAGCCTGATGCTCTATCCAGCTGAGCTATGGGCGCGCACCGAATCCCCTAGTCTACCTGGAAGGGCGGTGCGCTTCGACCCCGGATCCGTCAGGCCTGGAAGCACCAGGCATCCTCGGCACTGTTCCGCCGCAAGGTCGCCAGGGCGGTGGCATCCAGGCCCATGGCCTGGGCGGCGGCGGCTTCCATGGCCAGGTCGCAGGGGATGACGCCGGGATCGTCGGTGCCCAGGGCGCAGCGAACGCCGGCGCGGAGCATCCGGGGGAGGGGGTGGGGGACCACATCGGGGGCCAGGGCCCGGTTGGAGCTGGGGCAGACATCCACCGGAACGCCGCGCTCAGCCAGCAGGTCGAAGGTGGCCTCATCCGCCCGGAGGCCATGGACGATGCGCTCGACGCCGCCCTCCAGAACGGCTTCGCGGACGTTCGATCCGGGGCCGTTCTCGCCGGCGTGGGCGGCGATGCGCAGGCCTGCGGCCCGGGCGCGGTCGAAGACGGGGGCCCAGTCCCGGAAGGGGCAGCCCTCCAGGCCGCCGGTGGAAAAGCCCTTCACGAAGGGGGGGAGCCCGGGAAGCGTCAGGTCGAGAACCGCGTGCCCATGCTTAGGCCCGAAGTGGTTGACGGCATCCAGCACCACGCAGCCGCGGAGGCCCTGGACCTGCGCTTCGGCCAAGCCCTCTTCGAGCCCCCGCCAGAAGGCGTCGAGGCTGATCTGGCCGCGGTGGACCACGAGGAAGTGGGGCGAGGCCCACAGGTCGAAGCCGGCGCCGCCGGAGGCCAGGGTGCGGCGGACCACGGCCCGGACGGCCTCGAGCACGGCCTCGCGGCTGTCCAGCAGCATGGCCCCGAAGAGGAAGGCCTCGATGAAACCCTCGAAGGGCACGGCCGTGCCGGACCACAGGGCCTCGAGCGGCCCGGGAATCCCCAGCTCGCGACGCCCGGCTTCGCTCCGGACCCAAGCCGGATCGAGGGAGCCCTCGAGNNCCTACTCGTCGTAGTCGTCCATGCGCAGGTCGCCGGGATCGAAACCCTCGCCGCGGCCGCGCTCCAGGGGCACGCCGGTCTCGGTAAAGGTCTCCTCGAGGCTCTCGGCCTCGGCCTCGGGCGTGAAGTCGTCCTCGATGATGTGGACGCTCTTCTCCTTCTTCACCACGCGCGGCTTGGCGGGCGCGGTCTTCTGGTTGGCCCCGCACTTGGGACAGAGGGCTTCCGGCTTCCCGAAGTCATAGAACTTCGTCGCGCACTGGAAACATGTGAACTTCTTGCCGAGATTTGCCATTGACCTGTTCCTCGCCCGTACCCAAAGGAACAAGGTTCTACCAGAGTCGGCCCCGGTTGTCACCCTGTCTTGTAAAGATGGAGGTCAAGCCCAGGGGGCTCTTCCCAGCTTGGAGACATCGTCATCGCACAGCAGGTGAAGGACGGTGTTGGTGAAAATACGGTGCTGGCTCTCGGTCTCTTCCCCGAAGCGCTCCACGAAGGTGGAGCGGCTCCGGTCAAGTTCATCCCGAAGCAGGCCGTACAGGTTGCCCTGGGATCGGGCCTGGGCCACCTTGCCGGGGAAATACAGCTCCACATCGCCCACCAGGACGCGGGCCAGCCGCTCCGCGGCTGCGCGGGTCTTGGGGTCCAGATCCACGGCGGCGTGGGGTTCGATGGGATCGGGAACCATCTGCGTGGGGGCGCTGGACTGAGTGGCGGCCGGGGAGGGCTCGGGATGGGAGGGCTCCTCCTTTCCCGAGGCCAGGGAGGCCAGGGAGGCCGAGGCCGCCAGCACCAGGGCCCGCACCAGGTCCGGATGGTCGAGCTTCTGGCGCAGCCCGCTGTCCACCAGGAGGAGGGCCACGGCTTTCCGCTTGTGGCGGAGAGGCAGGATGGCCAGGTCGCCGGCCTCATAGGAACTGAGCACCGACAGCAGGGCCGAGTAGCCGGGGCCCTTCTTGCGGAGGGAGCGGCCCAGGCCCTGGATCACCGCCTCCAGATCGGACGGGGGAACCACGGCGCCCGGTTTCAGGGGGGCGTTCGCTTCGAAGCCGCGATGGGCGTACAGCGAGGCCAGCCCCTGCTTGAGGATGAAGAGGGCGCTGCGCTCCACGAGCGGCGAGAGCCCGTCCAGGAGGCGCCTGAGGAGATCGCTCTGGGAGGTGGCGCCTTCAACCAGATCGAGGGCCGTGGCGAAAGCCGGCGGGAGGCCTTCCGATGCCGGGGCCAGCGACGGCGCGGCGGCCTGGCACAGCTGCTCCAGCAGCGCCGCATCGGGGCGGAAGCGGCCCATGGCGTCCTGCCAGGTGGCGATGACCTCCTCGAGCAGCGTCTGGTTCTGCTGATTCAGCCAAGCCTCCAGCGGTGCGCGGAGGGCGTGGGGGGTGGACTGATCCTCGGGGCGGGGGGCGCTCATCGGTGGGCTCGGTCGAAGGTTCCGTGCCAGGGTATCCCACTTCGGCCCGGATTCCCGCTCACTGGCAATTGGACGGGGGAACCGATAGGATGGCCCAGGTTCCTTGGAGATGGCGGATGGCGGATCTTTCCATTGCGGTGAGGCAGGCCGGTGACGTGGCGGTGCTCCTGCCCGCCGGATTGGGCGCCATCATGGGGCTCATCGAGACGGTCCGGGAGCACCAGGGGGACATCCTGCTGTCCAACCTCCAGGCGAATGTCTTTGCCATCTTCGACACCCTGGGCTTCACCCAGCTCTACCGGGTCTTCGGCGACGAGGATCAGGCGCTGGCCGCGGTGGCGCCGGAACGGAAGGGTTGAGCGTGGCGGCGATCGTGGACCCCGCCCAGTTCCGGCTCGTGATTCCGAGTCAGACCCGCTACCTGAACCTCGTGACGGGCCTGGCCAAGCGGGCTTCCCTGGTGGCTGGGCTGGACGATGCCGCGGCGGCCAAGGTGAGCATCGCCGTGGACGAGGCCGTGACCAACGTGATCCTCCACGCCTACCACGGCGAGGGTGAGCACAGCGTCGAACTGGAGCTGCGCTTCACGGAAGAGGCCCTGGAGATCCACATCCTCCATTCGGGCCAGGGTTTCCGTAGCGACCAGGTGGTGCTGCCGGATCCCAAGGAATACATCAAGCATCCCCGCAAGGGCGGCCTCGGCCTGCTTCTCATGAGCCGGTTCATGGACGAGGTGCAGTTCAAGGCGGATGAGGCCTCGGGGCGGAACGAGTGCTGCCTGATCAAGAAGCTCGACTGACGTTCCTGGCCCCGCCTCCCATGCCGACCAACCCCTTCGACCGCCTCCGCCAGCTGGCGCTGAAGACCCCCGAAGGGGCCCAGGAGCTCTTGCCGCTCATCGATTTCCTGGAGACCTTTCCGGACCAGGGCACGGAGGAGGACCTCGTCCACCTGGTGGGCGTCACGGCCATGGGCATCGCCAAGGCGAGCCAGGGCGGCCTGTGGGACGGCAGTAAGTGGCTCTTCCTCCGGGGGGCCGCCCCCGCCTTCCCCACCCATCCCGGGGCGGGCTGGGAGGTCCGCCCCTGGGCCTACGGGGGGGAAGCTTACGGCCACCTGGTCCTGCGGGCGGAGGCCCTTCCGGATGCTGTGCCTCTGCTTCTTTCCATCAGCGCCCCCCTGCTGGCCTGGCGGCGGGCGGAGGCGGTGCGCAGCACCCAGAACCAGGCGCTGGCCCTGCAGCTCTCCCGGCTCAATACGGTGTTCGACCTCACCCGCAACCTGGGCCAGGTGGAGACCCGGCGGGACCTGGTGCGGCTCATGGCGAACACGCTCATGGGGGAATTCCGGATCATGCGCCTCCTGGTGGTGGACGCCCAGGGCGGAGTGCTGCACGCCAAGGGGCTCGGGCCCCTGCCGGAGGCCCTGGAAGGAGAGGCCCTGCACGACCTGGTGCTGGCCAAGGGGCTGGTGCACGCCATCGAGCTGCAGGATCAGAACCACAGCCACGGCTTCGCCTACGCGGCGGATCCCGCCGTGGGGAAGCTGTCCGAGGACGACGAGGTGTTCCTCCGCACCCTGCTGAACCTCACCTCCTCCCAGCTGTCGAGCCTGGAGTTCCGGGAAGCCCGCCTCCAGGCCGAGCGAATGGAGAAGGACCTGGATCTGGCCCGGGACATCCAGCGGAGCCTGCTCCCCAAGACGCTTCCGGAACCCAGCGGCTGGCAGTGCGCCGCGGCGAACCTGCCCTACCAGGCCGTGGGCGGCGACCTCTANNCTCTCGGCCTACCTCAGGGCCATGGGGGACGCCCGGGTGGACGACTGGGGCCGCATGGCGGAGCGCCTGAACTGCCGCATGAACGATGTGCGGGACGGCAACCGCTACACCACCCTGTTCGCCGCCAGCCTCAACCCCCAGACCGGCGATCTCCGCTTCGTGAACGGCGGCCACAATCCGCCCCTGCTGGTGCGATCCGGCGGCGAGGTCGTGCGGCTCGCCCCCACGGGCCCCATGGTGGGCCTGCTGCCGGGCGTGGCCTTTGCCGAGGGCCGCGCGGCCATGGCGCCCGGGGATGTGCTGGTGATCTTCACGGATGGCCTCGTGGAGGCGGAGAACGCGGCCGGGGAGGAACTGGGAGATGGCCGGCTGGCGGATGTCATCCTGCGCCGCCCCGGCGCCGGGGCGGACGAGCTGTTCGAAGCGCTCCTGGTGGAAGCCTTCCAGCACCTGGAAGAGGGCAAGTTCCGGGACGACGTGACCCTGGTGGTCGTCAAGCGGATGGGCTGAACGCCCCTTGATCGCCTCCGTATCCTGGAATCTGGAGGCAATTTCATGAACCAGGCGAAAACCCTTCTCATCATCGTGGCCATGACGGGCGTGCTGGTGTGGATCGGCGGCTACATCGGCGGCGAGTCGGGCATGGTCATGGCCCTCGCCATCGGCCTCGTGATGAACGGGGTCAGCTACTTCTTCTCGGACAAGATCGTGCTGGCCAGCTACGGAGCCCGGGTGGTGGGCCCGGCTGATGCCCCGGAGCTCCATGCCATCGTGGCCAACCTGGCCCAGCGGGCGGGCCTGCCCATGCCCCGGGTCGCCATCATCCCTGAGGACACGCCCAACGCCTTCGCCACAGGGCGGAACCCCGAGCACGCGGTGGTGGCGGTCACCGAGGGCATCATGCGCATCCTCAGCCGTCCCGAACTGGAGGCGGTCATCGCCCACGAACTGGGGCACGTGAAGAACCGGGACATCCTCATCGGCAGCCTGGCGGCGGTGCTGGCCCAGGCCATCATGTTCCTCTCCCGCATGGCCATGTGGTTCAGCCCCCGGGACGAGGAGGGGCGCTCCAACCCCCTGGCGGGCATCGCCATCATGATCCTGGGACCGGTGGCGGCCCTCCTGCTCCAGATGGCCGTGAGCCGCTCCCGCGAGTACCTGGCGGACGACTACAGCGCCCGCCTCACGGGCCGCCCGGACATGCTGGCCTCGGCTCTGGAGCGCCTGCATGCCTACAACCAGCAGTTGCCCATGCACGCCGCGGAACCCGCCACGGCCCACATGATGATCGTGAATCCCCTGAGCGGCGGCGGCCTCATGAGTCTTTTCTCCACCCATCCCCCCATGGCGGTCCGGGTGGAACGGCTGCGGCGCATGCCCATCGAGGCCCGGTAGCCCGAACTGAATCCCCCGGGGGGACCTGCCGATAGGGCTCCCATGCGGGAACGGCTCGGCAAATTCGAAGTGGTGCGCCTTCTGGGCAAGGGCGCCATGGGCGAGGTCTACCTGGGCCGGGATCCCAAGCTGGGGCGGGAGGTGGCCCTCAAGGTCATTTCCGCCGGCTCCGCCTTCGGGGAGGAGGCCCAGGCCCGCTTCGAGCGGGAGGCCCGGGCCGCGGCCCAGCTGAACCACCCCCACATCGTCACGGTCTACGAGTTCGGCGAGGACGAGGGCCTGCACTACCTGGCCATGGAGCACATCCAGGGCGAGGAACTGGAGACGCTGATCCAGAAGGGCCAGGCCCCCAAGGCGGAGCTGCTGGAAGTGCTCGTCCAGGTCTGCGAAGGCCTGGGCTANNGGCACCTGGATGGGCACCGTGAGCTACATGGCGCCGGAGTACCTGGATACCGGCAAGGCCTCGGCCAGCTCGGACCTCTTCGCCCTGGGCGTGATCCTCTACGAGATCCTCACGGGCGGGCGGAAGCCCTTCCAGGGCGACACGACCACCTCCGTGCTGAACCGCATCCTGCTGCACCCGCCGGAGCCCCTGAAGCCGGTTGACCTCAAGGACATTTCCGGACGCCTCCTGGCCGTCGTCGAACGGGCCCTGACGAAGCACCCGGACAATCGCTATCCCAGTGCGGAGGCGCTGGCCGTGGCCATCCGCGAAGCCATGAGCGGCCAGCCGGTCGAGCCCGCGGCCCCGGCTGCGGCGGTCCCGGCTCCCGACACGCCCAAACCCGCCTCGGAGACCACGGGCCAGCGGATCCGGGTGGGCAAGGGCGGGCAGGGCCAGTGCCTCAGTCTGAAAGTGGCCCTGCGCCAGGCCAGGCCGGGCATGGAGATCCTCATGCTGCCGGGGGTCTATCGCGAATCCGTGGTGGTGGACCAGGATGTGACGATCCTGGCCCTCGGGGAATCCGGCGAGGTCATCCTCGAGGGGGTCGCCGGGCCGGCGGTGTCCCTGCTGGCCGGGGGGGCGCTCCTGCGGGGGCTGACCCTCAGGGCGGCCGATGGCGGAGCCGCCCTCCAGATCGGCCGGGGCGCGCCCGTGGTCGAGGCCTGCGCCATCGAAGGCGGGGCCCTGGTCGAGGGGGGAGGCACGGCGCCCCTGTTCCGGTCCTGCGTCTTCACGGGGGGCGCCACGGGGCTGCTGGCCGGGGAAGGCACCCAGGCCCGGGTGGATGGCGGGGTGTTCGAAGGGTTCCGGGACGCGGGCCTGCTGGTGCGGCCGGGAGCCCTGGTCTCCGTGCAGGGCGGCGAGATCGGACCCGGGGAAGGGGTTGCGGTCCGCATCCAGGGGCGGGGCCAGGGCCGCCTGGAGGACTGTGGCCTGACGGGGGCGGCCGGGGCCGTGGAGGTGGAGCCCGACGGCCGGGTGCAGCTGACCAAGTGCCGCCTGCTGGATAGCCGGTACGCCGGCCTCCTGGCCCTGGAACGCAGCCAGGCGGTACTGGAATCCTGCGACCTCGGCAGCCATGACTGCACCGGGGCCCACGTGCTGGCGGGGGCCAACGTCATGCTCCGGCAGTGCCGCCTGGTGGGCAATGCGGGCTTCGGCCTGTCCGTGATGGACCGGGGCCTGGCCACCCTGGATGGCTGCGTGGTCCAGGCCAATGGCGGCGCGGGCCTGCTGATCCACCACGGGGCCACGGTCCAGGCCCGGGACTGTTCCTTCTCTGAGGGCCGCTCCCTGGGGGTGGATTGCGCCGAAGGGGGCCAGGGGGTGCTGGAGGCCTGCGAGATCTCCGGCAACGCGGGCGCCGGGGTCCAGGTGGAGCCCGGGGGCAGCCTGCTGCTGGTGCGCTGCACCCTCAAGGAGGGCCGGGACACGGGCCTGCTGCTGCTGGAGGACTCCCAGGCGACGCTGGAAGAGTGTGTGGTGCGCCGCAATGCCCGGGGTGGGATCCTGCTGGCCAAGGATGCGGCGGATCCGCTGCTGCGGGGGGACAACCGCATCGAGGACGGCTTCCAGCGGGTGGATGCCAGCGGCAAGCTGGTGAAGGTGGCGCCGCTCTAGGAACCGATTCCAGGGCCCTACAATCCCGCCAGCTCGTCCAGCAGGGGCAGCCAGGCGCCATCGGCGGTTCCGGGCCAGGGCAGGGGGCGGATCAGGGGATCCTCGGTCTCCTCGGGCATGCCGTCCGCCTGGATCAGCGCCACGGGCAGTTCGCGCAGCTCGCCCAGCTCCCGCTGCATGCTCCGCAGATCGTTGAGGGGGGGGACCGTGCCGGCGGGGGTTTCCAGCATTAGGAGGCGGCTCGCGGCGCCGGAGTCCACCCGCAGCCGGTCGAGGGCCTGGGCCAGGGTGTCCACGGGATCGAGGCGGAGGTAGCCGGCGGCACCGAGGGCCGCCTGGACCGCGTCCCGCCCGGGCCCCCGGGGCATGGCCAGCAGCAGGCTGGTGCCCCGCCGCCCCAGCCGGGTCAGCGCATCCGGAGTCTGGGCCCCGGCGGGATTCACCCGGCTGGCGGGGCCGGCGGGGGCCGTCGCGGGAGCCTTGGTCCGGGTTGTCTTCACGGTTCCATCGCCGGTGGTGCTGGCGGGATTCCGCAGCATCTGCTCCCGGATGGCCAGCACTTCCTGGATCTGGCGGAATTCGGCATCTCCCAGCTCGCCGAACTGCACGCCCACCACGATCTCGCCATCCCGTTCCCAGGCATTGGCGACCGTGCCCCGGGCCTCGAAGAGCGGGTGCTTGGGCAGATCGCGGATCTTCAGCATGGGGAGATCCTTCCCCTTCTCGAAGAATCCCAGCCCCGGCGTGACGCGCATGCGGTCCGCCAGGCGCACGACCCGGTCCACCCGGAAGGCCAGGCCGCCCAGGGAGAGGTTCACCAGGGGCCCCGCCAGCCCATGACCCGGAAGCCCCGCATCCTGGGCGAGCACATAGGCCTTCTCCCGGGGGCGGAACGGGTATCGCTTGTCGCTGCGCCGGTCGGCCAGGGTCATCCGCAGCGGGAGGGAGAACGTGTAGAGGAGGTAGGAATCCCGCCCGAGGAAGGTGATGGGGGCTTCGAAGCGCTGGTCGCCCACGGCGAAGAGCATCTCGAAGGAGGCCCCCACCGCCATCTCGTGGGGCAGCGGGCGGATGAGCTTGAGGTAGAGCACACCCTTGGTCGCGTCCATGCGCTGGATGCGGGAGGTGTAGGGGAGGGTGTGGGTGCCCTCGACCTTGATGGGGAATTCGGCCTCGGTCTGCTGGAGGACGGCCATGGCCTTGCGGATCTGCGCAGGATCTTCGATGGGCGCTTCGCGCCCCTCCCCTCCGCTCGATCTGGCCAGGTTCATTGGTGTCCGCCCGTCCCTCCACCCATCGGCTGGACCGCTGGGTGGATTGAGTTCAGACGTCGCGCCCATGTGGGGGCCCACAGGGAGCGAATCACGTCTAATGGGGGCTAGACATTGAACAGGAAGTTCATGAGATCGCCATCCTTGACCACGTATTCCTTGCCTTCCGTGCGCATCTTCCCCGCGTCCTTGGCNNCCCTTCTCGAAGTCCGTGTGGATGACGCCCGCGGCCTGGGGGGCCGTGTCGCCCTTGTGGATGGTCCAGGCCCGGACCTCCTTCACGCCGGCGGTGAAGTAGGTCTGGAGGCCCAGCAGGTCGTAGCTGGCGTGGATGAGCACGTTCAGGCCCGGTTCGGAGAGGCCGGCCTCCTCCAGGAAGAGGGGGCGGTCCTCCTCGGGCAGGTCCTGGATCTCGGCCTCCAGCTTGGAGCAGATGGGAATGCAGGGGGCATCGCGCTCGGCGGCCAGGGCCTGGAGCTTCACNNTTGAGCGCGGTGTAGACCCGCTCCAGCACGGCCACCAGGGCCAGGGACTCCTTGTTCCCGGTCTTGGCGACCTTGCGGTGGCGTTCCAGGCCCTTTTCCACGGCGTCCAGGTCCTTGATGACCAGNNGTCTCCCGGATGTGGCCCAGGAAGGCGTTGCCCAGGCCCTCGCCCTTGCTGGCGCCCCGCACCAGGCCGGCGATGTCCACGAACTCCTGCGCCGCAGGCAGGATGCGCTGGGGCTTCACGATCTCCGCCAGGGCCGCCAGCCGGGGATCCGGCACGTCCACCACGCCCGTGTTGGGCTCGATGGTGCAGAAGGGGTAGTTGGCCGAAGCCGCGCCCGCACGGGTGAGGGCGTTGAAAAGGGTGGACTTTCCCACATTGGGGAGACCCACGATGCCACAGGCGACAGCCATTCCAACCTCCAAGCCTTCCAGTATCCCAGAGAGGAGATGTGACGAAAAGAAAGGCTTCCAGGACTTGCGCAAGGGCCCGTGGCGCCATACTCTCCCGGCCAAGGTCACGGGATGGCGGAGGAGGCAGCATGATCGTGCGGGCGGAATGGCCGGGCTACGTGGTGGACGTTCTCGTGCGCCCCGGCCAGGAAGTGGAGGAGGACGAGCCCCTGCTGATCCTAGAGGGCACGGACGTTTCCCGCACCTCCTTCTACATCAATGCCCCCGAATGCGGGAAGGTCCGCGAGATTCTCATCGAAGAGGGCGATTTCGCCTACGAGGACGACGATCTGGTGGTGATCGGCGACTCCGACAAGGACGAGTAGCGCGGCCGGCCCGGGGGACCGCTACACTGGGGCCATCGTCCTCATGAGGTGACTGAATGGCCGTGGTGCGAGCCGAAATGGCGGGGAAAGTCCTGGAAGTCTGTGTCGCCGAGGGCGACGCGGTCGGAGAAGACCAGGACCTGGTGATCATCGAGTCCATGAAGATGCAGATTCCCGTGGGCAGCCCCGAGGAGGGGACGGTCAAGAAGGTCTTCGTGGCCCCTGACCAGTTCCTGAACGAAGGGGATCCTATTGTCGAATTAGCGTGAGGTCTCTCGTGTTCAAGACGATTGGTGCCGAGGCCTGGCGTATCCCCGCAGGGGATACCCAGAAGATGCAGATTCCCGTGGGCAGCCCCGAGGAGGGGACGGTCAAGAAGGTCTTCGTGGCCCCTGACCAGTTCCTGAACGAGGGGGATCCCATCCTCGAGCTGGCCTGATGGAGATCCGGCTGGAGCGGCTCGCGGGGCCGGATACGGGCATCTTCCTGCTGGGTCTGGACCGCCCGGCCGCGAAAAACGCCCTGGGCCGCCAGCTCATGGGCGAATTCCGCCAGGCCCTGGCGGACCTCCGCGTCGACCCTTCCGTCCGCGTGGTGGTGCTGCATAGCCTCGTGCCGGGCGTTTTTTGCGCCGGGGCCGATCTGAAAGAGCGGGCGGAGATGTCCCAGGCCGAGGCCGAGGCCTTCGTCCAGGGCCTCCGGAGCGCCTTCACGGAGCTGGAGGACCTGCCCATGCCCGTCATCGCCGTCCTTGAAGGCGCGGCCTTTGGTGGCGGTCTGGAACTGGCCCTGGCGGCCGATCTCCGGGTGGCCGGGACCGGCGCGAAGATGGGTCTGGTGGAGACCGCCCTCGCCATCATCCCGGGCGCCGGAGGCACCCAGCGCCTGCCGCGGCTCATCGGGGCCTCCCGGGCCAAGGAGCTGATCTTCACGGCCCGGCGCATCGATGCCGTGGAGGCGGAGCGCCTGGGCCTTGTGGACCGGGTGGCGCCCGCGGGCGGAGCCCTGGATGCGGCCCTGGCCCTGGCCCGGGAGATCCTCCCCAACGGGCCCGTGGCCCTGCGCATGGCCAAGCAGGCCGTGAGCCGGGGCCTGGATATGGACCGGGACGCCGGCCTCGCCTTCGAGCAGGCCTGCTACGCCCAGGTGCTCCCCACGAAGGACCGGCTGGAAGGTCTGGCTGCCTTCCGGGAGAAGCGGAAACCCCAGTACCGGGGCGAATGATGTCCGGCCACCACCANNCCCGACGACCGCTGGACCTTCGGGTGGCATCGCCTGGAAGTGTTCAACAGCCTCGTGGGGGTGGGCTTCCTCCTGCTGCTGGCCGGGGCTGTGGGCTGGGAGGCTTTGGACCGCTTCCGCCATCCCGTGCCCATCCAGACCGGCTGGGTGCTGGTGTTCTCGGGCGTCGGACTGGTCCTCAACATCGCGGCCACGCTGGTGCTGGTGCCACGGGACCGCAGCCTGCTGGAGCGTGACGCCAACCTGCGGGCGGCCTACCTCCATGCCTTCGCCGACAGCCTCACCAGCGTGTCGCTGGTGGCGAGCATGCTCCTCATCCGGCTGACGGGCTGGCGCTGGGTGGATCCCGCCATCGCCCTGGTGATCCTGGTGGTCATCCTGCGCGGGGCGGTGCTGCTGCTCCGGGATGCCGTGGGCATCCTCATGCACCGGGCCGCCTTTGAGCACGAGGCCGTGAAGGCCGAGCTGATGGACATTCCCGGAATCCTCGGTGTCGAGGACTTCCGCAGCTGGAAGATGTGCAGCCACCTCACCATCGCCACGGCCCACATCATCGTGNNNGAACGGAGGTCAGCTGCCCATCCCGTGCTTCTTCATGATGGCGGCGCGCTGGGCGTCGAACTCGGCCTGGGTGATGAGCTGGCCGTCGAAGAGCTCCTTGAGGTCCGTGAGCTCCTCCTTGAGCGACTTCGCGGGGGCCGCACCCGCCGGAGGGGCGGGCGCGTTGCCGGCGGGGAAGCCCTGCTGGCCCATTTGCTGGGCGGCGCCGGTCATCTGCTGGCCCATCATGTTGCCCATGCCGAAGCCCAGGCCCACGCCCATGCCCATGCCGGCCACGCCGCCGGGGTTCTGGGCGGCGAGGGGGATGGCGTCGGCCACCTGCATCTGCGTGTAGGCGCCCATGACCGGGGCCATCATGCCCACGCCGGTGCGCTTGTCCATCATGGCTTCCACTTCCTCGGGGAGGCTGATGTTCTCCACGAAGAACTTGGAGAGCTCGAGGCCCATGCTCCTGAACTCTTCCTGGAGCTTCTGCTTCACCAAGTCGGAGATTTCGTCGTACTTGGCGGCCAGGTCCAGGGCGGGGATCTTGGACTCGCCGAGGGTATCCGTGAAGCGGCTCATGATGGTCTTGCGGAGCTGCTCGCTGATGTCGGGCACGGTGTAGACGCCGTTGGTGCCCACCAGCTGCTTGAGGAAGGTGCCGCTGTCCACCACCTTGATGGAGTAGATGCCAAAGGCGCGGATGCGCAGCATGCCGAAGTCGGCATCGCGCATCATGATGGGGTTCGACGTGCCCCACTTGAGGTCGTTGTAGAGCTTGGTGGAGATGAAGTAGAC
>DPRT01000109.1:4160-7641 GCA_003538615.1 Holophagaceae bacterium | reverse complement strand
CGGTCCCAGCCGCGGTACTGGCCCGCGTCCATGAGGTCCCAGATGCCTGTGGTGAGCGGATCGTCGCAGTCCAGATAGAGGTCGTCCACGCGGTGCTCGCCCATGGCGTGGAAGGCCTCGTGGACAATGTTCCCGAGGGGCACTTCCTCCGTCAGGAAGAGCAGGGGCCAGCGCCGGGCGCGGTTCCAGGGCAGGGGCAGGAGCAGGCTCACGGCCTTGAGGTGGGATTCATCGGCGGTGAGGGACTGGGGCGCCCCGGGGGTGATGATCCAGAGGTGGTCGGGCTTGCCATCGGGCTTCAAGGCGCCGGTGCGGTTGTCCAGGCGGTCGCAGGCGCCGAGGTTCTCGCCCTGCAGGCGCTCCAGCACCCAGGCGGCCATGGCCTGCTTGTGGTCATCGGTGCGCGGGGCGGGATGGTCGGCGCTGCGGAGGCTCAGGAAGCGGCCCTCCACCAGGGACAGGGCGCCCTTGCTGACTTCGTACAGGTAGTTGGCGGCGCTGGCCACGCCGGGGCGGCGGGAGAAGACCAGTTCCCGCAGGGCGCCGTCCGGCAGCTGCGAGGGTTCATCCGTGAAGTCGAGGCGCACGATGAAGACGGATTCGGTGCGGTGCCTGGACTCGGGCTTCAGGGGGATGTCCTCGCGCCATTCGGTGGCGGGCACGAGGTCCCGGCGCCAGCCGTCCTTTTCGACGGCGAGCACGGTGTCCTGTGGATCCAGGTCCAGGCGGAAGCGGCCCTCCGCATCGGTGATGGCCAGGGGCGGGTCCCCCGCGGGGGAGATCCGGGGCTGGCGGTCGGGGTAGACCCGCACGCCCGGCAGGCCCCGGCGGCCATCGGTCACCCGGCCTTCCAGGACCTCAGCCCGGGCGGAAGCAGCCAGGACCAGCAGGAACCCGGAGAGGGCCGCTGCGGCTGGCCTGATGCGGGAGGTCATGCCTTGCCGGCGTACTTCTGCAGCTGGGCCAGCCGGGCCATCAGGGCCACGCGGCGGCGGGTCTCCGGCGCCACCAGGGGCTTTTCCAGGGCATCGGCCACGGGTTCCTGGAACCGGCCCCAGGTCTCCAGCTCGCCGGGGCTGTGCAGCAGCAGGATGGGCATGTCCTCCAGTTCGGGGGACTGGTGGATGGCCAGGGCCAGGGTCTGGGCGCTGCCTTCCATGAGGTCCGTATCCAGCACCAGCACATCGGGCCGGTGGGCGAGGATCTGGGCGCGGGCCTGGCCTTCGCCCTGGGCTTCAAGGAAGATCGCCTGTTCCTTGCCGAAGTGGTTCTGCACCTGGGCGCGCACGAGGGAGCTGGCGGATACCACCAGCACCTTGGGCCGGGCCGGGGCGAGGAAGCCCGAATGGCGGGACAGGGCCCGGATGCGGAGATGGGTCTGCACACGCACCTGGAGCAGGAGAGTGTTGGCGGGCTTGCGGAGGAAGTCGTCGGCGCCGGCCGCATAGCTGCGGTCCTTGGCGTCCCGGCTCAGGGCCGTGAGCACCAGCACGGGGATGTCCGCCGTGGCCGGATCGGACTTGATGGCCTCGCAGGCCTTGAAGCCGTCCATGGAAGGCATGACGGCGTCCATGATCACCAGATCGGGCACGGCATCGCCGCCCTTCACGCGGATCAGAGCCTCCTGGCCGTTGGCCGCGGCCAGGATCCGGTGTCCCAGCGGCTGGAGCTGGGCCTCGATCTGGCGGCGCTGAAGCGCGTTGTCCTCCACCAACAGGATGGTCATGGGGGACTCGAAGTGGGACAAGCGGACTCCTTGGCTCTCGTCATCCGAGGGTAGGAGCCCTATCGGCTGCAATCAACTGCTGGATGAAGATGGGATTGGTAAAACCCCGCAGACAGCAAGAGATACCAACGGTACAATGGCGGGTTCGAGGTTCCTCAGTGGCTCATCCCAGTCTCATCCGCAATTTCTCCATCGTCGCCCACATCGANNATCGACACGCCGGGCCACGTGGACTTCACCTACGAGGTGAGCCGCAGCCTCGCCGCCTGCGAAGGCGCCATCCTGGTGGTGGACGCCACCCAGGGCGTGGAGGCCCAGACCCTGGCCAACACCTACCTGGCCCTGGAGAACGGCCTGGAGGTCTTCCCGGTGCTGAACAAGACCGACCTGCCCAGCGCCGACCCCGAGCGCGTGCTGGAGCAGATCGACACAGTGATCGGCCTGGTGGACACGGCCCACGCCGTGAACGTGAGCGCCAAGACCGGCCAGAACTGCGAACAGGTGCTGGAACAGATCGTGAAGTGCATTCCCGCGCCCCAGGGTGATCCGAACGCGCCGC
Organism: Holophagaceae bacterium; assembly: GCA_003538615.1. Classification (GTDB taxonomy): domain Bacteria; phylum Acidobacteriota; class Holophagae; order Holophagales; family Holophagaceae; genus Geothrix. The sequence continues at coordinate 5,356 of DPRT01000109.1, read as the reverse complement.
TCCAGGCCCTGGTCTTCGACTGCTACTACGACGCCTACCGCGGCGTGGTGAACCTCATCCGCGTCATGAACGGCACCCTGAAGGCCGGGGACCAGATCCGCTTCATGTCCACCGGCAGCGAACACCGCGTGGACGAGATCGGCATCTTCGATCCCAAGATGGACAAGCAGGACTCACTCTCCGTGGGTGAGGTGGGCTACCTGGTGGCCAACATCCGGTCACTGGTGGACGTGAAGGTCGGCGACACGGTCACCCACGCTGTGACCATGACCACCAAGCCCGCCACGGAGATGCTGAAGGGGTTCAAGGAGATCCAGCCCGTGGTGTTCGCGGGCATCTTCCCCACCTCCAGCGACGACTTCGAGAACCTGCGCAACGCCATGGACAAGCTGCGGCTCAACGACAGCAGCTTCACCTACGAGCCGGAGACCTCNNGGCTTCCGCTGCGGCTTCCTGGGCCTGCTCCACATGGAGATCGTCCAGGAGCGCCTGGAGCGCGAGTTCGATCTCGACCTCATCACCACGGCCCCCAGCGTGCGATTCCACGTCCATCTCACGGACGGCTCCGAGATGGCCGTGGACAATCCCTCGAAGCTGCCGCCCCTCCCGAAGATCACGAAGATCGAGGAACCCATCATCGAGGCCACCATCCTCACGCGGACGGATTTCGTGGGCGGCCTCATCAAGCTCTGCGAGGAGCGCCGCGGCATCCAGCAGAAGCTGGAGTACGTGAGCCAGGATCGCGTGATGCTGGTCTACGAGCTGCCCCTCAACGAAGTGGTGATGGACTTCTACGACAAGCTCAAGTCCATCTCCAAGGGCTACGCCAGCTTCGACTACCACATGAAGCACTACATCGAATCCGACCTGGTGAAGATGGACATCCTGGTGAACAGCGATCCCGTGGATGCGCTATCCATCCTGGTGCACCGCAGCAAGAGCCAGGCCCTCGGGCTCGCGCTCTGCCAGAAGATGAAGGAAGTCATCCACCAGCAGATGTTCGACGTGGCCATCCAGGCCGCCATCGGCAGCAAGATCATCGCCCGCACCAACGTGAAGGCCCGCCGCAAGGACGTGCTCGCCAAGTGCTACGGCGGCGACATCAGCCGGAAGAAGAAGCTCCTCAACAAGCAGAAGGAAGGCAAGAAGCGGATGAAGTCCATCGGCAACGTGGAGATCCCGCAGGAGGCCTTCCT
>DPRT01000109.1:0-4149 GCA_003538615.1 Holophagaceae bacterium | reverse complement strand
CCGAAGGGGTCGTTGCTGGGGGACTGGGCCGGATCGCTCGGATCGCTGAAGAAGGGGTCGGGTTTGAACCCGTTGGCCGCGCCTTCCGCTGCGGCCGATGTCGGAGCGGGGACGGGCAGCGGATCCAGGCTGAAGGTGACCGGCAGGGCGTCGTCCTGCCCCAGGCCGGCGCCCACCTCCACCGTCAGCGGAACCGGGGAGGCGGCTCCGTCCAGACGCCGGTACAGGTCCGTGATGGCCTTGCGGAGCGCGCTGTGGGAAGCCACCACAGGCAGNNCACCTCGACCGGCACCTCGAGGTTCCTCACGTCCATCTGGGGCACACCGGCCTGATGGCTGAGGAAATCCATGAGGACCTCCTCGGAGATGTAGCCGAGGGCCACGAGGTTGCTCCCCAGGCGGCCCCGGGCGATCTTCTGGTGCGTAATGGCGCTCTGGAGCTGGGCCGGCGTGATGAGGCCGGCTTCCACGAGGAGCTCGCCCAGGCGCTTGATCGTTTGCTGCATGTGGGATCCCCGGGTCTTCCGATGATGCACAGAGGGTCTGCTCCAAGGTAGTTTTATTCAAGGCTTTTGTGTGGCCGGAGGATACATGGATTCCGAAGATCTCTGGCGGGCGGCGCTGCATGATTTCAACAACCTGATGGCGGGGCTCCAGGGAGTGCTGGATCTCAGCGATCCGGCCCTCCCCTTCGACTCGCGCAACCATGGGCGCCTGGGGACGATTCTCGACGACGGGAAGTCCCTGATCGCCATGGCCAGGGCCCTGGCTCTGGGGCGTCTTCCGGAGGGCGGCATGGCCTCCTGGAGGGAGTGGGAGGGTGGCTTGCGGGAGCGCCTGGATCCCCTGGCCAGCCTGTTCGGCTGCCCCATCGACCTGGCCGATGCCGGGGCCGCGGGGGCCCCCTGGCCAGCCCCCCTCCTCCAGGACTGGGCCGCGGTCTTCACCCGGCAGATCCTTCCCTGGGCTGCGCCCGGACCCCTCCGCCTGGAGGCCGAGGCCTCTCCCGAAGCCTGGGTTCTGCGCTGGATCACCGACGCGCCGCTGCCACCGGTCCTGCGGCCTGAGCCCTCCCCGGACACCCCCCGGAACCTGCCCTCGCTCTGGCTGCGAGCCATGGGCCTCCAGATGGGCATCACCTTCGAGCAGACTCCCGGATGCCTCCACGCGCGCCTTGACCGGCTGGTCCAGGGCCGCCAGGGATGAAGGCGAACCTCGGGATCCTTCTGCTGGCCGCGCCGGCGGCCTTCGCGCAAACCACCGGCGCCCTGCGGGTGGAGGTGCTGGACCGCGAGGGCAAGCCGCGGCCCGGGGCCGTGCTGACGCTTGAATCCACGGACCGTGGTGAGCGGCGCGTGCTGAAGGCCGACGCTGAGGGCATCGCCTCCGCAGCGGGCCTCGTTCCGGGGGCCTACCGGCTTCAGGGCCAGCTCCTGCGCGTGAAGGCCGACGAGCGGACGCACATCCGCCTCCGTCTGGAAGAGGCCCAGGCCACCGTGGCGGTAGAGGCATCGCCCCTGCGGGGAGAGAGCAGTTCCGTCAGTGCGCAGACCGCCTTCGGCGCCGAGGAGCTGGCGCGGCTGCCCTTCTCGCCCCGCCGCTACGTGGACCACAGCGCCCTCGCGCCGGGCGTGACCCCCTCGGGCAAGCCGGAACCCGTGGTGNNAACGCCTACCTGGTGGATGGCATGGCCACGGGGCTCAGTTCCACGGGCCGCTTCGGCATGAACCTCTCCGCGGAGATCGTGGAGAGCCAGACCCTCACCACCGGCGGCCACAAGGCCGAGGTGGGATTCGCCTCCGGCGGCGTCTACAGCATGGTGACGAAGAGCGGCGGCAACGAGTATCGCGGGGCCCTGTACCTCAGCCGGATCTTTCGCGGCCTGAACGCGAAACCCGATGACGGGAAGGCCACCACGCCCGAAGAGCGCCCCACGGATGCCAGCGAGTACGGCCTCAGCCTGGGCGGGCCCCTCGTGAAGGACCGCCTCTTCTTCTTCGGCGCCTTCAACCGCCAGCTCATGAGCCTGGACTTCGAGAACGTGCAGCCTCCGGGTACGGCCCCCCACCGGCGCAGCCAGGAGGAGGACCGCAGCTACCGGTTCCTCAAGCTCACCTGGCTGCCCGGCGTGGACCATCGCTTCGAGTTCAGCTACTTCGGGGATCCTGTCACCCAGCAGAACTTCGACACCGCCGGCGACAGCAGCCTCAAGGATGGCCAGCAGCCCAACCGCACCCGCGGCGGCGACAGCTACCTCCTCAAGCATGTGGGCGCCTTCGGGCCGCGGCTGACCTGGGAGAACACCCTGGGCCTCCACCGCACGGCCTTCCACTGGTTTCCGGCCACGCCCGGGGCCGGGCCCTTCCGGGGCCAGCTGGATGCACCGGGCGGGGAGACCTTCGGGGCCTACGCGGAAGCCCGCCTGGACCGCATCCAGAACCTGACTTTGCGCAGCGAAGCCGCCCTTTTCGCGGGGCCGCACCAGATCAAGGCCGGGTTCCAGGGCCTGGCCTCCGAATACGCCAAGGTCTTCCAGCGCCCCTCCTTCGGCCTTGCCTACCTGGACCGCGCGGCCGGGGGGGCCGGGCCCGCCGCGGGGGACCTGGCGGCCATCCGGGCGGGCCTGCTGGCGATCCACGGCAGCGCCTTCGGGTACTCCGCCGGGGATAGTCTCGCCACCGCCAGTCCTGTGTCCGGCCAGCTCGCGGGGGGAGGGGCGAGCTTCCTCTACCAGCGCACCCTGGCCGACACCGCCTCGTACGGGCATCCCCTCAAACAGCGGATCTGGGGCCTCTTCGCGCAGGACGACTGGGCCTTCGCCGCGGGGTGGACCGCCAACCTGGGCCTCCGGGTGGATCGCGCCAGCCTCGAAGCCGAGGACGGGCGGAGCCTCTACGGCCAGACCCTCCTGAGCCCGCGCCTGGGCCTGGCCTGGGAACCCGGGGCGGATGGGCGGACCCGGCTCTTCGTCTACGCCGGGCGCATCTTCAGCCCCCCCACGCCCGGCAGCCTGGCGGCCGCGGGCGCCACCACCGGCGGCCCCGCCACCGAGCGGCAGGTCTGGATCCCTTCGCTCGGCGATTGGCGGACCTGGCAGGCCACCGGGGTCCAGGGGGCGGCCAACGTGGCGGTGGGCGACCTCCGGGCGCCGCGCACGGACCTCTGGCAGCTGGGGGCTGAGCGCGTCCAGGCGCTGCCCTGGATCGGGGAATGGACCCTGGAAGCGACCTTCACCCTGAAGGCGGTGCGGGATCTCATCGATACCTACAGCTCCACCTACGCCTACCTGCCGGAGCTGGACGCCCAGGCGGACCGGTCCGCCACGAGGAAGGCCATCGCCAACCTGCCGGGGCTGAAGCGGGATTTCCGGGGCTTCGATCTGGTGGCCCGGCATAGCTTCGAGGGCGGCCATCGGCTCCAGCTGAGCTACAGCCAGGGCGATCTGACCGGCAATTCCGAAGTGGGCAATGTGAACACCTCCACCGGGAAGAACACGGGGTTCGCCTCCATCCCGAGCCTGCGCCAGGACTACCGGCTGCCCCCGTACGACGGGACGCTGAACGAGGAGGTCAAGCACGCCTGGAAGGCCTTCGGCAGCGCGGCGCTGCCCTGGAACCTGGAATCCGCCTTCACGTTCCTGTGGCGCTCGGGCCTGCGGTACAGCCCCCTGGTGAAGGTGTCCGGCGACAACGTGCTGGCCCCGGGCGCCATCCGCGGCGACCGGGAACTGCCCCATGCCGTCAGCCTGGACCTCAGCCTGGCCTGGCGGACGCGCGTGGGGAGGCTGGACCTCCGCGCGGCGGTGGATGTCCTCAACGCCACGAACCGCCAGCCCATGATCTGGGTGAACAACGTGGGCAGCGCCTTCACCCCCGGCAACTTCCAGCAGCCGCGGGTCTTCCAGTTCAGCCTGCGCGCGGGGTTCTAGAAAAAAATGGGGACAGGATTAACAGGATGAAAAGCCGGATGAACAGGATTCAAAAGCAGTTTTTATTTTAGCTTTAATCCTGTTAATCGAGCATTTAATCCTGTAAATCCTGTCCAGGCATTTTTCGGTAAAATCATAGGTTTGGGCGGTGCGATGAAGTTCCACATCCAGACCTGGGGCTGCCAGATGAACGACCACGACGGCGAGAAGCTGTCGGGGCTG
>DPRT01000095.1:4265-8641 GCA_003538615.1 Holophagaceae bacterium | reverse complement strand
CCCGCGGCGCGCAGGGCCTCGGCCACCACGGGCAGCAGGTCGGGCCGCACCCGGCGGGTGACGGTGCAGGCCTCGAAGATCATCTGGTGCCGCAGGCCGTGGTCCAGGCCGTAGACCCAGTAGCGCCCGGCCGCCTCCAGGATGTCGGCCACCCACAGCAGCTGCTCCGCCAGGGGCGAGGGCTCCGCGGCGCTCTGGCCGCGGGCCTGCCACCAGTCCACCGCCACCTCGTAATCGTAAGGGCCCACCAGGCGGGTGTTCAGCCAGCGCTTGGCCGGGTTGGGAATGTCGCCGTGCTCGGTTTCCGGCAGGTCGTGGTCCAGCGCCAGCATCAGCGTCTCGTAGGCCAGCTGGGGCGTGTAGGCCTCCCCCAGGTGCCGCCCCAGGCGATCCGCCAGCATCGCCACCTTGGCCAGGTGATCCGCCAGCGTCTGGGCCACCGCCTCGGGCTTGGTGTGCCAGCGCTTCACGTGGCCCGTGGCGAAGATGTCCTCGAAGCTGGGGCCGGGGACAGAAAGCAGGGGCTGAGTCATCGGGGCTCCAAAGGCGAACAGGTGCGATAAGCGAGAAAATTGCGGCAGGCCTTCTTGAGTCTTCGAGGTGTACGGTTGGGGCGTTTGGGATGGGCCTTGAGTTCGACCCATCGCCAAAACTCGGCCACGATCCGCTGCACCAACTCGAGCTGGAGCGACTGAACCCATTCGGGGGGCTGAGTCATCGGGGCTCCGAATCGGGGGCGAGGTCATGGGGGTAGAGGGCCAGGTCGTGCCGGCGCTGCTCCAGCGTCACGATCAGCGCCGCGATCTGGCTGGATCCCAGCAGGAGCAGCAGGCCCAGCAGCCCGGGGAGGATGAGGACGAAGCCCAGCACCAGGGCCACGGTGTCGAGGACGCGAAGGAAGCGGATCATCGGTCGGCCCACCTGAGAAGCGCCCGGCCCGTGAGGGTGGCCTTCTCGGCCAAGTCCATCAGGCGCTTGGCAGCCCACCCGAGAAACCGGGCAGACCAGTAGGCGAAGCGGAGGCGGAGGACGAGGATCACGGCAGCCTCCGCGTCTTGGTGGTGTCATCCGTGGGCGTGCCGGGGCGCTGGGGCTTGCCGGGCACCGGCGCCAGCAGGAAGAACATGGCCAGGCCCAGCAGGATCACCAGCACAGCGAACTGGGCGTCGATGGGGCCGGAGTAGGGATCAGGCATGGGAGCCTCCCGGGCGCAGCACCACATCGAAGAGCGGCGACCACCAGCCGAAGCTCATGCGCCGGGGCGCCAGGCGATCCGAGGCCGCCGAGGCCCCCTCCCGCTGGCAGGCCAGCGACATGGTGCGGGCCGCCAGCTGGTAGGCATCGAGGGGCGTCCCCGCCCCGGGGATGGGATGCTCGTGCGTCATCGGGGCCTCCGGAGGCCCAGCCGCGGGCCGACCTGCGGGCGCGCCAGGCGCCGGGCCCGGGCCTCCCGCAGATGAACGAAGAAGGTGGCCAGACGCGGCAGCACCCAGGGCCAGAACGCCGCGGCCAGCACCAGCAGGACGCAGACCACCACGCCGAGGTAGGCGAAGAAGGGGAGCGCGGGGAGGAGGAGGGCCATCAGCGACCCCCCTTCAGGGCTTCCGCAGCCCGGGCGGCACCCTCTGGCGTGATCGTCACCGAGCGCCCGTCGTGGGGCGTGGTGATGGTCATCGAGGTGCCGTGCTCGGCCAGGCCCTTCATGAGCTTGCCCATGGAACGGCGGACGGCCGGGTCCTCGGCCACACCCTGAAGCGCGGATTCGGTCATGTCCAGGGCATGCGAAAGCACGCTCTTCTTGTCCCTGGCGAGGGGCTGAATCCGATCCTTGGCGAAGCCTTCGGCGCGGCCCTCGGTGCCGAGGATGTGAACCTTGGAATCCACGAACCCTCCAGTGGCCGGCCCAGCCTCCTCCCAGGGCGCCTCGCCCGCGGGCAGGGCCTCGCCTTCCAGCCCAGCCTTCACCCAGGCCAGCAGCTGCTGGGCCAGGGCTTCGCCGTTGTCGTCGGTGCGCTCGGCCAGGAACTGCTTGTACCGGCGGTCCAGGTGGCCGTGGCCCTCCTCCAGCAGGAAGATCCGGTCATGCAGGCGCTCGTGCGGGGCCTTGCCGGTGGAGGGCGGCATCTTCAGGGCGCCGAGGCGCAGCTGGGCCGCGTCGAGCGTCCCCACCCACTCCAGGTCGCCCGACAGGATCCGCACCTTGAGCTTCACCGGCCGCATGCCCCGGGACAGGGCCTCGAAGGCCTCCCGGCACTCGGAGGGGTTGCCCTTGGCCAGGGAGATCTGCTTGACCTCCCCGCGCTCGGAGGCCAGCTGGATCTGGTCGTCCACGAACAGGCCCGAGCCGTCGCCCTCCTCGCGGCTGGTGCCGCCCTGGGTCATGCCACGCATCCAGAGCCAGAGCAGGAACTCCTCGCCGAGGAACCGGCCCTGCTCGATCAGTTCAAGAGGCTTCATCGGTCACCTCGAAAAGCGGAAGGGTGGGAAGGGCTTGCAGGCGGCGCGGATCGTCGGGCGGCAGGTGCTCCAGCGCCGCGTGGCGCTTCCAGCACACAGGCCCGTAGCCCCGCCGCCGGGCCGCCAGGTTCTTCAGCCAGCGGTGGCAGTCCAGGCACTGCGGGAACTCGCGGGGAGGAGTGGGCATCAGGCACCTGCCACCTCGCGCATCGCCTGCTGCACCGCGGCGATGATCCGATAGAGGTATTCCACCTCCCGCTTCTTGAGCCGCGCACACCCCTGGAGCTTGGAGCAGAGATAACTCGGGTCAGAGGTGGCCACGAACTCGGCCAGCCGCTGCCCACCCATAGCTCCCCAGTAATAACTCCAGGTCTGGCCGAAGCACTCGATGATGAGGCGGCCCTCGCTGGGGCCAAGATCCTGGGTGATCACATTGATGGGATCCAGCCCAGGCACCTCCAGGAGGACGAAGGCAGCTGCAGGACGGTGCTCAGTTCGCATCGGCCACCTCCAGCTCCAGGGGATCCAGCGCCATCAGCCCCTCGGTGGGGATCTGCGGCGCCACCCGGCCGGCCAGGGTCAGCGGGCCCTGGGGGTGCAGCTCGCAGCCGAAGCTCTTGATGAAGAGGCTGGCCAGGGCGCCCTGGGCCTTCTGGCTGGTGGCCGCGGTCCAGACCTGGCCCGCCTTGTGGTCCCAGACCACCTCGTAGGCCTTGGGCGTGGGCACCACCTTGCGCAGCAGCTCGGCCTTCACCTCGTCCGCCAGGCTGATGCGGGCCTCCTTGCCGATGAAGGCCAGATCCTTCTCCTTCTGCAGGGCCNNGCAGGGCCGCGGGGATCTTGCGGGTGTCGATGCGCAGGGCGAAGACATAGAAGCGCTCCTGCTGCACCCAGGCGTCGTCCGGAGGCGTGATCAGCAGGTTCCGCCAGTCCACCCAGCCGAGGCGCTCCTCCTCCAGGCCATCCTGGAAGGGGCGCCACTGGTCCTGGCACAGGCCGGCCATCAGGTCGGCGAAGGCGGGCACAGGCCCCAGCACCAGGTGCCGGGCCGCGGTGAGGGTTCCCTGGAGGAGGCTCATCAGCGGGTCTCCTTGATCAGGGCGTCCCCGGCGGGGCGGTTCCCCGTGGAGATCGGGTCGAGGTTCTGGACCATCGCCTCTTCGAACGTGAAGCGGCCGGCCTCAGCCTGCTTGGTGGTGTAGCCCTGGCCCTGGGCCCTCCACCAGGCCTTGTGGCGGAAACTCCAGATGAGGAAGGTCGGGTAGGCGCTCATGCCCGCCGCTCCCGCCCCAACTGGCCGATCTGGAGGCGCACGCGGATGACCTGGTGGGCGATCTCCTCCCGCGCCACGAAGAGCACCCGCTGCGAGGCCTGCAGCTGGGCCTTGGCGGCGTCGATGGTGCGCACGTCGAAGGCCCCGCCCTCCAGGATCTGGATGGCCGCCCGCAGCTGGGCGCAGACCTTCGCCCGCGTGACCAGCGGCTCTTCCCCCAGGGGGATGGCCCTTGCGGGCGCGGCGGGGTGGCTGTAGTTTGGTGAGTGCATTGAATCTCCTTGCGAGATGGGGCCCGTGCCAGCGGGCCCTTGTTGTGTCAGGCGGTCAGCACCTTCGGCAGGGCCTCGGCCCATTCGCGGAGCTCACGGGTGAGGTAGAGCACCGTGGCGCCGTCCTTGCGGTAGGGCGGGCCCGTGCGGGTCTTCCGGTGGGCGCGCAGGGTCTCGGGCGGGATGCCCGTCATGGCCGAGGCCAGGTCCTCGCGCACGGCGATGGGCTCGACCACCACCACCTGCGAGGGCGCCTCGTGGCGATCCGCCTGGCCGGCCACCAGGTGCAGGGCAGGGAGGCCCACCACCACCGTGGGGGCAGGTCGCGGCTGGCGCTTCTGCTTGGGGGGGATTTCCAGCAGATCGCTCACGAG
>DPRT01000095.1:0-4239 GCA_003538615.1 Holophagaceae bacterium | reverse complement strand
CTTGGCGGCATCGGTCACGCAGTGGTTCCCGGTGGCGTCGCTGAGGCGATCCAGCGCCTGGGCCTTGGGCTCCAGCACCGCGATGGTGGCCTGGTGCTCGGTGGCCTGGGCCTTCAGGGCATCCCGCTCCTCGCTGAGCCCCAGAGCCATGCGCAGAATCTCCGTGCGTGAGGCCGTCAGCAGCACCTGCACCGGCCCCGGAAGGTCCACGGCGTGGGCCCGGCGCTCGCACTCCAGGAAGTAGGTGCGCACCCGCTCGCCCTCGGCCGTCCGCACCTGCATGGCCAGCTTCTTGGCGAAGGGCACGGCCAAGAAATAGTCCTTGGTGGGCTGGGGGCGCGCCATGGAATCGGCAGAATTTGCGCTCGACATGATGTCGAACCCCTCCCAGTCCTCATGCTCCGAGGCGAAAGGGTTCTGCTCGATGTTGGTGTTCGACCATCGGGCCCACTGGGAGGCGTTCAGCCCCAGGTTGCGGTAGAGCGCCCGGGCCGACACGGCCTTCACGTCCCCGCACCCGATGCGGGATTCACCGATCGGCATGGAAGTAGCGAGCATGAAATCCATCACGGCCTCCTCATGCGCCCACGGAGGGCGTCCACATCCGCCTGGGCCTGGTTCAGGTTCTTGGCGGCGAAGGGAAGAAGTTCCTTGGCGTCGGCCTTCGACAGGTTCCCGTCCTGCAACAGCCTCGACAGGCGGGTATTAAAAGCGGAGCTGGCTTCCTCGCTGCGGGCCAGGAGAACGAAGGGGTTTTCCTCGGGCTCCAGCAGCGATTCGCCCATCCACCGCATCAACACTCGGTGAGGTTCGCGGTTACCCGTGGCGTTGTAGATCTTTCTGAGGTCCACCAGGTCAGGCACCCAGTCCAGCTCGTCGAGGTTCAGGACACGGCTGTACCAGCCCTCCGTCCGCCCGCATGCCCGAGCCACCACTTTCCGCGGCATGGCCGAGGGCCCCTGATGGGGGATCAGCAGGGCCTCTTTTATCTCAACAACGAAGCGGCGATCTTGCGGTGTCCAGTGGCGAATCTTACACATGGAGGCAACCCCGATGGATGGACGAAGAGGGAAGAGGAGTGCAGGCAGAATTCACGAGGCCTTGCGGAGGCGGCGCTCACGCAGGGGCAGAAGGGCATCCGGCCAGATCTCGGTGACATCCACCCCCAGGGCCTGGGCCACGGCCATCCGGGCCCGCCGTCCGCACCGAGCCCTGTGGACGGCATGGCTGATGGCCTGCGGCGTGAGACCACTGGCGGCCCCGATGGAGGTCGGCGTAACGCCAGCCTTGAGCATGGCGATCTTGATTTCCAGGGTGGTCCACGCCGCCCGCCGTTTACCGTGAGTTGGGGTATTCTGTTTCATCTGGTTCTCTCTTCGGAGGGCGGAATGTCAACACGAGACAGTATTGTATCGCATGGGACATGCGTCAAGAGGATTTGTTTACCTTGAGCCAACTAGCTGACAGAATCCGTCTTGCGCTGAAAACGAATCGTCTCCGGCCGATTGACGTGCCACGCAGGGGTGGCCCGAGCCGCCCCACGATCTATCGATTGCTCAAGGAGGAGGATCCTAAGGTCGATGGCCTGACCCTGGATCGGCTGGCCGATGCGATTGGCGTTTCACGCCCTTGGCTCCGGGAAGGGAAGGGGCCGATGGGTGCCTCTGGGCAGTTCCCTTCAGCTCTTTCTCTTTTGCACAGCAGCTCATTCATGCCCACCATGACCCCCGGGTATGGCTCGCGGATCAGCCAGGCTCGCCAAGATGCAGGGATGCCCCTCACCACGGCCTCCCTCACCCTTCAGATCCCCAAGCGCCGCCTGGAGGCCTTCGAGGCGGAGGCCGAGGAACCCACGCTCCCCGAGTTGATGTCGATCTCCTTGGGCTATCGGGCCAACGTGCGCCACCTCACCACCGGGCAGAGCGCAGCGCCCGCGGACCTGGTCCGGGAGTCCACGGCCACGCCCTACCGCGATTCAGGACTGGACCGGGAGCTGCTATCCCGAGCCCTGGCGGCGGCTCTCGCCTTCCGCCCCAAGCGGGATGCCAGCCGCATGGCTGCGGCCATCACGGATGCCTACGACACGGCCAGCAAGCCGGGCAACGCGGATAAGCTGGAAGACCTGGTGCAGGCGCTGCTGAAATAAATACCCACCAGCGTTATGCTCCAGATAAATTAATCCCCGACTGATATTCCACCCCCCCCCAATACCACCAGCCATAAGGCGGTTTCTTTTCACCGGAGGAAGTCTTGCGAATTCGTATGTTGCTCCTCACCTGCTTCATCTCCAGCCTGGCCATGGCCCAGGGGTTCGGCATCACCCTCGGCCTTTCCAGCGCCAAACCCCAGTCCATCCAGGACGCCTCGATGACCAACCAGTTGGGGGCCTACCTTGGAGCGTCCTACCGATGGAAGGAGTTCACTTTCGGCGGGGCCTATAAAACCCCTGGGAAGTCCACCATCAGCTATTCGGGTTTCGAGTCCAAGGATGAGTTCAAATGGTCATACTCTGAGGCTTCACTCCAGTACGGCATCCCCTTCAAAGGGGAAAGCGTGACGCACCGGCTGCTCCTGGGCGGCGCCATGCGGTTCGAGCACACCAAGGCCGAGGACAGCACCATCGGCCTGAGCGCCAGCTCTAATTTCAACCGCTTCTGGTGGCGAGCTGGCTATGAGGTTGAAGGTGAGGTCGAGGAAGTGTTCACCAGCCTCGGCCTGTTCTATGCGGGTACCTCAAGAGATTCCTTCGATCCCAACAGGGACTACACGACAAAGGAAGTCCATCGGCTCTTCTCGCCCACCGCCGAGTTCCAGGTCGTGCTGACCTTCAGGTTCTAGCTCCGCATCTTCCCGCCCAGCGCCCGTTCCACCTCGATGGCCCCGGCCCGCAGCTTGTCTGGCTGGGCGTGGGCGTACCGGCGCGACATCCGCACATCGGTGTGGCCCAGCATGTCGGCCAGGTCCTCCAGGGCCTGGCCGCCTCGGCGGGCCCAGGTGGCCCAGGTGTGCCGCAGATCGTAGAGGTGGAAATCCCGCAGCCCGGCCTTGAGCAGCAGGTCGGGTCGCCCGTCCTTGGGATGGTGTAGGCGGCGCCAGAAGGTGTTGAGGCCCGCATAGGGCCCTGTGCCCTTGGCATTGGGGAACACCCACTTGCTGGTGTGGCCCTTGTGCCGCGCCTTCAGGATGGAGATCGCCACCGGGCCGAGGCCGATGAACCGATCCTCGCCCGTTTTCCGCCCCGTCTTGTGGTGCTCCTTCGGCACGCGGATGACCCCGGCCTTGAGATCGACCCACGGCCATTCCAGCACCTGCAGCTCGCCCGGCCGGGCCCCCGTGTAGAGGATCAACCAGAGAATGTCCACCGCGGCTGAACCGGCCGCCTGCTGGCGCAGCAGCTTGCCGAAGGCCACGGCCTCCTTGGGGGTGAGGGATCGCACCCGCTTGGTCTCGGGGTAGCCCTCAATCAGGTAGCAGGGATTCGACCGCAGGTCACGCAGCCCCCAGCGCTCGGCCTGGGTCAGCACCGAGGAGAGGATCTTTACCTGCTTGTTCGCCGTGCGCGGCGTGGCGGCCAGGTCCGCGTGGTAGGCCTTGATGGCCTCCAGGTCGAGGGCGCGTACGGGCGTGGCGCCGAACCGCGCCTTCAGGGCCTTCAGCACGCTCTTGTAGTCCCGCTGGGTGTTGGGTTTGTGGCCGGGGAGAACTTCCACAGAGTATCGGTCGATCAGTTCGCCCATGGTCTCCCGCGCCGCCTTGCGGGTGGCCTTCTTCTCCTGCTTCTCGAGTCGGGGGTTCTTGCCGTCGGAAACCATCCCGTACCAGATCTGGGCCTTGTTCCGCGCCGCCATCACGGGAATGCCCGGGTAGCGGCCGATGGCGGCCTTTTCATCCTTGCCGTCCTGGCTCCATCGATAGATGAAGGTGCGCAGCCCCTTCGGCGACACCCGCACGCGGAACCCCGGCAACTTCGTGTCCTTCACTTCATATTCCCGCGCCTCGGCTATCATGAGATCCATGGAATCCTTCCGGATCTCCATCTGCCGAGGGCATTGTTTCGGATCGCTTTTCGGCACCAGTCAGATCTCCCATTTGGACGGAATTCGGACGGAGTTCAGGCACCACCCGCCACCATCCAACACCAAACCGAGAGCGCAAGCAACCTGTTTTCAATACCCGACACTACCCCCAACCACCCGACACCGGCCCGTGCGCAAGACTCTTAATCAGAGGGTCCCCGGT
>DPRT01000174.1:4521-6844 GCA_003538615.1 Holophagaceae bacterium | reverse complement strand
GACGCCGGAGGAGAAGGCCATCGAGAAGCGCCAGGAGGTGCTCAAGAAGCGCATCGCCAAGCTGTCCTCCAGCCGGGAGCACTGGCGGGTGGCCCTGGAGCGGCTGCAGCAGAACCAGGACTGGCGCCAGGAGCTGAAGTACTGGGCCGAGGAGAGCCAGGCGGCCCAGTTCGGCGCCATCATCGCCTCCGTCAGCCTCCTGGTGGGCGCCTCCGGCCCCCTGGAGGCGGCCGTGGAGACCCACACCTGGAACAGCGTGGAATTCTGGAAGCGCCTGGCGCCCTGCGAGGAGAAGCTCCGCCGGGCCCAGGCGCTCCTCGACAAGGCAGGCCGGAACCCCGCCCTCGGCCCCCAGGGCCGGGTGGCTCTGGAGCGCATCGCGCAGCAGCACCGGGAGCTGGTGGCCGCGATGAAGGGGCAGATGTCGCTGAAGGCGTTCTGCGCCCGGCTGAGGACCCTCGCGGACCGCACCCTGGACGGCGCCACCACCCTGGAGCTGGCCGACGACATGATCGTGAAGCAGGATCTCGCCCTGGCCCTGAAGCTGGTCCAGGACGCGGTCATCGACATCCTGAAGGAGGCCGGGCTTGTGAAGCTGAAGCGGCTCGGCTACCAGGAGGCCGCGCAGGCGGGCCGGCTGGCCACCTTCGCCATCGACTACAGCTACCAGGGGGCGCGGTTCTTCGACGCCTGGTGGAACGTGGACCGCATCCTCTCGCAGCAGGAGGACCGGCGCATGATGGCGGACCGGATGGGCCGCACCATCGTGCAGCTCACGGACAAGGTGGTGGAGCTCAAGGGGGATCTCGGGAAGCTGGACGGGGCCATGAAGGCGGGCGCGGAGCGGCAGAAGCAGCTGCTCTACGAACAGCGCGCCAAGGACTACCGCCAGGCCCACCTCATGGGCGAGTGGTTCGCCAACGAATCGGGCATCCGGGCGGCTGGAGAGCCCATCTACCAGGAGGACACCCCATGAAATGGTCCATCGCCGCGGTCGGCCTGGCCGCCGTACTGCTCTGCGGCTGCGCGGCTGCGCACCGCCCCAGCGCCAATCCGGCCCCCTCGAAACTCTCCTACGGGACCGTCAGGATCTTCTCGGACCCGCCCGGAGCCCACATCTACGCCGACGGGGAGTACTGGGGGGAGACCGGCCCGGACAAGCCCGTGATCCGGGTCATGTGGCACACCAGCAACCGGGGCTGGGCGAACCTGACCCTGAAGAAGCGCGGCTACAAGGCGACGCCCTACCGGCTCGTCCTCCGGTTGGAGCACGACACGCGGGAGGCTTCCGAGCGGAGCCCCCAGAAGGTGGTGATCGTGATGGACACGGAGTAGGCGCCGCCAAAGGGGTGAAGCATGGCTTGGCATGGGTGGCTTTCCAGACTCCTCCCGGCGCTGCTGCTGTCCGCCGGGGCGCTCGCGTTCGCGGCGCCGCCGGAACCGGCGGCCAGGCTGGTCGTCCTGGTCAAGGTCCTGGGGCCGGACCGCCGCAACCCCGCCACCGAGGACTGGATCCTCAAGGCGCTCGCGGCGCTCGGGGCCCCCGGAGGGGTGGGCACCCAGGCGGACTGGTTCCCCCTGGGGCCGGAGACGGTCCCGCTCCACGACTCGAGGCATTTCGGACAGGCCGCCCTGGCCCTGCGGGACCCGGGGGAGGGAAAGCCCCTGATGGTGGAGATCTCCGGAACCCATCCGGCCACCGTGGAGCTGGCGCGCAGGGCGGGCGAGCAACGCCTGGTCAAGCACACCATCGCCAGCTCCATCGCCTCCCTGGACTTCTACCTGGCCTTCCGCGTGGAGGCGGCGCCTACGGCTCCGGGAGCTCCCTCCCCGGCGCGGGGCGGTGCCGCGGAGTGAGCCATCCCGCCAGGGTTTCCGCCATCCTGCCGGCGCGGGAAAGGGTTCCGGCCTCGGCGGCGAGGGCCCGCCGCGCGGCCTCCTCCAGCCCCACCGGCGGCGGAAGGCCGGCCGCCTCCCAGTAGCCGGGCCGGGTCGCGAGCAGGTCCGAGGTCAGGCCTTCCACCAGCTCCCGCGCCACCGCATCATCGGCGCGCGTCACCAGCCGGATCCAGTGGGACGAGAGGCGCGGGGTGATCAGCGGGATCCTCAGGAGCAGCGGCTTCCGCCCCATGACCGCCGCCAGGCGCAGGAGGATCTCCCGGCCCGAGAGGGCCTCCGGACCCGGGATGTCCCACCAGGTGCTCGCCGGAAGCCCGATGTGCGCGCCCGCCAGGAGGGCCGCGACGACGCCGTCCAGGGCCACGGGTTCGCTCCGGTGCGAAAGCCACGCGGGGAGCACCATGGCGGGCAGGCGGGCCGCCAG
>DPRT01000174.1:0-4508 GCA_003538615.1 Holophagaceae bacterium | reverse complement strand
CCGTGGGAACCCATGCCGTGGACCAGGTAGTAGGCGATCTCGCAGCCCTCCAGGGCCGGGGGCAGGGACGCCGGTTCGCCGATATCGCCCCCCACCCAGCGCCGGTCCGGCCAGAGGCGCCGGGCCTCCCCGGGCTTCCGCGTCAGGCAGCGGACCTCATGGCCGGCCGCCTCCAGGGGACCGTGAAGGTTCCGGCCGATGAAACCGGTGGCGCCGGTGAGGAGGACCCGCTGGGACATGCCTGACTCTACTCCCGTGGGCGCGCGGGCTCCATCCGCCCGGAACCCCTTGGTGCATCGTTTCACCCCCCGGTCAATCGCCGCCACACTGGAGGCCGGAAACGATCCCGCGAGGCCCCCATGGAGATCCAGCTGCAACCCGATGTCGAGAAGCGCCTGCACGGCGCCATCCAGCGCTTCGTGGCGGAGGAGTACGGCGAAAGCATCGGCGAGCTGGGCGCGGGGACCTTCCTCCGCTTCTGCCTGGTGGAGCTCGGCCCCGCCATCTACAACCNNCCCGCCTTCCTGCTGTCGCCGGTGCGCCCCGGCGAGGGACCGGCGCTCCTGGACCTCTGGGAGGCCTCGGTGCGGGCCACCCACACCTTCCTGCGGGAGGGGGACCTGGAGCGGCTCACCCCCATCGTGGCGGCCATTCTGGCGGAACGGACGGACCTGCTCTGCGCCCGGGGCGACTGGGACCAGCCCCTGGCCTTCATGGGCGTCCAGGCGGGCGAGCTGGAGATGCTCTTCGTGGACCCGGCGCACCGGGGCCGGGGCCTCGGGGCCTGCCTGCTGACTCACGCCATCCGGACCCTGGGCGTGAACCGGGTGGACGTCAACGAGCAGAACGGCCAGGCCGTGGGCTTCTACGAGCGCTTCGGCTTCACCACGGCGAGCCGCTCGCCCGTGGACAGCCTGGGCCTGGCCTACCCCATCCTGCACATGAGGCTGGACGAGGGCTCCGACTCCGCCCACCGTGGAGGCTGACCCCGCCCCCTGAAGACGAAGAGCGCCCCATGCCCCACTGCATCCTCGAAGCCTCGGACAACCTGCTGGATGAGCCGGACTGGCAGGGCCTGTTGCGGGAGATCAACCAGACGCTCATCGCCACGGGTCTCTTCACGGCGGCGGACATCAAGAGCCGGGCCCTGCGGCACCCGCTGTTCGCCATCGGCGACGGCGCGGCGGACCAGGCCTTCGTCACCCTCAACGTGCAGATCCTCAGCGGCCGCACGGACGAGGTGAAGGCCCAGCTCAGCGAGGCCCTGCTGCCGGTGCTGGCGCGGGCCTTCCCCCGCACCTTCGCAGGCATGAGGTGCAGCCTCACGGTCCAGATCACGGACATCCACCGCCCCAGCTACCGCCGCCAGATCAGCACCTAGGAGCCATCGTGGTCGATGCCATCACCCCCCGCCAGCTCACCCTGCTCCAGGTGGTGGCCAAGCACCCGGACGTGCCCCGGGACCACCTGGTGAAGGCCGGCGCCACGGACGCGGACCTGGCCTACCTGGAGCGCCACGACCTCATCCGCGAGCGGGCCATCGGGCGCTATCGCGTGTCGCACATGGGCCAGGCCGTGCTGAAACGGAGCCTCTGAGCCCGGCAATCCAGGAGGCCCCATGCCCCGCATCCCCGTCGCCGCCCCCGGTTCGCCCGCGCCCATCGGGCCCTACTCCCGCGCCGTGTGGGCGGGCGACCTGCTCTACCTGTCGGGCCAGACCCCCATCGACCCCGCCACGGGCCGCCTGGTGGAGGGCGACATCGCGGCCCAGACCCACCGGGCCTTCGACAACCTGGAGGCGGTGCTCAAGGACGCCGGGCTGACCCTGGACCAGGTCATCAAGGTCAATGTGTACCTCACGACCATGGCCCACTTCCAGGCCATGAACACCGCCTACGAAGCCCGGTTCCAGGCGCCCTACCCCGCCCGCACCACCGTGGCCGTGGCGGAGCTGCCCCTGGGGGCCTCGGTGGAAATCGAACTGGTGGCGAAACGCTGACATCCCGGGCCGTCCCGGCGCGAGAATAGCCTTCCCTGCCTGGAGCCCTCATGCCCCTGCTCACCCGCGCCGAAGCCACCCGCTACGAAGAGACCAGCCGCCACGCGGACGTGATGGCCTTCCTCGCCGGGCTCGAAGCCAAGGGCGACAAGCGCCTGCACATCTCCAGCTTCGGCGCGAGCCCCCAGGGCCGGGAGCTGCCCCTGCTGGTGCTGTCGGCCCACGGGGCGAAGACCCCCGAGGAGGCCCGCAGCCTGGGCCTGCCCGTGGTGCTGGTCATCAGCGGCATCCACGCGGGCGAGGTGGAGGGCAAGGAAGGCTGCCTCATGCTGGTGCGCGACCTGCTGGAGGACAAGCCGGGCCTGGATGCGGGACAGATCCTGGCGGACCTCACGCTGGTGGTGGTGCCCCTCTTCAACCCCGACGGCAACGACGCCATCGATCCAGGGAACCGCCGGCTGCACCTGCCCAAGCTCAGCGGCCAGCTGGGGCCGGACAGCGGCGTGGGCACCCGCGTGAATGCCGCCAAGATCAACCTGAACCGCGACTACCTGAAATACGAGAGCGCCGAGATGCGCCTGCTCCAGACCCGCGTGTGCCAGCCCTGGGCGGCGGACCTCACCATCGACAACCACGCCACGAACGGCTCCGTGCACCGCTTCTCCATGACCTACGACATCCCCCACACGGTGGAGAGCGGCCGGAGCGAGCCCATCGAGTACATGCGGAACCGCCTGCTGCCGCCCGTCACCGCGGCCCTCAAGGCCAACCACGGNNGAAGGCTGGATGACCTACCCGCACCACCCGCGCTTCGGCAGCAACTACCGGGGCCTCACCAACCGCATGGACCTGCTGCTGGAGTGCTACTCGTACATCCCCTTCGCCGAGCGGGTCCGCACCGCCTACGCCTTCATGCTCGAAACCCTGAAGTTCGTGGCCGCCCACCGGGACGAGGTGGTGCAGACCGTGGCGCAAAGCCGCACGCCCCGGGAGCGCATCGCCATCCGGTCCCGCCTGGAGGCCTTCGAGGCTCCGGTGGAGATCCTCACCCGCACACCCCGCACCCTGGAGGGCGCGCCCAGCGCCGTGAGCCTCCCCCACTTCGGCCGCTTCACGGGCAGCCTCGTGGTGAACCGCCCGGCAGCCTACCTGGTGCCCCCCGCGGTGGCGGACCACCTGCGCCTGCACGGCCTCGCCGTGCGGGAGGCCCTGGGCACCTTCGAGGTGGAGGTGCCCGTGGTGGAGGCCCTGGGTTCCGAGGGGGGCCGCGCCATCCTGGAGGCGGCTTCCGTGGGCGAACTGAGCGTCTCCTGGCGCCGGGTGCCCCGGAAGGCGCCCCTGGGCTGGTCCCTGGTCCCCACGGACCAGCCCCTTGGGGCCATCGCCGCCTACCTGTGCGAAGCCGAAAGCGACGACGGCGCCGTGGAGAACGGCCTGCTGGCCGCGCCGGCCNNCTCCACCGTCCCGGTTTCTTTTGCGGTGGACCCGCAAGGGTGGAATGATGGCTCGCGGGTTTTGACATCACAAGGAGTTTATTATGAAAAAAACGACTCCAATCCTGGCATTCCTTCTGGCGGCACCCCTGGCGGCCCAGACCTTCGAAGCCGGCCTGTTCGTAGGCCAGCAGCAGTATCCCTCGCCCCGGGTGGAGGTGGCGCCGGGCACCACCCTGAAGCTGGAGGCGGGCAGCAGGACGGTCCTCGCCGCCCGCCTCGGCTACGCGGTGGCCGACCTGGGCCCCGCCTCCCTCCAGCTCACCGCAGGCTTCCAGCCGGAAACCAGGGCCACCCTCAAGGCCTCCCTCACCGGCCTGCCCGCGGCGGACATCGGCGACTTCAAGGAGCGCCACTGGTCCGCCGGCGCCATGTTCAACTTCAAGGCGTTCGTGGCGGTGGGCGCGGGCCTGGAGTTCCGCTCTGAGCGGCTGTCCGGGTCCGTGGCCGGCACCGGGGACAGCACCACCTACAACCGTGTCTGGGCCCGGATGAACGCTGGTTTCGCCGTGCCCTCGCCCTTCGTGAAGCCCTTCTTCGGCGTGGAGGCGGCCTTCCCCCTCAGCACCCGGAGCCTGGAGTCCGACGCCTCCGCGGCGGACGCCCTGAAATCCATGGCCCCCAAGAGCCAGTTCGGCATCTACGCCGGCATCCGGTTCTGACGGGAACGGGCCGGTCCCTGCAGATCCGCGCCTGAGGCGCAGAAAGGAATCCACCATGACCACCGATGCGCAGGACCGCACCCGCACCGAGGAGTTCAAGCTCGACGGCGGCAAGGTCCTCGACAAGATCAAGGAGCTGATCCACGAGGGCAACATCCGCCGGATCATCCTGAAGAACGAGCAGGGCAAGACGCTCATCGAGATCCCCCTCACCCTGGGCCTGGTGGGCGCGGCCCTGCTGCCGGTCTTCGCGGCCGTGGGCGCCCTGGCCGCCGTGGCCACGCGCATGGTGGTCGTGGTGGAAAAGGCCGAGTAGGCCCGCCGCCGCCCCATCCTGGCTCCGGGTAGGCGCGG
>DPRT01000177.1 GCA_003538615.1 Holophagaceae bacterium | reverse complement strand
CCGGCAACGCCGGGCCTTTCTGCGCAAGGAGAATCGGATCAGGCGGCGTGGACGCGTCGGCTGCGGTGCATGACCTCGGCTTCGAGCTCGGCTTCCAGGGCCTGCACCTGGCGGAGGACGGCGAGACCGCGCGGGGAGGCGCTCATCTGGCGCTCCAGCTGGTTGAAGACCTCATGGAGCCGCTCGGCGGTGGTCCAGAAGGCCGGGTTGTGCTGTCGAACGCTGGTGTCCATGTGCATGGCAGCTCCGGATGTTTCCTGGACATCATCATCGTCTTTGCAGATGACCAATGCTAGTGATAGACATCACAAGAAATGTCACGAGTTACGCGTGATTTTGTCATGGAGCTCGTGACAATCCGGCAAGCCCCGGAAAAACATGACATTTGGGTCGTGATCGACGGGATCAGGCCCGTCCCGGGGCCTTCGGCAGCCCCCGGGTGGCCAGGAGGTGGCCGATGGCCACGGCGGCGGCATCGGCCGCGTCCGATGGCAGCTCCTCCTTCAAGTTCAGCAGGGTCATCACCATCTTCCCCACCTGGTGCTTGTCGGCCCAGCCGTAGCCGCTGACGGCCTTCTTCACCTGCATGGGGTTGTAGTCGCCCACGGGCAGCCCATGGAGGGCTGCCGTGAGCAGGATGCCCCCGCGGATCTGCCCCAGCTTCAGGGCCGTGGCGGCGTTCTTCTCCACGAAGGGGGACTCCACGGCCATGAAGCCGGGCTGGTGGGCGGCGATGGCCTCGGCCAGGCGCTCATGGATGCGCAGGGCCCGCTGGTCGAAGTCGGCCCCGCGGGGATTGCGGATGACCCCGGCCTCCACCAGGGACATCCGGGAGCCGAAGCGCTCCACCACGGCCCAGCCGCAGGCCAGGGAGCCCGGGTCCACGCCCAGGCAGCGGACCGGCGAGGGCGCGACGATCATCGGCCCTTCCGCTTGCCGGGGCCCCGGACGCTGCCCTTCGGCGGCTTGGGATGGGCTTCCCGGGACTTTCCGCCCGCTTCGCGGGCCTTTTTCGGGGGGCGGCCCTTCACTTGGCCCGTCCTGGGCCTCGCCCCTTCGGGGTCGCGGGCTTCGCCCGCGGTGGCCCTTCGCTCCTGCTGCGGCCTGGGAGCAGCATCGCGCCGGTTCCGGGTTTCCTGCGTCTGAGATCGCCCCTTCCGGGGTTTCTCCAGGTCTCCTTCTCGCAGCGTCGCAGGCGCTGCGAGCACGGGCACGAACTGGAACGCCTTCCCCTGCGCATCCTGGGCCTTCGCCTCCGTGAGCCAGCCGCTGACGCGGCGCAGGTCCTCGTCCGCGGCGGTGATCTCCACCTCCACCGCGTCGCCGAGGGTGAGCACCACGGTGCCGCGGAGGCCGGTGGCCTTGGTGCGGTGCTCGTCGATCCAGAAGTTCCCGCCCAGGGCCGCCAGGGGCACGCCCACCTCCACGAAGGGGGCGTCGAGGGTGATGAAGACGACCTTGGCGGAAAAGCCCTGGATGCGGCCTCTGAAGCGCTGGCCGATGCGGGACTTCATCAGCAGGCAGGCCTTCCACTTGTCGTTCTCGCGTTCGGCTTCCGTGGCCTTCTGCTCGGCATCGCTGGCACCCTTGGCCAGCACGGCCAGATGGCTCTGGAGGCCCTCGGGCAGGCGCTCGCCGCGGAGCACCTTCCGCAGGTAGCGGTGAACGATGAGATCCGGATAGCGGCGGATGGGGCTGGTGAAGTGCAGGTAGTCCTGGAGGGCCAGGCCGGAGTGCCCGATGTTCTCGACGCTGTACTCGGCCCGCTTCAGGCTGCGGAGCAGCAAGGTGTTGATCATGGCTTCCAGGGGGCCGCCGCGGACCTTGTCCAGCATGGCGTTGAGGTGCTCGGGCGTGGGCACCTCCCTGGGCTTGAGCAGCCCGAAGGTGCGGGCCACCTCCGCGAAGATCTCCAGCTTCAGGGGGTCGGGCTCGTCGTGGATGCGGTAGATGGAGGGGATCTTCTTGCGCGTGAAGAAACTGGCCACNNCGGCCCAGGCGGACCTCCGTGAGCCGGCGGGACAGCACCAGCGATTCGTCCAGCAGGCCACAGAGCGCTTCGCCCAGCTCGGCCCGCTTCCGCGTGGAGAGATCGATGCAGGCCTCCTTCACCTCGTCGTAGGTGAGGCGCTTGGCGCTGCGGATGACGCTTTCGGAAAGCCGCGTCTCCACCACGTCGAGATCGGGTGAAAGGGTGATCCAGGCGGTCATGGTGAGCCGGTCCACCCCTTCGCGGAGGCTGCACAGGTCGCCGCTGAGGCGGTCCGGGATCATGGGGATGGCCTCGTCCGGGAAATAGACGGAGGTGCCGCGCAGGCGGGCCTCCTCGTCCAGGGGGCCACCCTCGGCGACGTAGTGGCTCACGTCCGCGATGTGGACGCCCAGGAGCCAGCCGCCGCCTTCGGATTTGGGCAGCACCTCCAGGCTGATGGCGTCGTCGAAGTCCTTGGCGGTGGGCGGGTCCACGGTGCAGGTCAGGACCTCGCGGAGATCCTCTCTCGTTTGAAGCCACTCGGCGGGGATGGCCGTGGGGAAGGGCGCCAGCTCGCGTATGACTGCATCCGGGAAGGCCGTGCGCAGGTTGAAGAGGGCCGCCGTGAGCTTGTTCTCGATCTTCAGGTCGGTCTTCTTCCCGAGCCGCGCCATCACGGTGCCGCGCAGCTGCTTCGCGCCGGGATCCGGGTCCAGCTTCACGCTGACCAGCTCGCCGTCTTCGGCGAGGTCCGTGGGGGGGACCGAGATGATCTGGGGCAGGCGGGGCTCCAGGGGCACCACGCGCCAGCCCCAGGGCTGCTTCTGCAGGGTGCCGGGCAGGGGGATCTCACCCCGGCCCTTGACCTCCAGCACCCGGGCCTTGAGGCGGCCGTCCCAGCCTTCGCCATTCACTTCGGCCACCACGCGGTCGCCGTGGATGGCCCCATGGGCATCCCGCCAGTCCACCAGCAGGTCCATCCCGGGCCCCTTGCGGGCGCCGGCCAGCCTCAGGAAGCCGCCCGTGCCCTCGGGGTGGCCCAGGAAGGTGGCTTCGAAGCTTTCGTACGGACGAAGCCCCGGGGCCTGGGGCCTCGGGGCTCGGGAAGCATCCCGCCGGTCGGGGGTGCGGGCGGGGGGACGGACGGGAATGCGGGAAGCGGCGCGGCGGGGCATGCCCTCAGGGTACAGCCTTCCGCGAGGAGGCTAGCCCTTCTTGGGCTTGGCCTTGCCCTTGGCAGGGGCGGTGGCACGGCCGAAGAGGACGTCCAACTGCTGCTGGACCTTCTTGCTCGCGGGATCCAGGATCGCGAGTCGGTAGAGGAAGCGCGCTTTGCCGGCCTTGTCGCCCTGGGCTTCAAGGTAGGCGGGGCTGGACACCACGGCCTCGACCCACTTGGTCCTCTCGCCCTTGCCGGCCTTGTAGTCGGCCACCTGGTCGGCTTCGCCCTTGAGCTTGTCCTCCATGACCTTCACCAGGGGGTCGAAGGCTTCGGATTCGCGCTTGGTGACGTCCAGATAGGTCTGGAAGAACTTCACCCACTTGGCGCAGTCTGTCACTTCCTTCTCCACGCCGAGGGCCAGGTCCAGTTCCTGGCGCTCGCCCGGATCCAGGATGCTCTTGCCCTTCAGTTCCTTGATGCGGGCATCGTTTTCATCGAGCACCTGCTGGGCCCGGACCCCGGCCTGGGTGTAGTAGGTGACCGTCTGGGCGAAGGGCTCCTTGATGCCGTTGTAGCTTTCGAGGCTCAGGGCCTTGGCGGTCTGGGCATACTCCAGGGCCTTCTCCCAGGCCCCGGCGGCATCGGCGGTTTCCACGGCCATGCGATAGGCCTGGCCAAGGTCCATGTAGGCCGCGCTGCTTTGGACCAGGGTCTGGTTGTTGGTCTTGTCGAAGGCCGGCTTCACGGGAGGAAGCAGGGCTTCAGCCCGCTTCATGGCGTCGGTATACAGGAGATCCGCCATCAACTTGTCCACGGCCGGCCGCTCGGCCTTCACCCGGTCTCCCAGGGAAGCCGCTGGGGCCTGGGCGATCAGGGCCGCGGGAACAAGAAGAGCTGGAAGGAGGGCGAGTGTGCGCATCAGCTTGACCCAAAAATGAAGGGGGTGGGCCCCAGGGGGAAACATTCATTGTTCCTGGATCGGCCGGTCATGGCTAGCCCTAGACGGCAGATCGCAATTATCCCAGAGCTTTGAAATGGGCGGGGACCGGCCCGAAGCGGCCTGATCCCGCGGGCCCAGGTAGCATGGGGGCATGGATCTGGTTCTGCTCCGCCTGTCCGCCCTCGGCGACATCCTCCGTGTTCTCCCCGCCTGGGCGAACCTGCACGAGGCGTTCCCCGATGCCCGATTCCGGGCCGTGGTGGAAGACCGCCACGCCTTCCTGTTGGAACCGATGCCATGGGTGAAGCCTGTGCTCGTGGCGCGGAAGCGGCTGTCGAATCCTCTGACGGCCCTTGGGGAACTGAAGCGGGTGGCGGGCCTGCTCCGGGGGGCGGAAGCCAGCCTGGATTTCCACGGCATCCTGAAAGCGGCGCTGATCCCGAGGCTGGGGGAGGTCCCCGAGCGCTGGGGGGATGGGGTCACCAAGGAGTTCGCGGGGTCGCTCCAGACCCATCCCTTGCCCTTCCGGCGCCAGACCCGGTATGACCAGGCCCTTGGACTGGCTGGGGCCTTCGGCCGCAGCCGGGGCGCGGAGGGCCTGGACCGGTTCCGTCCCGTACTCGCCCAGGCCGAGCTCCCGGACCCCGGGCCGGTCTGGCTCCAGGATGGCAAGCCGCGGGCCGTGCTGGTGCCGGGGGCCTCGCGCCGGGGCGCCATCAAGCGCTGGCCCCTGCGCCACTGGATCGAGCTTGCCCGCATGATGAAGGATCGCTGGGATCTGCGATGGTCTCTCGGACCCGAAGAAGTGGAACTCCGCAGCTGGCTGCCCGAGGCCACCGGGGTGCCGGCCCTTCCGCCGCTGGGATTCTGGCACCTGGCTGCCGCGCTCCGGCAGGCCGACCGCGTGGTGTCGCCGGACACCGGGCTGCTGCATCTGGCCGTGGTGCTCGGGGTCCCGGTCCTGGGCCTCTACGGGTCCAGCGACCCGGTGGTGGCGGGACTGCCCCCAGGCACAGGGCGTGTGCTCCGCACGGGCATCAGCTGCGCCCCCTGCCGGGAGCGGGCCTGCCAGCGGCGGCAGTGCATGGATGAGCTGGCGCCGGAATGGGTGGCCGAGGCCTTCTGATCGCAGGATTCGGACAAATCAAAGAATCGCTATCCTTCAGGCTTTTTTTTGCAAAGATAAGGCCCTCACGATCGGATACGCGACATGCCTTCGACCGATGCCTTCCAGGAGCTGTTCCGCCGTCATCCGGTCCCCATGTGGATCTACGATCTGCAGACGCTGCGCTTCCTGGAGGTGAACGACGCGGCTTGTCAGGTCTACGGCCATGACCGGGAGGCCTTCCTCCTGCTGACCCTGCGCG
>DPRT01000180.1 GCA_003538615.1 Holophagaceae bacterium | reverse complement strand
CAGTACGTGCACGCATTCCAGGAACATCCCAGGGTGGCCTGGAGGATGAAGGAATCGGCCTCACTGGGGGGGCGGAAGAGGGGTTCGTCGTAGGTCATCCAGGCATGCTCGCGCACCCGCACACTCCTGGCCAGCCTTCCAGGAGCCCTGCCGGCCGAAGGGTTTCGAAGCCTCCCCATGAGTCCGGGTCCTGCAACCCTGGGGATGGACGGTTCGTGCCGATGTCCCTGGCACCTCCGCGGCTGGTACCCTGAGATGGATGGCTCTAGAACTCCTCGCCCCCGCCAAGAACGCGGACCAGGGCATCCTCGCGCTGCGCTGCGGGGCGGATGCGGTGTACATGGGTGGGGTCCGGTTCGGCGCCCGGCAGGCCGCAGGGAACGGCCTGGAGGACTTCGAGCGGGTCACCGGGGAGGCCCGTCTCTGGGGCGCGAAAGTGTACGCGACCCTCAACACCCTCCTGTTCGATGCGGAACTGGAGCAGGCCCGGCGCCAGGCCTGGGGCCTGTACGAGGCCGGGGTGGACGCCCTCATCGTCCAGGACATGGCCTTCCTGGAGATGGATCTCCCGCCCCTTCCCATCCACGCCAGCACTCAGGCCGTCTGCGACAGCCCGGAGAAGGTGGCCTTCCTGGCCAGCGCGGGCTTCAGCCGGGCCATCCTCGCCCGGGAGCTGAGCCTGGACGACATCCGGGCCATCCACCGCACCGCGGACATCGAGCTGGAGGCCTTCGTCTACGGGGCCCTGTGCGTGGGCGAGAGCGGGCAGTGCTACCTGAGCGGGGCCATCTGCGACCGCAGCGGCAACCGCGGGGAATGCGCCCAGCCCTGCCGCGCCCCCTGGAACCTGGTGGATGCCTCTGACCGCGTGCTGGTGCGCGAAAAGCACCTCCTGAACATCCGGGATCTGGACTTGTCCGACCATCTGGAGGCGCTCGCGGACGCCGGCATCCTGAGCTTCAAGATCGAGGGGCGGCTGAAGGATGCGGACTACGTGAAGAACGTGGTCAGCCACACGCGCCGCAAGCTGGACACCCTTCTGCAACGGCGGCCCGAGCTGGGAAGGTCCTCCCTCGGTTCGGTCCGCCACGCCTTCACCCCCGATCCCACCAAGACCTTCCAGCGCGGACTCTCCACCTACCGCATCGACGGAGAGCGCCGCCCCATGGGCAATCCGGAATCGGGGAAGCACCTGGGCGAGTTCATCGGGCAGGTGCTTTCGATCCAGGGAGACCGGCTGGTGCTGGATACGGTGGTGGAGCTGCATCCAGGGGATGGCCTTGCCTTCGTGGATGGCGCCGAGGTGGCCGGCACCGTGGTCAACGCGGTGGAGCCCCGCCAGCTCTTCGTGCAGGATCCCTCCCGCATCAAATCCGGCACCCGCCTGCACCGGAACCTGGACCTCCAGTGGCTCAAGGTCCTGCGTGGTGCCAAGGTGGAGCGCCGGATCCCCGTGAGGGCCGCCTTGGATTTCCCGGAAGGGGCCGTGCGCCTGCGCCTGGAGGATCCGTCGGGCTATGTGTCGGAAGCCCGGGTCCCGGGCGAGTTCGCCTCGCCCCGGGATGCGGGGGCGGCCGCCAAGGCCATCCATGAGGCCCTGGGCCGCCTGGGGAACACGCCCTTCGAACTGGCCGAGTTCACCCTTGCCGAATCGCGCTTCGTGCCCCTCAGCCTGCTCAACGGCCTCCGCCGGGACGCGGCGGCCGCCCTCGAAGCCTCGCGCCGGGCCCCGCGCGAGCGCCAGGGGCGGCGGGCCCCCGCCCCGAAGCTGAACCCCCTGCCCAGCCGGGCGCTGGATTTCACCTGGAACATCGCCAACCAGGCCGCCCGGGCCTTCTACGAGCGGGCCGGCGGAGAGGTGCTGGAGCCCGCGGCGGAGCTGCAGCAGAGCCTGGATGGCCGAGTGGTGATGACCACCCGCCACTGCGTGAAGTATGAGCTGGGCTGGTGCCAGGTGCATGACAACCCCGAGCCCTGGGCCCGCCTCCCGGAGCCCCCGGGCCCCGTCTTCCTGGAGAACGGGCCCACCCGGCTGGAATGCCGCTTCGACTGCGCCCGGTGCCGGATGGAACTGGTGCTTCACGACCGCCGGGAGCCGGGTTGAAAGCGGACGAGCACGCCGGTGCCGTGCCGCCCGGCGCCTGGGATGTGGTGGTGGTGGGCGCGGGGCCGGCAGGGCTGCTGGCGGCGGGACGGGCCGCCATGCTGGGTGCCCGCGTCCTGCTCCTGGAGAAGATGGGCCGCCCGGCCCGCAAGCTGCGCATCACCGGCAAGGGGCGGGCCAACCTCACCAACATGAAACCCCTGGAGGCCCACCTCCAGGAGATCCATCCGGAACCGCGGTTCCTGCGCGAGGCCTTCGGCGCCTTCTTCAACCATGACCTGGTGGCATTGCTGCAGGCCCAAGGGGTCGCCACCAAGGTGGAACGCGACGACCGCGTCTTCCCCGTCAGCGACCAGGCCTGGGACGTGGCGGACGCCCTGGTCGCCTGGGCCCGGAGCCAGGGCGTCGAGATGGTCCACCAGGCCCGGGTCGAGGGTCTGGTGATCGAGGATGGCGTCTTCCGCGGCCTCATGGTCATGCGCAGGTCCTCGGGGCCTTTGCAGAGGATTGAGGCCCGATCCGGCATCCTCGCCACCGGCGGCCTGTCCTACCCCGCCACGGGATCCACGGGCGACGGCCACCGCTTCGCCGAGGCCAGCGGGCATCGGATCGAGCCTCTCCGGCCATCCCTGGTGAGGATCGAGACGCGCCCCATCCACAGTCAGGCCCAGGGGCTGGTGCTCAAGAACGNNCTTGCCGGAGCCACCATCCTCCGGCTCAGCCGGAAGATCGTCGATGCCAAGGCCGCGGGCCGGAAAGTCGAGGTGATCCTGGACCTGAAGCCCGCCCTGGACCCGGTGAAATTGGAGGCGCGGCTGCTCCGGGACCTGGATGCCCACGGCGGCGGCAGCTGCCGGAACCTGCTGAGGGCGCTCCTGCCGTTCCAGCTCATCGAGGTCTTCTGTGGGCGTCTCGGCCTGGATCCGGCCGGTCCCGCCACCCAGGTCCAGGGGGCGAAACGGAAACAGCTGCTGGACCTGCTCAAGGGCATGCGTTTCGAGGTCACAGCCCATGGAGGGTGGGAGGAAGCCATCATCACGGCCGGTGGCGTGTCCATCCGGGACCTGGATCCGCGGACCATGGCCTCGAAAAAGGTCGGGAACCTCTATTTCGCCGGAGAGGTGATCGACCTGGATGCGAACACCGGCGGCTACAACCTCCAGATCGCCTTTTCCACGGGCTGGCTGGCGGGAGAGTCGGCGGCCAGGCAGGCTTCGAACCTTCAGGCCTGAGGCTCCGCGCCCCTCAGCCGGCTTGCCCGGGGCTGGCGGCGCGTTTGGTCCAGGCCAGGATGAGCCTGAAAATGTCAGTCAGGCCATCGTCGGGCAGTGGGCCCAGATTGGCTTGGCACAAGCTGGCGAGGACCCGGTCCTCCTGGGCGGCGTCGTAGAAGTCGAGTCCCAGGGTGGCTTTGTGGTCCTTGAGGCGCTGGACCAGGCCGATCCGGGTGTTGAGCGCCGCGAGGATCTGCAGGTCGAGCTCAGAGATCTGCCCTCGAAAGATCTGGACCACCGGATCATCACTCAATGTCGCCACCTCCCCTCCCATGTTGGCCGGTGCCGGGGAAACCCTCCAGGCATGGAAGGGGAGGACCAGCGTCCGGCCATTCGGCTGAATGGCGAGAAGG
>DPRT01000057.1:722-5269 GCA_003538615.1 Holophagaceae bacterium | reverse complement strand
CCCACGCCAAGGGGATCGTCCACCGGGACCTGAAGCCCAGCAACGTGATGCTGGATGCCGGCGGGCAGATCAAGGTCCTGGATTTCGGTCTCGCCCGGCTGATGGATGCGACCACCGTCACGGGGGAGGATCCGACCGGAAACGGGCCCAACCTGTCGAGCCTTCCGGAACCGCCGGATGGCGGGGCCACCCTGGCAGATTCCCGATTTCCTCCGCCGTCCCCCTCCAGTTGGGGGGAGATGACAGAATCGGGCCTCTTCATGGGCAGCCCGCTCTACGCTTCCCCCGAGCAGATGTGCGGGAAGCGCGTGGGCCCGCCGAGCGATGTGTTCTCCCTCGGCGTGGTCGCCTGGGAGCTGCTGCTGGGGGACTATCCCTTTCCCGGCGAGGGCCAGGCGAAGATGGCGGCGACCGTCAGGGGCGATCTCAAGCCGCTGCGGGGCCGCGGACTTCCCCGGCGGATGGGCGCCCTGCTACGGGCCATGCTCCAGACGGAGCCGGAAAAGCGGCCGACGAGTCATCAGGTGGCGGAGGACATCGGCCGCCAGCTGGGGGGGAATCCGTCGGCCTGGTGGGCCGGAGGGGTCCTGGTGGCGCTCGGCATGCTCCTCGGAGCAGGCTACTACCTGTTCGGGCGCAGCATCATCGCGGACCTCGTGAAGGAGCATCCGCCCCGGATGGCCGTGATGCCGTTCCGCAACGATACGGGGGACTCGGCCCTGGACGCCCAGGTGGGGGTGGGCATGGCCGAGCTTTTCGCCACAGCTCTGCAGGGCTCGCCCCATATGGCCGTGGTGGAACCTGAGTCCGTCAGCCGGGTGATGTCCAACCTGCGGATCCCTCCCTCGGACGCCATGGATCCGGCCAGCCAGTCCCGGATCGCGAACGCTTTGGGCGCACGGCTCTTCCTCCGGGGAATCCTCAGCCGGAACCCGGCTACGCAGGCGAACGTGCTGGCCTACGAACTGGTGGACGCCTCCGGGCGGACGCGCGTCTCGGGTGTCGCCCGGGCCTCCCGCCAGGGGGCGTTCGCCCCCTATGAATTGGTGGACCCGGCGGCCGCTGACCTGCTCCGCAAAGTGGATCCCCTCCGGGCGAACTCGGCCCAGAGGGCGCCCATCCCGCCCGAGGTCTTCGCGGCCTACGCCGAGGGGAAGGCCCGGTTCCTGAAGGGGGACTTCAAGGGCAGCGAGCCCTACCTGCGGGGGGCCGCCCTGCAGGCGCCGTCCTTTTCCAGCGCGGTGTCGGGCTATGCCGCCTGCCTGCGTCGCCTGGGGCGGGACCAGGCCCCCGCAGTCGCCAACTGGGCGCTCATGTCCGCCAGGGCCACGGGGGACCGCTGGGCCGAGGGGCGGGCCCTGGGCTTGAAGGCCTACCTGGCCAAGGACCTGGGGCAACTCGACGAATCCCAGAAGCTCCGGGAAGCCACCCTGGCGCTGGCCCAGGCCATCGGCGACCGGGATGGGGAGACCATCGCCTACAACCACCTGGGCCTCATCGCTGCCGAGCGGGGGAAGTACCAGGAGGCTGGCGAATTCTACGGGCGCTCCCTGAAGCTCAGCCAGCAGACCGGAGACAAGGTGTACCAGTCCCTGGCCCAGAACAACCTGGCGAACCTCGCGTTGAAGCGGGGGGACCTGGGGACGGCCGGCACCCTCTACCGGACCAACCTGAACCTGCAGCAGGGCCTGGGGAACCGGTGGGGAGAGGCCCTCGCCCTGAACAACCTCGGGGTGGTTGCCCTCATGGCCCGGGACCTGCCGACGGCCGAGGGGCGGCTGACCGCCGCCCTGGCGATCCGGGAAGCCGTGGGGGACCGGGGCGGGCGGATCACCTGCCTGAGAAACCTCGGCATCCTGGCCTTGATGAAGGGGGACCTGGCCGCATCTGCGGCATACCACAGCCGCGCCCTGGACCTCGCGCAGGCCTCGGGGTTGCGGACCATCGAGGCCGAGTGCCGGTTCTATGGGGCCGAGCTGGATCGGCTCCAGCAGCGGTTTGCCCAGGCCATGGCGGGCTACCAGCAGGTGATCGAGCTCCTGCCTGAGGGGGTGACGCCCGAGATCCGGGCAAACGCCCAGGCCGCGGGCGCGGAGTGCCTGATCCGCAAGCCCAAGCCAGACCTGAAGGAGGCCGAGAAGCGCCTTCAGGTGATCTCCCCGGGGGAAGCCGATTCGCCCTACGTCCACCGGGCCAAGGCCTGGCTTGCCTTCCTCGCGGGCGAGCGGAAGGCCGCCCTGGCTGAATTGATCCGCGCAACGGAGGACCCGCGCCGCCAGGCCCCGGAGATCCGTGCGGAACTCGACGCGGCCCGCGCGGCTTTCCTCGCCGGGAGCCGCCGGTAGGGTCCGTCAGGTGCGGCCGGTACCTGCCAGTTTCGCTGCGACTTTCCGGAGGTCCTCCTCCGGCGAGAGGTGGTGCCGCACTTCCTGATCACCCTGCTTCAGGGCCACGCAGATCCGCCCGAAGGGGCAGTTCCGCAGGCAGGATTCGCGGACGATCTGGAGGCCCTGGAGCCGCTTGCGGACGAGGAGCAGCTTCGTCAGGCAGGCCAGGGCCTCGGCCATGGCCTTGCCCCGCCGGGGGCTGCGGAGGGCCTGGCGCTCGCAGTCGGCGCAGATGGTGAGGATGGGCATAGAAATAAAAATGACACACAATGCCGGAAGTCACCAAGCCGGTCGCGGCCCTGTCCAGATTCAGGCGAACCGTGGCGCCCGCTTCTCCAGGAAGGCNNCTGCAGCCGGGCGCGGAGGCCCTCGGCGTCCAATCCCTGGTTGCGCAGCAGGGTGGCCTTGATGCGGGCGAAGGTTTCGGATGGCCCGGCCGCCAGGCGCTGGGCCAGGGCTTCCACGGCGTCCTCCAGCTGCTCCGCGGGCACCACGCGGTTCACGAGACCCAGGGCCTGGGCCCGGGCGGCATCGAGGCCATCGCCGGTCAGCATCAGCTCTCCGGCGATGGCAGGATTCACCAGGCGCGACAGCATGACGCTGCCACCCCAGTCCGGATGCAGGCCGATCTTCACGAAGGCCATGCTGAGGACGGCCTCGGGTGTGGCGAGGCGCAGGTCTGCGCAGAGGGCCAGGCTCATCCCTGCGCCTGCGGCGGGCCCCTGCACCACGGCCACCACGGGCTTGGGCAACGTGGCCAATCCGTGGGCCACGGAAACGCCCAGATCCAGCAGGGCCTCCATCTCCGCCCAGCGGCCCCCGGTGAGGGCCTTCGCCATCCAGCCGATGTCACCGCCCGCGCAGAAGGCCCGCCCCGCGCCCCGCAGGAACAGCGCCTTCACGCCCGGTTGCGCCGCGTTCGCCAGGGCCTCGTCGAAGCCCTCCTTCATTTCGGGAACGAGCGCGTTGAGCTTGTCCGGCCGGTCCAGCGTCAGTGTGGCGATGCGGTCGCGGATCTCGAAGCGGAGGGGGGTGGTCATGGACGATCCTGGATGCCGGACATCGGCGATCCACCACCTTACGCCAAGGACGGGCCGAGGTTTCGGGTGGAAGACCGCCGGGGCAGGAACGCCCGGAGTGGCTTGCCCCCGGGCTATCCCCTGCGGCGGGCCGTCAGCTCACTTGTTGCTCTCCACATGGTAGGTGAAGACCGGCTCGTTGCTCGGGGAAGCCACCTGGCCATTGGGCTCCGGCGTGACCGAGACCCGGAACCGGCGGTGGGGGGTCAGGGTGTCGAGGCTGCCTTCGAGATCGTTGTTCAGGATCAGAGCGCCGACATTCTGAGCGTCGCCATCCACGGGGCGGAACCAGACCACGTACACGGTGGAACCCGGGGCGACCTTGGAGGGGGGGGCCAGGTGCTTCACCCGGATGGAGACCTTGGAGTTGCCATTTTCCCCATCGCTGACCCTGACCGTGCCCTGGCCCGCGGGCACATCGGAAGCGGCGTGCATCTCCTGGGGTTTGGAACGCCAGAACGCCATCTTCTGGCACCCGAACTGCGCCCCCACCAGGGTGACCAGGGCGACCACCAGCACTGCGGAGTGAGGCTTTGCATCTTGCAGGTTCATGATCTGTCTCCTCATAGGACAGGGTCATTGCTGCAATCTTTAATCCATTTATTTAATCAATTTATTTCAATATTTAGATGCAAAAATGATGGCTTGGCGCTGATCGATGATCATCAAAATGAACGGCCTGTTGACCGTTTTGAAGGAGTCACCAGCACATCAAGACGAGGAACGGAGGGCCTTCACGAAGGCCGCGAACAGATCCCGTGCTGCATCGCCTGCGGGGCCCTTGAGGCCCACGAGGTTCTCGGGGTGCCACTGGACGCCGAAGACCCAGCGGGCGGGATCGATGGCTTCGATGGCTTCGATGAGGGGGCCGTTCTCCGGGTGGGTGGTGTCCAGGTGCCAGCCTGCGGCCACCAGGGCCGGGGCCACGCGCCTCACGGCCTGATGGTGGCGGCTGTTCACGAGGAACACGTCCTCGCCCAGGAGGGCCCGCAGGCGGGAACCCGGCGCCAGCTGCACGCGGTGGCGCATGTCCGGATGGTCCGGGGTGCCGTGCTGGTGCCGGGAGGGCTCGCAGCCGAAG
>DPRT01000057.1:0-588 GCA_003538615.1 Holophagaceae bacterium | reverse complement strand
GACTTGGCGCTTGACATGGCTTTCCCTCGGCGCAAACCTCATCACCCTACCACCCCCTCAGATGGTCTGAGTCGACGGTGAGGCGGAGAGCTCCGCCGATACACAAGGAGGACATCATGTCCGGTTCATTGAACAAGGTTCTGCTCATCGGCAACCTGGGCCGCGATCCCGAGTTGAAGGCCACGCCTTCGGGCCAGAGCGTCGCCCGCTTCAGCATCGCCACCACGGAGACCTGGAAGAACCAGTCCGGGGAGAAGCAGAGCAAGACCGAGTGGCACAACATCGTGGTGTGGGGCAAGCAGGCCGAGATCGCGGAGAAGTATCTGCGCAAGGGCAAGCAGATCATGGTCGAGGGCCGCATCCAGTACCGCGAGTACACCGGCCAGGATGGCGTGAAGAAGACCGCCTGCGACATCCGCTGCGACAACTTCGTGATGCTGGGCCGCATGGACGAGGGCGGCGGCAGCCGCGATTCCGGTGGCTACGGTGGCCGCGCCTCCGGCGGCGGCTCCCAGGACTTCGAGGACCACGGCGCCCCCAGCCCGGCGGGCAGTGGCAGCTTCCCGGATGACGACATCCCGTTCTGAT
>DPRT01000144.1:1625-3246 GCA_003538615.1 Holophagaceae bacterium | reverse complement strand
CCTCCCAGATGTGTTTCCTTCCGGATTGAGATAATGTGCAACCAGGAGGTTGCGCATGAATGCATCGGGTACCGACCGCATCGAGAAGCAGATCCTGCTGCGGGCGCCCCGGGCCCGCGTCTGGCGGGCGCTCACGGACGCGGGGGAGTTCGGTGAGTGGTTCCGCGTGAAGCTGGACGGCCCCTTCGTTCCGGGCGGGCGCACCACCGGCCACATCACCTACCCCGGCTACGAGCACCTCCGCATGGATGTCCTGGTGGAGCGCATGGAGGCCGAAACCCTGTTCGGGTTCCGCTGGCATCCAGCCGCCGTGGATCCGGGGGTGGACTACAGCCGCGAACCCAGCACCCTGGTCGAATTCCACCTCGAGGCCGTGACCGGAGGCACGCTGCTCCGGCTGGTGGAGTCCGGGTTCGATCAGCTGCCCGCAGACCGCCGGGAGGCGGCCTACCGCCAGAACGAGGGCGGCTGGGCCATCCAGATGGACAACATCCAGCGCCACGTCGCCGGGTGAAGCCGTGGCCCCGGCGATGGGTGTCCCGCTGCAGGAGGCCGCGCCGCTCTTTGCGGCCCTGGGGGATGGCACGCGACTCCAGCTGCTGGCGCGCCTAGGTTCCGGCGGGCCCCACTCCATCACGGACCTGAGCCGCGCCTCCGCCCTATCCCGGCAGGCCATCACCAAGCACCTGGGCGTGCTCTCCGGGGCCGGGCTGGTGCGCAGCCGGCGCCAGGGGCGGGAATGCATCTGGGAGCTGGAGCCGGGGCGGCTCGACGATGCCCACCGCTACCTCGAAGGCATCTCCCGGCAGTGGGACGAGGCTCTGGACCGCCTCAGGGCCTTCGTCGAAGGCTGATCAGTCCTTGGCGCCCGGCCCCTTCTTCGGCGCCTTCCGGCGCCGCTCGGGCCTCTTGGGCCTGGCGGCGGGCCGGGTGGCGGAGTCGTAGAGATGCTCCAGCCGCAGGGCCCTGGCGGAGGTGTCCGCCGCCTTGTGGATCTCCTTCAGCACGGAGGCCACGAGGTCCAGGTCCGCGGCCTCGCCTTTGAGGAGCTCCTGGAAGGCCGCCGATTTCAGGGCCTCAAGCCGCTTCGACTGCCGCTTCCCCGCCGCCCAGGTCAGCAGCTTGGAGAACAACTCATAACCGAGCTTCAGCTCAGGGGTGGGGAGGGCCATGGGGCATGCTAGCCGGAAGCCGTTGGCCAGGGCGTGTCCATTTGGGGCGCAGCCGGCCCCATCCCGGAGAAGGCATCCCCCGCCTGGAGGGACCAGGCCAGGGCCCCGCAGTAGCCGTTCCGGCGGGCTGTCGCCACGATCTCGGTCTGGCTCCGGCGGGAGTTCCGGGTGGGGAACTCCCCCAGCAGCAGGGGCCGGTCCAAGTGGAGTTGCTCCACCGGGCGGTCCAGGGGCGAGGCCGCATCGTGGCGGTCGTACCAGTGGATCTGGAAGACATCCAGGCCGAGGCCCCGCACCAGGGGGAGCCCGCGGACGGTGCCGAGGCCCACGGTCACCGGCCGGTCCCCGTGCCGATGGGCCAGCTGGGCCATCCGCCCGAGGCGTGAGCGGAGGGTCCAGGGGGCGATGCCGGCCTCCTCCCAGCCCATGCCGAAGGCGGCCCATTCCGG
>DPRT01000144.1:0-1583 GCA_003538615.1 Holophagaceae bacterium | reverse complement strand
AGGATCCCCGAACGCCCATCGGCGAACAGGAACCAGCGGAGGCAGGTGATCCCGTCCCGCTCCATGCCGGCGAAGGCCCTCTGGACGGATTCGATCCTTCCCGGCGCGGAGATCCCTCCCTCGGGATGCCAGGCGTTGCCCCCGAAATCATTGCCGCACGAAAACCAGGGGAGGTTCGCCCCCTGCAGGAAGGCATCGCCCAGCGTCGCGGCGGGTCGCGGATCGTGTCGGGCCGCCCGGAGCCTCTGGATCTGGATCCAGAGCCACCCGAGCACTCCCCAGATCCCAAGCACCAGGTTCCGGCGGGCCTGCGCAGCGGCGAGGGCGAGGGTTTCGGGAATGGCCAATCCTCCTGGAGGCGGTCCGGGGGGAATTCAGCTTCTGAATGGGACGGGAGGGGCCGCCTCCCAGCTTCCGCCCATGAGCGTGGTCCGTACGGGCACGCCGGGGGTCTTCACGCCGCGGTGCCCCATGCAGGTATGGATGGCCACGAGCTGGACGCCCCAGGCGGCGGGGCGGAGGTGGGTCTGGAGGGCGTCGGCGATCTGCCGGGCCATGCGCTCCTGCACCTGCAGGCGCCAGGCGAAGGCCTGCACCACGCGCACCAGCTTGCTGAGGCCCACGGTGCCGCCCGCCCCGGGCAGGTAGCCAACCGTGGCGTGGCCTTCGAAGGGGGCCAGGTGGTGTTCGCAGGTGCTCACGAAGGGGATGCGCTCCAGGATGACGGGCACGGGGGAAAGCTCACCGGGCAGGGGTTTCAGCTCCGCGGCCAGGTCCACGCCGTAGCCCGCCAGGCGCTCGGCCCAGAACTCGGCCACCCGCGCGGGGGTGTCCTTCAGCTCCGGCGCCGCCGGATCCTGCCCGAAGCTGCGCAGCAGGGCGCGGACCGCGGCCTCGGCGGCCACAGGGTCCACACGGGCGGGGGACGGGGAGGGATCGGTCATGGTCCCGCCAGTCTACCCCGTGATTCCGGTGGTTCAGGCGAGCAGGTTCAGTCCCTGGCTCAGCAGCGCCTGCTGGCCCGCGGTGATGGCCAGCTGCTCGGCCGTCTGGGGATCCTGGCTCTGGTCATAGGCATAGCGGATCAGGGCCTGGGTGGCGCCCGGCGTCAGGGCCGCGGCGGACACGGGCAGGCTGTCCGCGGTGGGCAGCAGGCCGGAGGTGCCGCCTCCCAGGGAGGCCAGCATGGCCTGGATGGCTTCGGGGCCGTTGCCGGAAGCGGCGGAGGCGGAATAGGCCAGGGAGGTCAGGGCCTGGCTGTTGGACCCGCCCGCCAGGAGGGAGGCGGGGTCCAGCGACCCGGCGCTGGCCAGCAGGGCGCCGGTCTGGGCGGCCTGGGACTGGCCCGAGGCCAGGGCCTGGGTGAGGGCCTGACTGGCGCTGCCCGTCTGGGTCAGGGCCGTCTGGTAGGTGTAGGCGCTGAGGGCACCCACCGCATTCACGTCCATGGGTCCTCCCTTCGTAGGGGCCTCATCGGCGGATAGGACAGAAAGGATGAGGCGCTTTGTCTAGGCCAGAAGGTCCAGCAGGCGGGATTCCCCCGTGACCGGAAGCCCCTGGTAGGTGTGCAGGGCCCGCGGAGG
>DPRT01000143.1:19011-47970 GCA_003538615.1 Holophagaceae bacterium | reverse complement strand
CTGCCCAAGAGCGGCGATTGGCTCACGCGGTTCAAGCAGGGCATGGGACTCGTGGTGCTGGGCTTCGCGGCCTGGAACGTGCGGCTTGTGGTGCCGGAGTGGGCGAACTTCGCCATGTGGACCCTCGTGATGCTGGCNNGCGGTGCTGTTGGGCGTGCGGGCCACGGAAACCTACCTGAAGGTGGACCTGCTGCCCAGGGGCGGCGCGGCTGCGGTGGCGAAAGATGAACACAGCGGCTGGATGGAGCAGGACCTCGAAGGCGCCCTCGCCAGGGCCAAGGCTGAGAAGAAGCTCGTGCTGGTGGACATCTACGCGGACTGGTGCGCCCAGTGCAAGGAACTGGACGAGAAGACCTGGCCCGACGCCGCGCTGAAGCAGTGGATCGCCCAGAATGCCGTGGCCATCCGCATCGATACCGACGCCAGGCGCAAGGACCTGGCCGAGAAGCTGCAGATCCGAAGCTATCCCACGGTCATCCTGCTGGATGCCGAAGGGAAGGAGCTGCGCCGCATCCTGGGCTTCCAGAAGCCCGAGACCATGAAGGCCTGGCTGGAAGGCAAGAGCTGAGACAGGATGAACAGGATGAAAAGCTGGATGAACAGGATTGAATCTTTTGTTTTTGAATCCTGTTAATCCTTCCTAATCCTGTTCATCCTGTCCCCTTTTTCATTTCCCGAGGAACGCCGCCAGCGTCTTCTCCAGGTTCTCGCCCTTCAGCTGGGCGCCGCTGGCCACGATGGTGCCGTCGGGCCCGATGAGCAGGGGCTTGGGGATGCCCTTCACGCCGTAGGCGTCGGCCACGGGGTGCTGGAACCCGCCTTCGATGAAGGCGTGCTTCCAGGGCATGGGCGTGGCGGNNGTGGCCCAGGCGGCGTGCATGAAGGGCATCTCCACCCGGCAGGGCGGGCACCAGGTGGCCCAGAAATCGATGAGCACGTACTTGCCCTTGAAGGTGTCCAGGCTGTAGACGGTCCTGGGATCCCCGAGGGCCTTCAGGCTGAAGGCGGGGGCGGGGCGGCCCAGGCCTGTCTTCAGCTCGCCTTCGAGGATGCCCTGGGCCTGCCTGGCCTGGCGGCTGCCCGGGAAATCCTTCTGGAGGCTGTCGTAGGCGCCCTTCCAGGCGGCCTCGTCCTTGGCGTCCAGGCGTTCCCAGAAGAACTCGAAGAGCAGCACGCGCCGCAGGTCCGCATCCACGTGCTTCATGCGGGCCTCGCCCACGTAGGCGTTCCAGCCCTTGGGATCGGCCTCGGCGCGGGCCGTGAGCAGGCCCGGATCCAGGCTCCAGGCGGCGGCGGTGGGGGGAACCTCCTGCTGGATCTGCGCGAGGAAGGCGGCGGGGGGTTCGGCCTTGGCCAACTGCAGGTGGAAGAGCTTGCTGACGAGGAGGGCCTGGCGCAGGCCGCCCTCCTTTTCGACGGCGAGGCGGGCGTCGAGGTCCGCCAGTTCCTTCGCGCAGTCGCCGCGGAAATCCTTGGTGTTGCCGCCCGCCTTCATGAAGGCAGCGCGGGCTTCCATCACGGACTTGGCCTTGGCGCGGGCGGCCTCCAGCACCGCCTGGGCTTCGTTCACCGGGGCGGGGGCTTGCAGGGCAGGCAGGGCCGTCATCAGGCAGATCAGGGGCAGAGACATGGATCCTCCGGCGGGCGGTTCGGCTTCGCCGGACAGGATACCTCGATTAATGAGGCTACGAAGGGCTGGGCTTCGCCCCCTCCGGGGTGGGTGGAGGCACCGGCATGGGAGCGGGGACGCGTTCCCGGAGGGCCCGCATCAGGGCCTGGCCCACGAACCCATCCTTGTAGCCGATGTGGATCTCCGCAAGTTTCCCCTGCCGATCCACGACGAACAGCACCGGCACGGAGTAGACCATGTCCATGAAGTTCGAGGGGCCCTCCTTGCCAAGGCCCGGCGTATAGATGGGCATCTTGCTGGCGTCGAAGAACTGCCGGTTCTTGATGCGGAACTTGCTGATGGCCCGCCAGCCGCCTTCAATGCCGCTGTCCTGCTGGGTTTCGTCGAAATTGACGGAGAGGATCTCGAAGCCGTACTGGTCCCGCTTGGCGTAGAGGCTGGCGAACTCCATGAGCATCTTGGCGGAGGGATCACAGTGGGTGCTCCAGAGCCCCACCAGCACCACCTTGCCCTTCAGGCTGGCGATGGAGGTGCCCTTGGCCTTCTCGTCGTAGGCCGCGAAGAGAGAGACATCCTTGCGCTCGGCCTGGGGGAAGAACTGGTCCCCCCACTGGCTGTAGCGGGTGGCGGAGGTGTCCGCGCCCATGTTGTGCTTCATCTCCACGCCACTCTTCTCGCGCATGACCCTGGGGCAGATCGGGGCGTCTGGACTGTTGGCATTCGTGAAGACACCCTGGGCACTCAGGGCGAGGCCAGAGGCGGCCAGCATCAGGCGGCTCAGCATGCGGAGCGTCATGGAACACCTCTCGGCGGGGATTGCCTACCACCCTAGCGGAAGCCCCGCAGGAGGTCGAGGCCCGCTTCCGTGCGGCTGAGATACCAGGTCAGGGCCTGGCCATCCACGAGGCGCACCTCGGCCTCCGGGAAGCGTTTCTGCAATTCGGCCTGATGGCGGCGGTTGAAGCGGTAGGGCTCCGTGGGGAGGAGGATGACCTGGGGATCCAGGGCGCCCAGGTCCGCCTCGGACAGGGTCGGATAGCGATCCGGGCCGATGGGCGTGAGGCCGCCCTGGCGCAGCAGATCGCCCAGGTAAGTGTCGGGCCCGGCGCTCATCCAGGGGTCCCGCCAGATGAGGACCAGGGCCCGGGGGCCTTTGCGGCGGCGGCCCTTGAGGGAGGCCTCCAGGGCGGCGGCGCGGGCTTCGGCGGCTTCGGACGCGCCCAGCCGCTCGCCCAGGGTGCGCAGGGCCGCCACGCAGTCCTTCACGGTGCGGATCTCCAGGGCCAGCCAGGGGATGCCCAGGGCCGTGAGGGCCTCGGCGGTCTCCCTGGGGTTTTCGTCCCGCTCGAGGATCACCAGATCTGGCGCCAGGTCGCGGATGCGGCCCAGGTCGGGGTCCTTGGTGCCGCCCACGGCGGGCACGGTGTTGCGGATCCAC
The DNA here is from genome assembly GCA_003538615.1 of Holophagaceae bacterium. Lineage (GTDB taxonomy): Bacteria > Acidobacteriota > Holophagae > Holophagales > Holophagaceae > Geothrix. Next base: position 44,902 of record DPRT01000143.1, on the reverse strand, counting down.
TTGGGCTCGATGCAGTAGCGGGTGCGCCCCGCCAGCCGGGCGGCCAGCCCCCACTGGACCAGCAGTTCGGTGACCGAAGGCACGAGGCTGATGATGCGCTGCGGAGCTCTGAATTCAGGGTTGAGGGCAAGGCTCGGGGGGCGCGGGCGCCCCCCGAGTCGGGCTGAAGCTTCTGGGGCCAGGGGCGTTCCAGGGGTATCGTTTTTTCTTCCTCCAGAGGGGTGAAGACCTTCTGGAGGGGGAGCGATCCTCACTCCCGAATGCGGATCCTTCACCTTCCCAAGTCCCGTGGGGCACAGGTCCAGCAGGGGGCAGGCGGCGCAGTCCGGCCGGCGGGCATCGCAGGTGCGACGGCCATGGAAGATGAGCTGGTGGTGCAGCTCGATCCAGTCCTCGCGGGGGAAGGCCCGGCAGAGATCCGCCTCCACCTTCTCGGGCGTGGAGGCTTTCGACAGGCCCAGGCGCCGGGCCACCCGGAAGATGTGCGTATCCACCGCCAGGGCCGGCACGCCGAAGGCGTTGGCCAGTACCACGTTGGCGGTCTTCTGGCCCACGCCGGGCAGGGCTCCGAGCGCGGCGGGGTCGGAGGGCACCAGGCCCCCATGGCGCGCCATCAAGGCCTGGCCGAGGCCGATGAGGTTCTTCGCCTTGTTCCGGAAGAAGCCCGTGGATTTGACGAGGGCTTCGACCTCCTCCTGGCGGGCCCCAGCCAGGGCCGCCGCATCCGGGAAGCGGGCGAAGAGGGCCGGCGTGGTGAGGTTCACCCGGGCNNCATGGGATCAGGATACGGGGCGGGGCGCCGGTGTATGCGGAGGATTCGATAGACTGGAGGGCGAGGTGCCCCATGCCCGCCACACTCTCGGGAAGACTGGACTGCCAGGAAACCGCCCGCCACTACCTGGAGCTGGTGCGCTCGAACGTGAAGAAGCTCGGCTTCTCGCCGGGGCTGGGCGTCATCCTGGGCAGCGACGATCCGGGCAGCGTCACCTACCAGCGCTGGCTCATGAAGGACTGCGAGGACCTGGGCATCAACGCCGCCGATCTCCGCGTCAGCAACGGCATGCAGCTGGTGAAGCTCCTCGCGCGTCTAAACCAGGACGAGAAGACCCACGGCGTCTTCATCTTCTACCCCCTGCGCTACCCCGAGATCAAGGACGACGAGGTGATGGACCTGGTGGATCCGGGCAAGGACATCGAGGGCCTGCACGCCATCAACATCGGTTTCCTGAACAAGTACCGGAAGCGCCTGGATGACGGGTCCCAGCACCGCTGCATGACGCCGTGCACGGCGCGGGCCATCGTGAAGACCCTCAAGCGCGGCTTCGGCGATGCCTGGCTGGCGGGCAAGACGGTGGTCGTCATCAACGACAGCCTCCGCATCGGCCGGCCCCTCACGGCCATGGTGGCCAACCTCAAGGGAACGCCCATCCTCTGTCACGCGAACACCAACAAGGCGCATCTGGAGGGCTTCATCCGCATGGCCGACGTCATCGTCAGCGCCGTGCCCGCGCCCAACTACCGCATCGAAACGGATTGGATCAAGGACGGCGCCCTGTGCTTCGACCTCAGCGGCGAGGGCAATTTCGACTACGAGGCCCTGGACCAGCGCGGCATCCCCTACACCGACACCACCAAGAACAGCGTGGGCAAAGTCACCCGGGCCATGGCCCTGCTGAACCTGACCTATGCGGCGGGCGTGGAGTAGGTCCAGCCCCTGGCCATCAGAAGCGGGTGGTGAGCACCAGGCCGAGGCTGCTGCGGCGGCGGACGCCCAGGCCATCCGTGAAGGGGCGCTCCAGGTGCTCGGCCTCCAGGCTCAGCGCCCAGTTCGGATGGAAGGCCCAGCCCACGCGCAGGCGCGGGCCGATGAAGCCGCCTTCGCCGGGCGGCACCTCCACGATGGCGCCGAGACCCGCGAAGAACTCACGGGCCAGGAGGTTGGCATCCACCACGAACCGGATGGCGTTGTCGCCGTCGTCCCAGTGGCGCACACCCAGGCCGATCCCGAGGTGGATGTGGGATGGGTCGCCGGGGGATTTCATCTGGAAGTCGGCGACGGGTGTGGTGAACTCGGCCATCGTGGCCCGGGGCTGGCGGATCACCGACACCAGGGTGGATTGGGCCGACATGGGCAGGGCGGATAGGAGGAGGACGGGGAGGAGGCGGCGCATGGGGAGGCTACCCGACGGCCCGCAGAACGGTTTAGCGGGTGCGCCACTCGGCCGCCAGCAGCCCGTACACCGCGTGATCCACCCAGCGGTCGGCCAGGCGCTCCGCCTGGCGCAGGGTGCCTTCGTGGCGGAAGCCCAGGCGCACGGGGATGGCGCGGCTGCGGCGGTTGCGGACCCCGGCGCGGATCTCGATGCGGTTGAGCTGGAGGGTGCGGAAGCCGTGGCGGAGCAGCGCGGTCACGGCGGCGGTCATCAGGCCGCGTCCCTCAGCCTCCTTCGCCAGCCAGTACCCGATGGCGGCGTTCCGGTTGGTGCGGTCGATCCAGTTGAACCCCGCGATGCCCACCAGGCGGTCCTTCCACCAGAGGCCGTAGGACTGGCCCAGCCCGGTTCTCGCCAGGGCGCGCATCCGCAGGAGGTAGTCGCGGCAGTCCCGCACGCTGCGGTTGGCATCGGGCCAGGGCAGCCAGCGGCGAAGGCGCTCGCGGTCGGCGTCGACCAGGACGAACAGGGCCCGGGCGTCCTGCAGGCGCAGGGGCCGCAGCTCCAGAGATCTCCCGGCTTTGAGGGCCTCGGCCATGCCTTCCCCTGCTACTGGCCTGCGGGATCCAGCTGCGCCGCGGCGCGGCCGGCCCGCCACAGCACCAGCAGTTGATCCAGCAGGGCGCCGAACTCCTCCAGCCGCATGGCGTTGGGGCCGTCGCTGTGGGCCTTCTCGGGGCACTCGTGCACCTCGAAGAAGAAGCCGTCCACGGCCGTGGCCGCGGCCCGGGCCAAGGTGGGGATCATCTCCCGGGCACCGCCGGTGGCGTTCCCCAGGGCGCCGGGCTTCTGGACGCTGTGGGTGGCATCGAAGATGACGGGGCAGCCGGTCTTGCGCAGGTGGGGGAAGCTCTGGAAATCCACCACCAGGTTGCCGTAGCCGAAGCTGGAACCCCGCTCCGTCACCCACACGGGGCCGTGGCCGGGGACGGACTTCAGCTTGTCCACGCCGTGCTTCAGGTCCCAGGGCGCGAGGAACTGGCCCTTCTTCAGGTTCACCGTCCGGCCCGTGGCGGCGGCGGCCAGCAGCAGATCGGTCTGGCGGCAGAGGAAGGCGGGGATCTGGAGCACGTCCACGGCCTGGGCCGCGGGGGCGCACTGATCGCTCTCGTGCACATCGGTCAGCACGGGCACGCCGTAGCGGCTGCGGACCTCGGCCAGGATGTCGAGGCCCTCCTCCATGCCCGGCCCCCGGTGGCTGTCGCGGCTGGTGCGGTTGGCCTTGTCGAAGCTGGATTTGTAGATGAAGGGGATGCCGCGGGCCTCGGCGATGTCCCGCAGGCTCGACGCCATCAGGTGGGCGTGCTCCCGGCTTTCGATGACGCAGGGTCCCCCGATGAGGAAGAAGCTCTGGCCCGTGAAGGGGCGGGTGAAGTCCATGTGCACCTCTGCCTGCATTTTACCTCCGATCGATCATTTACGGGTTGTCATGTGTATTGATGAACCGGCTTGCATAGTGTTCAATGGTTTCACCTATACCCTTTTTTGGAGTCCCGCATGGCGAAGACGTTGATGGAAGACGATCTGAACCGCCGTCTGGTGGCCCTGCTCCAGCAGGATGGGCGCATGAGCCACGCGGAACTGGCCGAACGGCTGGGCGTGAGCCGTCCCACCATCATCGACCGCGTGAAGCGCCTGGAGGCCGATGGCGTCCTGGCGGGCTACGCGGCCCGGGTGGCGCCTGCGGCGGTGAACAAGCCCAACGTGGCCTTCGTGGCGGTGCGCTACAAGGACAACAATGAGGCCATCGAGCAGCGGTTCATCAAGGCGCTGGAGGACGAGCCCGACATCCTGGAGGCCCACACCGTGGCGGGGGAGGACGCCCTCATGCTGAAGGTGGTGGCCGACACCCCCGCGGGCATCGCCGAGCGCCTGCGCCGCATCCGGGCCCTGGGCCCCATGGTCACCACCCGCACCACCATCGTGCTGGAGACCCACTGGGAGAAGGCGGGGCCCAGCCCCTTCCCGTCCTCCGAGACGCCGGGGAAGAAGGCCAAGAAGTGAAAGCCCGGTCCTCCGGCGGGGGAATCTGATGCTGGCGTGGATGGCCTACCTCACGGTGGCGGTGGTCTGGGGCTCCACCTACTTCGCCATCGCCCTGGGCCTGGAGTCCTTCACGCCCTATGGCATGGTGGCGGCGCGGTTCTCCGTGGCCTCCCTTCTGGCCCTGGGCCTGGGCCGGCTGCGGCGGGAGGCTTGGCCCTCCAGGACGGAAGCAGGCCACCTGATGGTCGTGGGGGCCCTGCTGCTGGGCTGCTCCAATGCCCTGATCTCCTGGGCCGAACTGCACGTCTCCTCTGGCTTCGCCGCCATCTTCGCGGCCCTGGTTCCTCTCTGGCTGGCGGTCTTCTCCATGGCGAAGGACCCCCTGGGCCCCAAGGGCTGGGCCGGCATCGCGCTGGGTCTGGCGGGGGTCTGCGTGCTGGTGTGGCCCGCTGCCGGGGGTGTGCGCATCCACCTCGGTGGCCTGGCGGCCCTGGTGGCCGCGCCCATCATCTGGTCCTGGGGCACCCTCCACGGCAAGCACTTCGTCCACGGCGGCGGGCTGCTCACCAACGTGGGCATCCAGATGGCGACGGCGGCGGTGATCGGCCTGGCCCTGGCGCCGCTCACGGGCGGCTTCCTGCGGGGCCCCCTCACCCCGAAGGCTCTGGGCGCCGTGGCCTACCTGGCCCTCTTCGGTTCGGTGCTGGCCTTCTCCGCCTACATCTACCTGGCCAAGGCCTGGCCNNCCTTCGGCCTGCGCGAAATCCTCGGCATGGCCGTCATCCTCCTGGCCGTCGGGCTGGTCCAGGTGCGCTCGAAGGTTGCGCTGGCGGAGAAAAGCTGAACCAACCTTAGGGCTGCTTGAATAGCCGCCACGCTGCGTAGCCAAGCGCCAGCAAGGCCAACCCCGCGATCCAGGGCATCCAGGGCCGGGCCCGCTGATCGGCGCCCTCCCTGCGGGGGAGGCCCTGGTCATCGGGCACGGAGGCTCCGAGGCTGAGGGGCGCCGCCGAGGCCAGGACGCGGATGGAGGGGAGGGCGCCGAGGTTGCCGGGAGCGGGCTTGGCTTCGCCGCCCAGGTGCAGGGCGTAGGCCTGGCCGGCTTCGGCGGGGAAGATCAGGGTCTGCCGGCGCACGAGGATCCGCGCGGATTGGAGGGCGGCGCCTTCGGGCAGGGTGACGGTGAGGGTCTTCGCCTGGGTGGGAGTCAGCGCGATGCGGCTGGCCCGGGTGTTCAGGGCCGGGAGGTTCCAGACCAGGTCGCCGCAGAACCAGGCGCGGTCGGCCTCCGGGCCCTCGCCGAGGCGGACCTCGGGCCGCAGGGGCGCAGCCGGTGGNNGGCGTGAGGGTTCCCTCCAGGGCCAGCTCGGTCTCCAGGGCCTCGGGCCGCGTTTCGGCGCGGGCGGAGAGGCCCCGGATCCGGGGCGCCTCGCCCTGGGACGCCAGCAACGTCAGCCGGTAGCGGTGGCCGTCCCAGGGGAGATCCAGGCTGCGGCGGTTCCCGGAAGGGGACAGATCGTAGAGGTGCAGGGGCGATGTTGGGTCGTAGGCGATGAAGGTCCCGCCTTCCTGCAGGCGCTCGGCCTTCACCTGGGCTACCCAGGGGGCGCGGCCCTCCAGGTCCAGGTCCAGCCGCAGGGTTTCCCGCTCGCCCACCCGCCAGCCCTCGGGCAGCTTCAGCGAGAACTCCGCCGTGGGCCTGCCTTCGGCGTCCCTGCCCGTGAGGAGGCGCTCGATGGGCAGGGCGCGGGATTCCCACAGGCCTTCGCGGGCCTCCTGGAAGGGGAGGCTCCGGCCGGTGGCATCGCCGATCCAGGCGCCCTTCAGCTGGCGCTGCGCTTCGGCGTCCAGGGGCAGGCGGGCCCAGCCACTGGCGGGGGTGGGCGAGATGGAGCGCCGGTGCAGCGAGGCGCGATCCTCCCGGGCGCAGGCCAGGGCCAGGGCCAGGCTGAGCAGAAGCAGGATGCTGGCGGGCTTCACGAGACCTCCCCGGATCGCTGCCGGTTGGCCAGGATGGCCGCCGCCATGCCGATGCCGCCCACGCCCAGGAAGGCCAGGGCCCGCAGCGGCGTATCGGCGCGGTCCAGATCCGACACGATGAGCTTGAGGCTGGCGATCCCCATCCAGGCGTAGCCCGCGATCATCAGGGCGCGGCGGGCGGTGTCGCGCTGCCCGAGGCCGCGCATCCACTGCCAGGCGCCGGACAGGGCCCACACCAGGGTCATGGTGATGGAGGCGGCCCGGGAGGGTGCCCAGCCGGGGGAGGCCGGGGCCTGGAGGCGTTGCACCAGGCGGGCCGCCTCGAAGGCCAGGGTGACGTTGGCGACCACCTCCAGGGCGAGGAAGGAGACCAGGCCCAGGGGGCCACCCCGTCGCGTGAGCATCCACCAGGCGGCGGAGGCCAGGGCGCCCTCCGCGAAGGCGGGGTTGAGGAAGGGCGTCATGACCCGGTTATGGAAGAAGAGTCCATCGAGGCCGTGGAAGGCCCAGCGCAGCGTGGTGAGCAGGGCCAGGGCCGCCGCGAGCCAGCGCAGGGCCGTGGCCTCTTCCGAGAACTCGCTGTCCTCCGCCTTCAGGGAGGCCCAGGCCAGGCCCAGGGCGAAGGCGCCCCAGAGGGGGCCCACCCAGCGCCAGGCCAGGGCCACGGGCACAGCCAGGGCCAGATGGCCGGCGGCCAGGGCCAGCAGGCCCCAGTCGGCGCGGCGGGAGGCCATGCGCTCGCGCAGGGGCTTCACCAGGGCCAGGTTCAGGGCCGCCACGGCGAGGACCGGCAGGGCGAAGGTCTCCGGCGCGAGGTCCAGGCGCTTCCAGAGCAACCAGCCGTAGGTGGTGCCCAGGATCGACGCCACGAGCCAGAGCACCGTGGGCGTGCCAGGCGTCTCCTCCCGGCCCGGCAGCCAGGCCCAGAGGCCTGCCAGGGCCAGGTGGAGGACGAGGATGAGGGCGAGCAGGCCCGCATCGGCCTTCAGGACCTCGGCGCAGGCGGGGAGCAGCAGGAGCCAGACGCCCACGAGGGCGGTCCAGCGGGCCCCGTGCCAGGCCCCTCCGGCGCGGGCCAGGTAGGGCACGGCCAGGGCCGCGGCCATGAGCACGGCGAGGTAGATGGCCAGGGCCACCTCGTGATGGCCGCCCTGGCTGAAGACCAGGGGGGCCGCCAGGCCCGAGGCCAGGGCCACGGTGAGGGCGCCGCCGCTGCGGCCCCGCGCCGCCAGGCCCCCGGCGAGCAGGGTCACCAGGGCGGCGGCGGCCAGGCCCAGGGCCGCTGGATAGAAGTGGTACGCCATGGCCCCGGCGCGGAAGGTGAACTGGAGGGTGCCGAGGCCCGCCAGCAGCAGGGCCACGCCCAGGCGACGGCTGTCGCCCAGCAGCAGCCTGGCGGCGAAAGCGGAGATGGCGCCGCCCGCCAGCAGGCCGAGGATGAAGCGCAGCTCTGCACCCACCCAGCCCTGCTGGATGGCCCAGCGGAAGAAGAAGATGGCGCCGAAGAGGAAGATGGCCGCGCCGATGCCCGCGATCCACACCACGGGCGACAGCTCCTTCCGAGGGGCCGCCGGAACCGGGACGGGCCGGGGCTGGGGGCGGACGGGCATGGGGGCGGCAGGCGCGGGTGCGCCCGCCTGGGCCTGCTGGAGGAGCCAGGCCACCTGGGCCTCCAGGCGGGCCACGCGCGGGGCGAGATCCTGCGAACCGGTGGGATCCTGCGGAAGGTCGGCCACATTGTCTCCATACGGAAGCGTATGGAATCATCCCGCCAGGGCGGGAACCCTGTCAAGTCAGCCGATGACCCGGTTCCGCCCCTCGGCCTTGGCCTGGTACAGGTTCTTGTCTGCCCGGGCCATCATGCGTTCCAGGGTGTCGCCCGGGCCTTCCCAGGCGGCGAGGCCGATGCTGAGGGTCACGCGATCAGCCTCGGGAAGCCCGGGGATGGGCTCGATGGCCACCTGTTGGCGGAGTCGCTCCGCCAGGGCCCGGAGGCCGTCGAGGTCGGTTTCAGGGCCGTAGGCCAGGAATTCCTCTCCGCCGATGCGGCCCACCTGGTCGACCTTGCGCAGTCCGAAGGCCATGCGCTGGGCCATGACGCTGAGGACGTGGTCACCGGCCGCGTGGCCGAAGCGGTCGTTGACGGCCTTGAAGTGGTCCAGGTCGATGAGCATCAGGGACAGGCTGTGCCCGAAGCGCCCGCACTGGTCGATCTCCATGTCCAGCATGTCGAGGAGGTGTCGCCGGTTGTAGAGCCCGGTCAGAGGGTCGCGGATGGCCTGATGGTAGAGGCGGAGGCGGGAATCCTCCAGGCTCAGCAGGCGCCCCAGCTCTTCGGCGGCGATCTCGAACAGGCGCTCGTATTCGTCCACCGCCCGGCGTTCAGCCAGGAAGCCCAGGATGCCCACGGTCGGGTAGCCGGGCGTGACGGCGGGCATGACCCGGAGCACAGGATCCCGCATGGCCCGGCGGCGGTCCTCATCGTCACCGGCCGGATGCCAGTGGCAAAGCCCCGGCGAACCCGGGGGGATGAACTTCTGGACGCCGGCTTCGAGGGCCGCCCGGTCCTTCTCGCCGAGGGAGGAGCCGTGCACCCCGTGGCAGATCATCCCGTCCTCTCCCGTGTAGGCCACGAGGAGGGCGCCGGGCAGCACCAGTTCCTGGAGGATCTCGATGAAGCCCCGGATGAGGCGGAGGGTGTCGTGTTCGGCAGTGTAGAGGCGGCCGATGGAATCGCGCAGCGCCGTTTCCACCACCCGCTGCTCCAGAGCCTGGGCCAGGCGCCGCTGGATGGCATCCACGCCGAAGTTCTCCTGGGCCAGCCGGGGCCGGCCATGGGGGCGGGGCTTGCCCGTGGGATCCACCAGGGAGGCGGCCACTTCCACCACATGATCCAGATCCCGCCCCTTCACGAGGAAGCGGTCCGCCCCGCAGGTCTTGGCCCAGAAGCGCGCCAGGCCGGCCCCCTGGGCCGTCAGCAGGAGCACGGGCAGGTGCCGGGTGGCCCGGTCGTCCTTCAGCAGGCGGCAGAGCTGATAGCCGTCGAGCAGGGGCATGACGCAGTCGCTCACCACCACGTCCGGGTTTTCGGTGGCGAGCACGATGAGGGCTTCGGCGCCGTTCTTGGCCTCGAGGGTGGTGTGCCCATGGCGCTGGAAGAGGTGGTGCAGGAGGCTCAGTTGGATGGGATTGTCATCCACCAGGAGGACCTGGAGGGGCTTGGCTGCTTTGGAGGGAACCATCGTCATAGCTTCCAGTATCGATGAAAGATGCCTCCAGGGTGAACTCTGCAGGGGAATGGCCCCGGTCCAGCCGTGGGATGCTGGGGGCGGGGGAGGCCCAGCATGCCCATGGCCAGCAGGAAACNNTCCCCGTGGAGGCCCTGTGGGCCTCGGGCCGGGCCCTGGGCCTGCGCTGGGCCGGGCGCAAGGCCGCCGAAGGCTGGATCCTGCTGCTTCAGCCGAGCCCCGAGTTCTGGCTGCTGGACACCGCTCATCCCGCCTGGGTCCGCCTTCAGGCCGAGGCCACCCGGGACAGCGGCAAGCTGTGGGGCCCGTGGTTCTCCGGGGCGCGTCTCCGGGCGGTCGAAGGCGACCCCCGCGAGCGCTGGATGGGCCTCGTGTTCCAGCGGCGGGCCATCACGGGCCGTCTGGAGACCCTGCGGCTGGCCTTCCAGGCCATCCCCGGCCGGGCGGGCATCCGCGTGGACGGCCAGGATGTGCAGGTTCCCCGCCTGGGCCTGGGTTCCCCCTTTCCCGCGGCCGCGCCCGAACCCCTGGAGGACCCGCCCCCCCTCCGCCGCTGGCGCGAGCGCTGGGGCGCCGATCTGGACCGGGCCATCGCCGGGGAGATCCCCGAGGTGCTGGAGGGTGAAGGCGGGCTGCTGGACCGCCACCGCGCCTGGTCCGAGGCCCGGGCGGAGGCCCTCATCCTCGCCCCGGCCCAGGCCGGGGCGGAACGGAAACGGCAGGCCGAGGTGGCGCGCATGGAGCGCNNTGAAGCGCCAGGCGCAGAGCCTCGCGGCGGAACTGTACCGCCTGAAGGGCGCCACCGGCGAGGCGGTGCTGCTGGATGGCACCCGGATCGAGCTGCCGGAGGGGGCCTCGGTGGAAACCGCCGTGCAGAGCTGGTTCGGCGCGGCGAAGAAGGCCGAGCGCGGCTTGGCGCGGGTGGCGGAGCTGGAGGCGGAGCTCGCCCGCGAACAGGCGGCCTGGGCCAGGCGCATGGAAGCCGAGGCCCAGGGGCTTGCGCCGGAGCCGCCCGCTGCGCGACAACCAAAGGGGGCTGGCGCGGCGAAGGCGAAGGGCGCGCCCAGGGAGAAGGGGACGAAGCGGATGCAGGCGGACGGCAAGCGCAAGGACGGGAAGGGCACGGCCTTCCGCAGCGTCGTGGTGGACGGCTTCGAGGTGCTCATCGGCAAGGGCGACGCCGAAAACGATCAGCTCACCTTCAAGGTGGCGGACAACACGGATTTCTGGATGCACGTGGCCAGCGTGCCCGGCAGCCACGTGGTGATCCGCAATCCCGACAAGCTGAGCGAGCTGCCGCGGAACGTGCTGGAGCGGGCCGCCGAGCTGGCCGCCTACCACAGCAAGGCCCGCGACGGCGGCAAGGTGGAGGTCCACCTCGCCCGCATCGCCGACATCAGCAAGCCCCGCGGCTACGCCCCCGGCAAGGTGATTCTTAAAAAGTGGACGGGCATCCGCGTNNAGGCGCACCTTCAGCTGGCCCTGGTCCTTCAGGGTGGTGGTGGCGAAGCCCGCGGCCTTGGCCTTGTCGGCGGCGCGCTTGGCCTCGGCGGCATCGGCGGTGGCCACCAGCTGGAGGGTCCAGGCACCGCCCTCCGGCGCTTTCGCCTCCACCTTGGGCTCGACCTTGGGTGCCGTGGCATCCACCCGGGGGGTGGGCACGAACTTGTCGGGGCCCTCGCCCTCGAAGATCTTGAGCTGGTCCAGCAGGGGTTCGGGCAGGTCCTTCAGTTCATCCTCGACGCCCCGCTGGGCCGGGCGGCGCAGGGCGGCGCTCTGCTTGCCCACCTGGACGCCCAGCACGAAGGCCAGGGTCAGCAGCCCCACGCCCACGCCCGCCACCCAGAGGATGGATTGGCTGGTGATGGTGATGTGATCGCGGGAGGTCATCGAAGGTCCAGCCTAACGTCTTCGAGCAGCGCCGCGAACTGGGCTCCGGAACTGGCGGGGGCGGTGATGAGGGTCCGGTCCGAGGGCTCCAGCAGGGCCGCGGCCAGCAGCTGGCCGCCGGAACCGGCGAATTCGCCCCAGAGGGTTTTCGGGAAGCGGGGCGCGGGCCAACCCGGATGGGCGGCCGCCAGGCGGGCCTCAGGTGCATCCAAGCGGGACTGGCCGTTGCTGCCGCCGATCCAGCGCGCCGGGAGCCGCCCATCCAGGGCCTGGTCCGTGGCCCGGGCCAGGGCCCCGGTGTCGGCGCCCAGGGTGGAATGGCTGGCGAGGCCACGCAGGGTGGCCCGGGGCCGGATCCCGCGGGCCTCGGCGTGGGTGCGGGATTCCACCAGGAAGGCCTGGGCGCCCTCACCCGGCAGGAAGCCCCGGCCCGATCCGGCCTGGGGATCCCCGCGGCGGTCCAGCAGGCGGGCTCCACCGCAGACATCCAGCAGCAGGGGGAAGAGCCCGTCCGCGCCGAGCACCAGGGCGGCATCGGCGAGGCCCATGCGCAGCCAGCGGGTGGCCTGTTCCAGGGCCGTGAAGGCGGCGCTCTCACGGTCCACGAAGGTGGCGCTGGGACCCCGGAGGCCGAAGGCCAACGCCAGATGGCCGCTGGCGGCGTTGGCCACGGAGTTGGGGAACAGCAGCGGGGAGGCGCCTTCGGGCCCCCGCTGGAGGTAGGGCCGCATGAAGGCCTCGCTGGCTTCGCTGCCGCCGCTCATGGTGCCCACGGCCACGGCGATGCGATCGCCCGCTTCTGGCGCACCGGCCTTCGGATCGAAGCCCGCATCCGCGAAGGCCTGGTGGGCGGCCACCCAGGCGAAGCGGGAGGTCCGGTCCAGGCGCCGCAGCTGCATGGGCGGGATGATGCCCGCGGGGTTGAAGGACAGGCAGGCTGCGCCCCGACCGCGGCCCAGGGATTCCGGCAGGTCTGTGAAGCAGGGCTCGCCCGAGGCGAGGCCGGCGCGGGCGGGGCCGATCCCGTCCCCGCAGGGCAGCACCAGGCCCAGGCCCGTGATGACGAGGTCGGCGGTCATGCGCCACCCCGGCGGGCCAGCAGCAGGCTCACGTTGCTGCCGCCAGAGGCTCCAGCTCCGTGATCGAGCGCAGCGAGGGAGCGGGAGGACGATCCAGTGGATCGTCCGATAGCTGGAGGCGAAGGCCGATGGTTCATCGCCCCTCCCAGCGTTGGAGCGCCAACGACACATTGTTGCCGCCAAAGGCGAAGGCGTTCACGAGAGCCGTCCGGACCTGCCGTTCCTTCGCCACCAGGGGCGTGCAGTCCAGGTCGCAGACGGGATCGGGTTCCTCCAGACGCAGGGTGGGACTCACCACCTGGTCGCGCAGGGCCAGGATGGCGGCGGCGGCGCCCAGGGCCCCGGCGGCGCCCAGGGTGTGGCCGAACTGGCTCTTGGTGCTGGTGACGGACACCGCCTCGGCGGCGGCGCCCAGGGCCCGGCGGATGGCCAGGCATTCGGCGCCATCATTGGCCGGGGTGGCGGTGCCGTGGGCGGAGACCAGGTCCACCTCCGCGGGAAGCCGGCGCCCGGCGCGCAGGGCCATGGCCATGGCCCGGGCGGCGCCCTCGCCCTCGGGATGCGGGGCCGTGGGGTGGTGGGCGTCCATGCTGGCGCCATAGCCCAGCACTTCGGCAAAGATCGTGGCGCCCCGGGCCAGGGCGCGGTCCAGGGGTTCCAGCAGGAGCTGCACGGCGCCCTCCCCCAGGTTCAGGCCCGTGCGGTCGCGGCTGAAGGGGCGGCACTTCCCGGGGTCCACGGCCTTGAGGCTGGAGAATCCGGCGTACGTGGTGCGGCACAGGCTTTCGGCGCTCCCTGCCACGGCCAGATCCAGGTCACCGGCGGCGATGCGTTCCCAGGCCTGGCCCAGGGCCAGCAGGCTGGAGGAGCAGGCGTTCATGATGGTGCTGCGGGGGCCCTCGGCGCCCATGCGACGGGCCAGGGCATCGGTGATGGTGCAGGGGCCCTGGTGGGCAGGCTCCGCGGCGCGGCCCCGGCGTCCGGCCAGGCGGTCTTCCAGATAGGCTTCGGCCACCGGCAGGCCGCTGGTCCCGGCGCCCTGGAAGACGCCGATGCGGGCCGGATCGCCACCGGGCTGGAAGCCACCCAGGGCTTCCTCCAGGGCCAGCAGGGCCATGCGCTCGCAGAGGGTCTGATGCCGCAGAGGGTCCAGGGGCACCTGCCCGGCGATCTGCGCGGGTTCCAGGGGCAGGTGGAGGCGCGTCAGGGGCCCCAGGCCATCCCGCCCCGCCAGCATGGCGGACCAGGTGCCCTCCCGGTCCAGGGCCAGGGAGGACACCAGGCCCAGGCCCGTGACCACGACGCGATGCGGAGGGCGCGTCATAGCCGCTTCACCAGCAGGATGGCCGTGCAGAGGCTGCGCCCTTCGCAGCTCACGGTGCCCTTCACCTTCATCAGGCCCGCGAAGGCGCCTTCGGCCTCCACCTCGAGGCGCAGCCGGTCGCCCGGGAAGGCCGGGGCCTTGAACCGGGCGTCCTGCACCCCGGCCAGGAAGATGGCGGCTCCGTGGAGGGGCTCGGCCTCCAGGAAGCCGCCGGCCTGGGCCAGCATCTCCAGCAGCAGCACGCCGGGCACCAGGGGGCGCTCCGCGAAGTGGCCCTGGAGGTAGGGCTCGCTGTTCGTGACGAGCTTTTCGGCCACCACGCGCACGCCCGGCTCCCGTTCCAGCACCCGGTCCACCAGGAGGAAGGGGTAGCGGTGGGGCAGGTGGGCCTGAATGTCGGTCATGGGGTCAGGCTTTGCGGTGCTCGGCGATGAAGTCGGTGAGGGCCTGCACGGACTTGAAGGCCTTCATGCCCGCGGCCTCGTCCTCGATCTTCACCCCGAAGACCTGCTCGATGCCCAGGACCAGCTCCAGGGCGTCGATGGAATCCAGGCCCAGGCCATCCCCGAAGAGGGGGGCCTGGTCCTCGATCTGGCCCGGGGCCATGCCTTCGAGCTTCAGGCGCTCGATGATCATCTCTTTGACGCGCAGCTTGAGGTCGGTCATGACAATCCCGGCAGAAGGGTGGGGAGATTGATTCTATCCCTAACGGGAGACCCCGGTGGGGTTGTGATATTGGCACGGTTTCCGGATCTGCAAAGGGCGCTAAGCTGGACCCTCGCGGAACCCTCCGCCCGAGAGCGCCATGGCCCATCCCGCATCGCCTTTCCTGCCGATCCTGATCCTGCTGCTGGTCGCCGCCGTGACCGCCATCGCCATCCTCGTGCTGTCAGGGAAGGTGCTGCCCCTGCTGAAGCCGAACAACCCGCAGGAAGCCAAGCTGCGGCCCTACGAGTGCGGCGTGGCGCCCCTGCAGGCAGGCGCCCGGCACAAGTACTCGGTCAAGTTCTACCTGACGGCCATGCTCTTCATCCTGTTCGACGTGGAAGCGGCGTTCCTGCTGCCCTGGGCCGTCAACTTCAAGCAGGCCCTCTGGACCTTCGTGCCGATGCTGAGCTTCATGGCCACGCTGCTGGTGGGCTTCGTCTACGCCTGGGGCAAGGGCGCCTTCGAGTGGGAGCGCTGAGATGGCTGAGGCGACCGGCATGAACATCAACGACGCCGTGGTGACCACCCGCCTGGACGCGGTGGTGAACTGGGGGCGCAAGAACAGCCTCTGGCCGCTGCCCTTCGGCACCGCCTGCTGCGCCATCGAGTTCATGAGCATGATGGCGTCGAAATACGACATGAGCCGCTTCGGCGCCGAGGCCATGCGCTTCAGCCCCCGCCAGAGCGACATGATGCTGATCCTCGGCACCATCACCAACAAGATGGCCCCGGTGCTGCGTACGATCTACGCCCAGATGGCCGAGCCCAAGTGGGTGGTCAGCGTGGGCGTCTGCGCCTCGTCGGGCGGCATGTACCGCACCTACGCCACCCTCCAGGGCGTGGACCGCATCATCCCCGTGGACGTCTACGTCCCCGGCTGCCCGCCCCGGCCCGAGAGCATGATCTACGGCGTGATGAAGCTGCAGGAGAAGATCGAGAAGGAATCCCTCTCCATGCGCAAGGACCACATCGCCCGCTTCTATGAAAGCCTGGCGCGGCAGGAGGCCATCCAGGCCGAAAAGGGCCTCACGGGCCAGCAGACCATCCGCGAGATGCTGATGGATGCAGGCGAGCGCGGCGTCGGAACGATCTTCTAGGCGGGGCGGACCATGATCATCGAACACATCGACGCAGAGCTTCCGGGAACCGTCACTGACCGCCACGCCTTCCGGGGCGACCAGACCATTGTCATCGCCCGGGAAAGCCTCCTTGCCCTGGTGGACCTGCTCCATCGGGAGGGCTTCCAGCTGCTGGTGGACATTACGGCCGTGGATTGGCCGGAGCGGCCGAATGCTGAAGGCGGCTCCGCCGCTGGACGCTTCGACGTGGTCTACCACTGGCTCAACCTGGCCAGCCAGGAGCGCCTGCGGGTGAAGGTGCCCGTGGCCGATGGCGAGACCGTGCCGACCCTGACGGGCCGCTTCAAGACCGCCGACTGGTTCGAGCGCGAGGTCTTCGACCTCTTCGGCATCCGCTTCGAGGGCCACCCGAACATGAAGCGCCTGCTCACCTGGGACGACTTCCCGGGCCACGCCCTGCGCAAGGACTTCCCCCTGGATGGCGGGGATCCCTTCTGCATGGAAGGCTGCACCGCCCCCTACAACAACGGCGAACGGGCCTGAGGATATGACCATGGAATCCATCGCCATGACCCGCCAGCAGCTCGACGGCGATCGCATGATCGTCAACATGGGGCCCTCGCACCCCACGACCCACGGAACGCTGCGCATCATCCTGGAACTCGAAGGCGAGACCATCGCCAAGGCGACGCCGGAGATGGGCTACCTCCACCGCGGCGTGGAGAAGCTGGGCGAGAACCTCAGCTACCAGCAGTTCATCCCCCTCACGGACCGCCTGAACTACTGCAGCTCGATCATGAACAACGTGGGCTACGCCTGCGCGGTGGAGAAGCTGCTGGGCATCGAGATCCCCAAGCGTGCGCAGCAGATCCGCGTGCTGGTTTCCGAGCTTGCCCGCGTGGCGGACCACATTGTGTGCGTGGGCGTGAACGCCGTGGACATCGGCGCCTTCACGGCCTTCCTCTACCTCTTCAAGCAGCGCGAGACGGTCTACGACCTCTTCGAGATGGCCGCGGGCCAGCGCCTGCACACCAGCTTCACCCGCATCGGCGGCCTCTTCCGGGACATCCCCGAGGGCTTCGTGCCCCTCTGTGAGCGCTTCCTGGTGGAGTGCGAGGCGGCCACCGACGAATGCGAGCGCCTGCTCACCCACAACCCCATCTGGCATGACCGCACCAAGGGCATCGGCGCCATCAGTGCCGAGGATGCCGTGAGCTGGGGCTACACCGGCCCCTGCCTCCGCGCCGCGGGCGTGCCCCAGGATCTCCGCAAGGCCCAGCCCTACCTGGGCTACGAGACCTACGACTTCGANNGTGGACGATCCCAAGATCGCGCTGCCATCCAAGGAGAAGGTCTATACCCGGATGGAAAGCCTCATCCACCACTTCAAGCTCATCATGCACGGCATGGAGATGCCCGTGGGCGAGGTCTACAGCGCCACCGAAGCCGCCAACGGCGAGCTGGGCTTCTACATCGTCAGCGATGGCGGCAAGAACCCCTACCGCATCCGGGTCCGTCCCCCCTGCCTCCCCATCTTCAGCAGCTTCCACGACCAGGTGAAGGGATGCCTTGTGGCTGACGCCGTCGCCGTCCTCGGCGCCATGAATATCATCGCAGGCGAACTCGACCGCTGAGGCGCCGAGGACGGCGACCGGGCGGAGCCCGGGTGCCTGTGCTTGGAGCCATGAGGCCGAAGCAGGAGCGAAGGCCGACCGTGCGCGTAGCGCATGACCCCGAAGGGGCGAGGCCCAGGATGGGCCGAGTCAGCATCATTGCGGGTGAGCTGGACCGCTGAGGCCCGCCCCAGAATTCCCGAAGGCCCCTCATGGGGCCTTCTTCCTTTTGATTCGGCAATTTCAGCACGGGGCGAGGCCCCGGGATGGGGCCGGAGGTGGCTGTTGGCCGAGGTTTTTTTGGGTCAAATATGCCTTATTCCAGTCGAGATGAGAGCGATTGATTTTTTAACTATTTATAAAACAAATATTTAAATCTCGATTTCGATCCCTGGCACGCTCGCTGCGCTTCTCGGGTCCCCCCCAGGTGGCGGGACATGGAGGTTCACATGCGAATGCAGGGACGCACGCGCCGCAACCGGCGCTCCCACTCGGAAAGGAGCGCGTCATGAGCGGTTCCATCCTCAACAACGTATCTGCCTTGAACGCCAGCCGTCAGCTGGGGGTCACGGGCCAGGGCCTCGAAAAGGCCATTGAACGCCTCACCAGCGGCAAGCGCATCAACCGGGCTTCGGACGACGCGGCGGGTCTCGCCATCGCCAACCGGCTGGGCGCGGATGTCCGCGTGGCCAACCAGGGCCGGCGGAATGCCAATGACGGCATCTCGTACCTGCAAGTGGCCGATGGCGTCACCGAGGAGATCACCAACCTGCTGACCCGCGCCGCCGAGCTGGCGGAGCAGGCCGCCAGCAGCACCTCGGGCGCATCCAACGGCACCGGCAAGACGGCCATCGACGCGGAGTACCAGAACATCGTCAAGACCATCCAGGACATCAACGACAAGACGCTCTACAACGGCGGGGCGATTTTCGGCGCCACCCTCAGCGTGGCCGTGGGCGACTACTCCGTCGTGAGTCTGGCCATCGGAAACGTGGATGCCACCACGCTGCTCGGGGCCGCCGCCGGCGATCTCCTGACCGATACCAACGCCGTTGCCGAACTGGGCAAGATCCGGACGGCGCTCGACAACCTGTCGGCCCTGCGGGGCAGCGTGGGTGCCGCCCAGCAGCAGCTCACCTCCATGTCCAACGCCCTGGGCATCCAGGTGGAGAACTTCACGGCGGCCTACAGCCAGATCCGCGATGCCAATGTGGCCGACGAGGTGATCGCCCTCAACAAGTTCCAGGTGCTGAACCAGTCCGGGGTCAACGCCCTCAGCCAGGCCAACCAGGCCAGCCAGGCCATCCTCCAGCTCCTCCGCTAAGCCATTCCGGCTTTTCCAACCGCCGCCTCGAGGCCCGGCCTGCGCCGGGCCTTCGGCTGTACTACCTGNNGGAGAGGCTCCGGTCCACCAGGCCGCAGAGGGCCTGGTGCCGGTCATGCATGCGGGCCTCCAGGGCCAGGCCCTTGGGGGTGATCTGCACCCGGCTGCCCCGGCGGTCCGCCGGGTTCTCGCAGCGCTTCACCAGCCCCCGGGCCTCCAGGCGGTTCACCAGGCGGGGCACGTCGGCGAAGCGGTAGATCATGCGGCAGCGGATCTCCTTCACCAGGTAGCCTTCCTTGCCACCGCCCTTGAGGATGCGGAGCACGTTGAACTGCTGGTCCGAAAGGTCTTCGGGTTCGTAGAGCGCCTGGTCGAAGAGGCGGGCCACATATTCGCGCGTGAGGAGCAGGGCCAGGGCCACCTCGTGGCCGGGCTCGAGGGGTTTGCTGATCTGAAGTTCTTCGCGGATGTGCATGGGCCTGCTCCTGCGGATCCAGGGTGACAGATTTTTCGAAAAAAGGTGTTGCAACGCCTTAAAAGCGGCCTAGACTGGATTGCATGGTGAAACACCTATTTTATGGAGACCCCATGCGCCACCCCTTCCGCGTCCTTCTCGCCTCCCTCGCCCTGGCGGCCCTGCCCGCCCTGGCCCAGGACGTCTACAAGATCGACCCCGTCCACAGCGAGGTCAGCTTCAAGGTCGGCCACCTTCTGGCCAAGACCAGCGGCCGGTTCACCAAGTTCGGCGGCACCATCAAGGTGGATACGGCGGACATCAGCAAGTCCAGCGTCGAGGTCACCATCGAGGCCGCCAGCATCTCCACGGACAACGAAGCCCGGGACAAGCACCTGAAGTCCGCTGAATTCTTCGANNGGCAGCGTGGTGGCGGGCTTCATCGACGGCGCCCTCAGCCTCAACCGCAACGAGTTCGGCATCAAGACCTTCCCCGGCGTCATCGGCGAGACCGTGGCCGTCAGCCTGAACGTTGAGGCGGGCAAGGTTTCCGCCTCCGCCAAGAAGTAAGCCAGCCGCTCAAGTTCGTGATGGGGGGCACCCGCTTTGGCTGGGTGTCCCCCATCTTCTTTGGGCTAAACTGACCCCTCATGCGAGCGCGCCCATGAATCATCCTCTGCCCCCCGAACCTGCGAACGAGCCCCTGGCCCCGGGCCAGCGGTTGCCGGAATCCGAGCGGAAGGAATTCAGCCCCGAGGCCATCGCGGAAATCCACGCCATCATGGCCCGGTTCCCCGACAAGCTCGCGGCCACGCTGCCCGCCCTGCACATCGCCCAGCGCGAGTTCGGCTTCGTGAGCCTCTCGGCCATGAAGGCCGTGGCCCATGCCATCGGCATTCCCGAAAGCCANNCTGCTGGAGAAGGTCTGCGAGAAGACCGGCGTGAAGCCGGGCCAGGGCCCCAGCGCCGACGGGATGTGGAGCGTGGAGGAAGTGGAATGCCTCGCCGGCTGCGGCAGCGGTCCCTGCGTCCAGGTGAACCACGATGTCTACGACGAGTTCGTGGATGAGGCGAAACTCATCGAGGTCATGGAAGCCTGCAAGCGTGGCGATTACCGCCCCTGGGCGAAGTAGGGGGAACTGATGGCCGCCATCCGCACCAAGCCCGATCCCCAGATCTACACCTTCCCGGGCTTCGGCACCGACAAGTACCCGAACCTGATGCTCCGCGGCGCGGGGGATCTGGACAACTGGCACCTCAAGGTCTACGAGCAGAAGCACGAGGGCTACGTGGCCATGAAGGCCGCGCTGAAGATGGAACCCGTGGCCGTGACCGAGGAAGTGAAGGCCTCCGGCATCCGGGGCCGCGGCGGCGCGGGCTTTCCCTGCGGCCTGAAGTGGTCATTCATGCCCAAGGACACCCCCGAGCGGAAGTTCACCCGCTACCTGGTGTGCAACGGGGATGAGGGCGAGCCCGGCACCTTCAAGGACCGCGCGATCCTCGAGTACAACCCCCACCAGCTCATCGAGGGCATGATCATCGGCGGCTGGGCCATGCAGTGCGCCATGGGCTACGTCTACATCCGTGGCGAATTCCTCTGGCTCATCGAGAAGCTGGAGGCCGCCATCCAGCAGGCCCGCGACGCCGGCTACCTCGGCAAGAACATCATGGGCACGGGCTGGGACTACGACATCCTGGTCTACCGCGGCGCCGGCGCCTACATCTGCGGCGAAGAGACGGCCCTGCTGAACTCGCTGGAGGGCCGCCGCGGCGAGCCCCGCGTGAAGCCCCCCTTCCCGGCGGCCAAGGGCGCCTTCGGCCAGCCCACCACCGTGAACAATGTGGAGACGCTGGCGGCGGTGCCCCCCATCCTCCGCATGGGCGGCGCCGAGTACGGCAAGCTGGGAACCCCCAAGAACACCGGCACACGCATCTACGGCGTCAGTGGCCACGTGAAGCGCCCCGGCCTCTTCGAGCTGCCCCTGGGCACGCCCATGGATTTCGTGGTGAACGAGCTGGCGGGCGGCTCCAGCACGGGGAAGAAGATCAAGGCCATCATCCCCGGCGGCGCCAGCGCCCCCATGTTCGATGAGAAGGATTTCGACTGCCCCCTGGACTTCGACACCGTGAAGGCCCGGGGTTCCATGGCGGGTTCCGGCGGCCTTATCTGCATGGACGAAGACACCTGCATGGTGCAGGCGACGCTCCGGTTGATCCGCTTCTACGCCCACGAAAGCTGCGGCCAGTGCACGCCCTGCCGCGAAGGCTGCAACTGGATGTCCAAGATCCTGCACCGCATCGAGCATGGCGAAGGCCGCATGGAGGACCTGGATCTGCTGGCCAGCCTCACCCCGCGCATCGGCCTGCGGACCCTCTGCCCCCTGGGCGACGCCGCCTGCGGCCCCATGGACTCGGCCCTGCAGAAGTTCCGCCACGAGTTCGAGCATCACATCACCCACAAGACCTGCTACGCGCAGGGCTCCCGGCTGCTGTCGGCGGTGGGCGCGCACTAGTTTCGGCCGTTCCATGCTCCAGAAACGGGCGCCGTCGGCGCCCGTTTCTGGAGATGGGGATAATGGCCTCATGCGAACCCTGCTGCTGCTCCTCCTCACGGCGTGCCTCCAGGCCCAGGACGCTTTCCTGGTGAAGCCCTACCTCCAGCTGGGGAATGCGCCGAGGGCGGCGGCCCGGGAGCGCCTGGAGCTGATGTGGCATGCGGAGGACCGGGACGCCGCGTGGCGAGTGGAGGTGAAGCAGGGCCGCGGCTGGATCGCGCAGGCCGCGCCCGCCTTCCGGCGCCTGGACGCGCCACCCCTTCCCGCGCATCGGATCTATCGCGCCAACCTGCGGAATCTGGCGCCCGGCGCCCGCGTCCCCTACCGCGTGACGCGGAATGGCTCGGTGGTGTTCGAGGCCGAGGCGCAGGCGCGCAAGGCGGGACCCCACCGGCTGGTGGTCTTCGGCGACGCGGCCGATGGGTCGAAGGAACAGGCGGCCATCGCGAAGGCCGTGGCGGTCCAGCAACCGGACGCCGTGTTCATCACCGGGGACCTGGTGTACGGCCGGGGCCGGGCGGAGGAGTACCGGCAGCGATTCTTCCCGGTCTACAACGGCGAAGAGGCGCCCCTCCTGCGCCGGGTGCCCTTCCTGGGGATGCCCGGGAACCATGACATCCCCTTCGCCAAGTGGCCCGATGCGTCCGCCTACTTCACCTACTGGTCCCTGCCTCTCAATGGTCCTGCCCTGACAGCCGGCGCGCCGAACGCCGCGCCCGTGACGGCGGGCGTCCACGATGCGGTGGTGGCGGCCGCAGGCCCGGCCTTCCCGCGCATGGCCAGCTACAGCTTCGACTACGGCCAGGTCCACTGGACGGTGCTGGATTCCAACGTCTACACGGACTGGGGGAGCCCCGTCCTGAAAGCCTGGCTGGAGGCGGACCTGAAGGCCGCCCGCGGCGCCACCTGGCGCATCGTGGCCCTGCACCACCCCCTGTTCCAGAGTTCCCGCAGCCACTTCGANNAGGGTGGGGCCCCGCGGGAAGGCCGTGGACGGGACGTTCACTGTGGATGAGGTCTTCGACGGCAGGACCGCCACGCGCGCCAAGGGCATCATCCACATCGTGACGGGGGCCGGGGGCGCCGAGCTCTACGATCCCTGGCAGACCGACGTTAAAGCCAGCTGGCAGCCCTGGACCCGCGCCTTCGTCTCCGACCTGCACAGCTTCACGGTGCTCGACGTGGCGGCGAAAACCCTGAAGCTGCGCCAGCTCGACGCCGAGGGCCGGGAGCTGGACGCCATCACGCTGACGAAGTGATTTTCGTGGCCGCCGGGCCTCAGAGCGGCCGGAGCTGCTCGGCGACGGAGCGGGTCCGCTCCGTGACCTCCGCGCCGGTGTGGAGGGTGGACTTGCGCTCGATGAGCAGCAGGTGGCACTCCTGCTCGGCCACCGGGTTGTGACGCACACCTTTGGGCACCACGAACATCTCACCCTCGTCCAGCTCCACGGCGCCATCCTCCAGCTCGAGGCGGAGGTGGCCCTTGAGCACGAGGAACAGCTCGTCCTCCGCCTCGTGGCTGTGCCACACCAGCGAGCCCTGCACCTTGGCCACCTTTATGTAGGCCTCATCCACCTCGCCCACCACCCGCGGCGACCAGAACTCCGTCAGCGAAGCCGCGACCTGACGGGGAGAGACGATGTGGGGCATGGGGGCTCTGTGGGTTAGCGCCTGCCGGAGGCAAGCGAGTAGCTGAGGATCTTGTGGTTTCTCAACTCGAAGATCCAGGTGTCGGCCCAGATGACGTTGGTTTCGACCTTGACCTCGGCGTGGATGGCGCCCTGGACGACCTTCACGGAACCGATCTCGACCCGGAGGTTCGGATGGTTCCGGAAGGTGGTCTCGAAGAAGTCCCGGATCTTCGGTTTGGTCAGCGGTGGCCCCGATCCATGGAAGACGGCCTCCTCGTCCAGGTGGCGCATCATTCCATCCAGGTCCCGACGGCCGTAGTCGGCAAGGAAGGCCACGATGACCCTGGCATTGGGATCCGCGAGGGCCGGGAGGGATGCCGAAGGTCGCTGGCAGGCGGCCAGCATGGCGATCACGAGGAGTGCGACGAACCGGGCGGCCAGCTTCCCGGGGCGTCCCATGGGGAACCCGCTTCCATGTGCCGACCGGCCCACGGGCGGGCTCCTACCGACCGAAGGTGATGGTGTAGGTCAGCGGCTTGGGCAGCTGCGGGCTCTTCACGGTGGCGGTGAGGGTGAGGGACTTGCCATCGGGGCTCAGCTTGAACACGTTGGTGCGCTCGCCTTCATCATTCTTGAAGGTCTGGACCATCTGATCCTTGCCGACCTGGGCGGCCACCATGAACTTGTCGCCGTCCTCGCGGGTCCAGGGGGATGCCTTGCCGCCGGGCAGCATGTGGATGGCATCGCGCTCATCGAACTTCACGAGCACCTCCTTGTCGGAGATGGCGATCATCACCTTCCTGTAGGCGGGGTTCAGCTTGGCCAACCGCCCCCGGGCGATGGGCCGCTTGATGAAGTTCATGTCCGCCACGGTGACGTTGATGGCGGCGGCGATGTCGTCGGCCTTCGCCTGGGTCCAGGTGCCGCTGAGGGAGGGCTCCTGGGCTGACAGCGACAGGGCCGCGAGGACGGGAACGACGAACAGCCGGGCCATGCGCATGGTGCCTCCGTTGGGTGGGTTGGTGGTCCCAACCATAGCACTTCATACGCAGAAATGGCCCCATCGGGGCCATTTCTGCGCAAGGGGCCTGTGGCTACCCGATGGTCGCCACCATCACGGCCTTGATGGTGTGCATGCGGTTCTCGGCCTCGTCGAAGACCACGCTGTGGCGGCTGCGGAAGACCTCGTCGGTCACTTCGCGGATGTCGTGGCCCAGGGCCTTCTGCTCCTTGGCCAGCTTGGTCTCGAAGTCGTGGAAGGCGGGCAGGCAGTGGAGGAACTTCACGTCGGGGTTGCCGGTCTTCTGGACCATGTCCATGGTGACCTTGAAGGGGGTGAGCAGCTTCACGCGCTCGGGGATCTGGTCCTCCTCGCCCATGCTGGCCCAGACATCGGTGTAGAGCACGTCGGCGCCCTTCACGGCGGCGTCCACATCATCCGTCACCTCGATGGTGGCGCCGGTCTCCTCGGCGGCTTTGCGCGCGGCGGCGAGGACGGCGGGATCGGGCGCCAGGGCCTTGGGTCCCAGGGCCACCATGTGCATGCCGGTCTTGGCGGCGCCGTACATCAGGGCGTAGCTCATGTTGTTGCGGATGTCGCCGCAGAAGACCAGCTTCACCTTGTGCAGGGGCTTGGCCACGTGCTCTTCGATGGTGAGGAAGTCGGCGAGGATCTGGGTGGGATGGTCCGTGTCCGTGAGGCCGTTCCACACGGGCACGCCGCTGTGCTTGGCCAGGGCTTCCACGACCTCCTGCTTGTAGCCGCGGTACTCGATGCCGTCGTAGAAGCGGCCCAGCACCTTGGCGCTGTCCTCGATGGATTCCTTCTTGCCCACCTGGGAGCTGGCGGAATCGAGGAAGGTGACGTGGGCGCCTTCTTCGAGCGCGCCGACTTCGAAGGCGCAGCGGGTGCGGGTGCTGGTCTTCTCGAAGAGCAGCACGATGTTCTTGCCCTTCAGAAGGTAGTTGAACACCCCCATGCGCTTCTTGGCCTTGAGATCCTTCGACAGGTCCAGGAGGTAGCGCACCTCCAGCGGGGTGAAGTCCATCAGCGTGAGAAAGCTGCGTCCCTTGAGGTTGACGGCCATGGGTTCCTCCAATGCGAATCCAGGCCCCAGGGTAGCCGTTCGCCCCGGTGACCGTGGTCCGGAAGGGGAGGGGCCGGAAGGGGGTTTACACAGTGTCAGGATCGCGCCGGAGCACCACCAGGAGCTGCCCCTTGGCCACGGTGTCACCGGGCATGGGGACCACCTCCAGGACGGTGCCGTCCAGGGGGGCGGCCAGGTGGTTCTGCATCTTCATGGCCTCCAGGACGAGGAGGCTCTGGCCCCGCCGCACCTGGTCCCCGGGCTTCACCAGCACCTCGAGGATGAGGCCGGGGATGATGGCCGCCACGCGCCCGGGATCCTTCGGCGCGTAGGGCTTCCGGAGGGCGTATTTGCGGGTGAGGGTGGTCTCGTAGGCCGTGTCGTTCAGGAGGAGGGTCTGCCGGAGGGTCATGGGAGCTCGCTCAGAAGGGGGGCACGCCGTGCTTCCGGGCAGGCCGCTGCTCGGCCTTCTGCTCGGAGATCTCCAGGGCGTGGAGGAGGAAGTCCCGGGTCTGCCGGGGGGCGATGACCGCGTCCACATGGCCGTTGGCGGCGGCCACGTAGGGGCTGGCGAACTTCTCGGTGTATTCNNGCGCCCAGATGCCGCGAGCACATGGCGATGTAGCCGCCGCCGTAGGCCTTGCGGAGGATCACGGTGATCTTGGGGACCGTGGCCTCGCTATAGGCGTAGAGCAGCTTGGCGCCGTGGCGGATGACACC
>DPRT01000143.1:14268-18991 GCA_003538615.1 Holophagaceae bacterium | reverse complement strand
CCGGCCAGCACCATGGGCTGGTTGGCCACCATGCCCACGGTGCGGCCGTTCATGCGGGCGAAGCCCACCACGATGTTGGCGGCCCACAGCGCCTGGACCTCCATGAAGTCCGAGTCATCGCACACCGCGCGCATGACATCGCGCACATCGTAGGGCCGGTGGGCCTCGGAGGGGATGATGCGCTCGAGGTCGAGGGCGGCATCCGGCGCCTTGGCACCGAAGGGGTCAGCCTTCTTCCGGTTGTTCCAGGGGATGTAGGTCACCAGGCGCTTCACCTGCTCGAAACACTCGGCCTCGCTTTCGGCGTAGAAGTGCGCGTTGCCCGAGATCTCCGCCTGAACCCGGGCGCCGCCCAGATCCTCCATGGAGATCTCCTCGCCCAGCACGGTCTTGATGACCTCGGGCCCCGTGATGAACATCTTGGAGATCTTGTCCACGACGAAGACGAAGTCGGTGAGGGCCGGAGAGTAGACGGCGCCGCCCGCGCAGGGGCCCAGGATGATGGAGATTTGGGGGATGACGCCCGAGGCCAGGGTGTTGCGGAAGAAGATCTCGCCGTAGCCCGCCAGGGAGTTCACACCCTCCTGGATGCGGGCCCCACCGGAATCGTTGATGCCGATGAGGGGGATGCCCAGCTTGATGGCGTGGTCCATGATCTTGGTGATCTTGCGCGCGTGGGCCAGGCCCAGCGATCCCCCCGCCACGGTGAAGTCCTGGGCGTAGATGGCCACCGGGTGGCCCAGGATCGTGCCGGTGCCGGTGATGACGCCATCCCCCGGCAGCTGCTTCTTCTCCATGCCGAAGTCGGAGCACTTGTGCTCCACGAAGAGGTCGTACTCGTGGAAGGAGCCGGGGTCGAGGATGGCCGTGATGCGCTCCCGGGCCTGAAGCTTGCCCTGGGCCGCCTGCTTCCGCGCCGCCTCCGGGTGGGGCTCCGTGGCCTCGGCGTGCCTCGCGGCGTGGTCCTTGAGCTTCTTGGGCAGGGACATGGGGGATCCTCGGCGGGGGGGCGGATTGTCAATCAGGGCCGGCGATGGAATAAAGCAGACCCATGCATCGTGAAAGACTATGCCAGGGGATCCCTGCGGCATTGATCACGGTTCGGATGGGGCGGCGGCGGATTCCCCCGTCCAGAGACCCCGGGTTGGCCGTATAGTCAGGGCCACGATTCCATCAACACCAACAGACCGGGGAGGCGGGCATGCGGCCACTGAAGCAGCTGATCGAAGGCAAGGGACCCCTCGTGTCGGCAGGTCCCGATGACACGGTGTTCACGGCCCTTACCCTGCTGGCCCAGCACGATATCGGCGCCCTGCTGGTGCTGGAGGGCGGCCGCCTGGTGGGCATCTTCTCCGAGCGGGACTACGCGCGGAAGATCATCCTCAAGGGCAAGGCTTCCAAGGACACCCTGGTGCGGGAGATCATGAGCGACAAGGTCAGCTGCGTGACCCTCTCCCAGACGGTGGAGGAGTGCATGGCGCTCATGACCAACAAGCGCATCCGCCACCTGCCGGTGCTCGGCACGGGTGACGAGGTGCTGGGCATCCTCTCCATCGGCGACCTGGTGAAGGAGACCATCTCCGACCAGAAGTTCACCATCGAGCAGCTGGTGCACTACATCCAGAGCTGAAGTCCTTCATTCCACCGGCAGGGGCCTGGTTTCAGTACAGGCCCTTGCTTTTGGGCTTTTCCTGGACTTTAGCGTGCCGGTAGGAGCCCATCAGGAGGTTGGGGCCATGCTCGGCGATGGCGGACTCCAGCGTTTCTCCGCCGTGATGGAACTGATGGTGGACGTAGGACAGGCCAGGGGCCCCCAGTTCCGGGAAGCTGCGGAGCACGGCGAAAGCCAGGTGAATCAGGGCATCGACCGTCTGGTACTGGGTCATGGAAACCCTGTCCAGCAGCAGGTGGTCCTCATATTTGTTCATGGGGCGGGAATAGTAGATGACTTTCCCATTGAACAGGATGCTGGATCCATCGGTCGAGATGATGTAGGTCTTTTCCTTGTCTTTGACCTCGAACTGGAAGGAAGTCCCTTTTTTAAAGGCGGTCATCAGGCTCTGGAACTTCGGGTGGACCAGATAGGCGGATCCGTAGTTGACCTTCTTGACAACAGGCTTCATTTCCTTGGCCGTGGGACCGTACATCATGTGGTTATAACGCAGGGCCTCCTGGCGTTCCTCCGGCGTCTGCTTCTTGACCTTTTCCTTCTTGGGCGGCTTTCCGGGCTGGGCGGTCATGGGAGTCCTCATCAGGCAATCGCGGGCTGAAGGCATTGTGGCATGGAGCCGCCGGGGCCTGATCCCGCCGAGGGGGAATCGGCGGGATCAGGCCCCGGTCCTGGGGATGGTTCTGGTCAGCCCTTGGGCTTGGAGGCCTCGCGCCAGGCGGCGATGAGTTTCGCTTCGGCTTCGGCGCTGGGACCGGCGAGGCGGGTGCGGCCCTTTTCGATCTTTTCCTGCGTCTTGAACCAGGCGAGGGTGTCCTTGACGGTCTCGAGGGCCGGACGGAACTTCAGGCCCGCCTTCATGGCGCGGTCATTGCGCCAGGTGTGGAAGCCCTTGGTCTCGCCCAGGAAGGGGGCCCAGATGGGGAACTCGACGCCCTCCTGCTTGGCCAGGAATTCCGCGGGGATCCAGACGGGCTTGGCGTTCGGGTTCCCGGCCTTCTGGCAGGCCTCCACCAGGCTGCCCCAGGCCAGGCGCTTGTCCGGGCCGCAGGCGTTGAAGGCGCCCACGGTGCCCTGCTCGACCATGAGCACCAGCCAGGCCGCCAGATCACGCACATCGATGATCGAGACGGGATCCGAGGCGGCGCCGGGGACCGCGATCTCGCCGCCCTTGTCGAAGCGCACNNTCTCCAGGGTGGGATCGGGCATGGTGGCCAGGGGCGCGTCCTCGGTGCCGTTCTCGGGGTTGGGCTCCTTGTAGGCGCTGATGCTGGAGATGTAGAGGTACTGCTTGGCGCGGGGGGCCAGCAGGGCGGCGGAGGCGCCCACCATGCGCGGGAAGTAGCCGCTGTTGTCGATGACGGCGTCCCAGGTGCCGGTCTCCAGGGCCTTCAGGCCCTCGCCCTTCTTGGGGTCGCGGTCGCCGTGCAGCTTTTCCACGCCGGGAAAGAGGCCGGGCCGGGTCTTGCCGCGGTTGAACATGGTCACCTGGTGCCCGCGGGCCTGGGCGATCTCGATGGTGGCGGGTCCGAGGAAGCCGGTGCCGCCCAGGATGAGGATCTTCTTCGGGGAGACCTTGCCGGCGGGTGCGGCGGCCAGGTCGAGCCCGGTGGCGGCCAGGGCGGTGGCCGCGGCGGACCACTGGATGAATTCGCGGCGGGAAACGGTCATGGGGACCTCCGGCGGTGAGATGGGGTGGGATACATCGTGAATCGATATATACTCCATCCAGTCCCCTCCGCAACAGCCTTTTCCGGATCCGCCATGACCCCCGCCCGCCTCCTCCGCCGACTCGTGCTGCTGGACGAGGGCGAGGCGCCGGCCCTGCTCTGGTCCGCGTTGTATTTCTTTCTCCTGCTCTTCGGGTTCTACCTGCTCCGGCCCGTGCGGGAGGCCATGGGCATCGCCCGGGGGGCGGACAAGCTGCCCTGGCTCATGACGGGAACCCTGCTGGCCATGGCGCTGGCCAATCCCGCTTTCGCGGCCCTGGTGTCGCGCCTGCCGCGGCGGCGCTTCATCCCCCGCACCTACCGCTTCTTCGCCCTCAACATGCTGGCCTTCTTCCTGGCCTTCCGCCTGCTGCCGAACCACGGCGGCGCGGCGCTGGGCTACGCCTTCTACATCTGGCTCAGCGTCTTCAACCTCTTCGTGGTGTCCGTGTTCTGGGGCCTCATGTCGGATGTGTGGACCGAGGTCCAGGGCAAGCGCCTCTTCGGGTTCATCGCCATGGGCGGCACCCTGGGGGCCATCGCCGGGGCAGCCGTGACGGGGGCCCTCACCAAGGGCGTGGCGCTGGGCGGTCTCGTCCTGAAGGTGGAGCCCCTGTCCCTGCTGCTGCTCTCCATGCTGACGCTGGAGCTGGCGGTGCAGTGCGTGCAGCGCCTGGCGGCGATCTTCAAGCTGGGCGACGTGGCCCACGGGGAGCGGGAGCCGGGCCCGGGGCTGCTGGAAGGCCTGCGCCTCATCGCCACTTCGCGGTACCTCCAGCTCATCTGCGCCTACATGCTCCTGTTCACCATCACCAGCACCTTCCTCTACCTGGAGCAGGGCCGCATCGTGGCGGGGACCTTCCGGGATACGGCGAGCCGCACCGCGGCCTTCGCCCAGCTGGATCTCTGGGTCAACGTGCTCACCCTGGCCACGCAGGTGTTCCTCACGGGCCGCCTCATCACGGGGCTGGGCATCTCAGCCGTGCTATCCATCCTGCCGGTGCTGAGCCTGGCGGGCTTCGGCGCCCTGTGGATCTGGCCCACCTTCGGCGTGATGGCGCTCTTCCAGGTGCTGCGCCGGGGGCTGCACTACGCCGTGGACCGCCCCGCCCGGGAGATCCTCTACATCCCCCTCGGGCCCGAGGAGCGCTACAAGTCGAAACCCTTCATCGACACCTTCATCTACCGCGGCGGCGATCTGCTGGGCGTGTGGGCCCCGGCGGCCTTCGCCGCCCTGGCCATCCCCCTGGGGGCGGCGGCGATGGCCTGTTCGGGGCTGTGGCTGGGGGTCAGCCGGGCCCTGGGGCGCCGGGTCGGATCCCGTCAGCCCAGGGCGTAGGGGCGG
>DPRT01000143.1:13691-14246 GCA_003538615.1 Holophagaceae bacterium | reverse complement strand
TCACGGCCTTGAGGGGCGGGTGGAACCAGAGCGCTTCCGGCAGGTCGGCCAGTTCCTCGGCGGTGAGGTCCAGGGCCTCGTCCGTTTCCCACAGGAACCCGCAGCGGGCGCTCTCGCAGGCGGCCCAGAGCTGGAGCACTTCGCTGGGCTCGAAGCTGCTGAACAGCACGCGATCCAGGGCCTCCGCGGCCTCCACGGTGGCCAGGGCCTGCTGCCAGCCGGGCTCGCCCTTCAGCTCCACGTTGATGAGCTTGGCGGGCAGCTCCAGGGCGTCCGCCAGCCGCGGCAGGGGCTCGCCGTTCTTCAGGGGCGGCAGCTCGGCGGCCTTCATGTGGCGGAGGAGGCCCGAACCGCTGGCCGTGCGGGACAGGTCCTCGTCGTGGAGGATCATGCACACGCCATCCCGCGTGGGCTGCACGTCCAGTTCGAAGCCGGCCATGCCTGCCGCCAGGGCGGCCTGGAAGGCCTCCATGCTGTTTTCCAGGTGCTTCGCCGACAGGCCGCGGTGGCCGAGGATGAGAGGGCGGGCAGAGGACATGAAGACTCCAGGATCAG
>DPRT01000143.1:242-13588 GCA_003538615.1 Holophagaceae bacterium | reverse complement strand
CTGGGCCGGGGCATCTTCGAGGTGTTCCCGGACAATCCGGAGGATCCCGGCGCCACGGGGGTGGCCAACCTCAGCGCCTCGCTCCAGCGGGTGCTCGACCTGGGGCGGGCGGATGCCATGGCCGTCCAGAAATACGACATCCAGCGTCCCGCTTCCCTGGGGGGCGGTTTCGAGGAGCGCTTCTGGAGCCCCGTCAATTCCCCGGTCCTGTCGCGCGAGGGGCAGGTGCGCCTCATCATCCACCGGGTGGAGGATGTCACCGAGTTCGTGCGGCTGCGGGAGGCCCACCGGGTCCAGGGTGAACTGGCCGATGAACTGAAGGGCCAGGCGGCCCGGATGGAAGCGGAGGTGTTCCGGCGGGCCCAGGAGCTGCAAGAGGCGAACCGGCAGCTCCGGAACCTCCAGGCCGAGCTGGAGCGGCGGGTCCAGGAGCGGACGGCGGAGCTGCAGGAGGCCGGCGAGGCCCTGAAGCGCAGCGAAGAGCAGCTGCGCCAGGCGCAGAAGATGGAGGCGGTGGGCCGGCTGGCGGGAGGCATCGCCCATGACTTCAACAACCTGCTGACGGTGGTCATCACCGGGGCCGAGAGCCTGGAACTCCGGATCGGGAAGGACCGCAACCTGGACGCGATCCAGCGGTCGGCGGAGCGGGCCGCGCGGCTGACCGGGCAGCTGCTCGCCTTCAGCCGCCAGCAGGTCCTGGCGCCCCAGGCCCTGGACCTCAATGCCGTGCTGGAGGGCATCCAGCCCATCCTGAAGCGCATCCTGGGGGAGGGCATCGAGCTTCTGTGCGTCCCATCGAAGAACCTGCGCAAGGTTCTGGCGGACCGGAGCCAGATCGAGCAGGTCGTCCTCAACCTGGTGGTCAATGCGCGGGATGCCATGCCCGAAGGCGGCCAGCTCATCCTCGAAACCATGAACCTGGAGGTCGACGAGGTCTACGCCCGGGATCATCCGGATGTGGCCCCGGGCAGCCACGTGGTGCTGGCCGCCAGTGACACCGGCTTCGGCATGGACAAGGAGACCCAGAGCCGGGCTTTCGATCCCTTCTTCACGACGAAGGAGCGGGGGAAGGGCACGGGGCTGGGGCTCGCCACGGTGTTCGGGATCATGAAGCAGAGCGGGGGCCACATCTGGCTCTACAGCGAGGTGGGGGTGGGGACGACCTTCAAGCTCTACTTCCCNNGGCGACGAGGCCATCGGCTACTGCACCCGGCACGGCGGCCGGATCGACCTGCTGCTTTCGGATGTCGTCATGCCCGGGCTGAGTGGTCGCCGTGTTTCCGATGTGGCGAAGTCCATCCGGTCGGACATCTCGGTGCTGTACATGTCCGGGTACACCTCTGAGGCCATCAAGCGCCATGGTGTGCTCGAACCCCATGTCCCCTTCCTCCAGAAACCCTTCACGCCGGCCACCTTGAGGATGAAGGTCCGCGAGGCCCTGGCCCGGACGCAGGGCCATGCCTGATCCAACGCGGGTGGGCGCCCATACCTTTCCCGGGGCCCAAGGGGGGCTGGAGGGAACGACCGCCCAGGACCAGGGAGCGTTGTCCTTCGTCGAATTCCTGGACCTCTTCCCCCATCCCATCTGGCGGGCGGACCGGGAAGGGCATTGGGACCTCTTCAACCAGGGGTGGGCCGCCTTCACGGGGAGATCTGCCGATCAGGAGTTGAGGGACGGCTGGGTTCGGGGCATCCATCCCGAGGATCTGGATCGGGTCCTCCTGGGTTTTCAAAAGGGCTTCCAGGGCGCGGCCGCTTTCCAACAGGAATTCCGCCTCCGCCATGGTGACGGCAGCTACCACTGGATCCAGAACCAGGTCAGCCCGATCCGGGATCCAGAGGGCGGGTGTGTGGGCTACCTGGGCTCCTGCTACGACCTCTCCGTGGCCCGGCTGGTGGAGGCGAGGGCCCTGCGCCTCGGCCAGCTGTACGAGGCGCTCTGCCGGATCAACCGGATCGCGAAATTCAGCCCTGGTACCGACCTGCTCTTCGAGGCGGCCAGCCGCGTGGTGGTGGAGGTCGGGCGGTTCTGCCTGGCCTGGGTCGGCATCCTGGATCCGGTCACGCGCCTCGTCACCCCCGTGGCTCTGCATGGGCATTTGGAGGGGGTGAGCACGGAGGAGGCCCGGAGGCTCGTGATGGAGGCGCGGCCCTCCATCGATCCCGATGTCCCAGGGGGGCGGGGACTGGTGGGGCAGGCCTGCCGGGAAGCTCATTTCGCCCTCAGCAATGACCTTCGGTCGGATGAACGGACGAGTTCCCTGTTGGCGTTGGTGGTGTCCCGGGGAGTCCGGGCCTCCGCGACCTTTCCCCTGATCGTGCGGGGCCAGGTGCGGGGCGCGCTGGCCATCTACTCGCTGGAGACCGGGGCTTTCGATTCCGAAGTGGTGGACCTGCTTGAACGGGTGGCCGAGGACATCTCCCTGGCCATCGAACGCCTGGAACAGAACCGGAGATGGTCGGAAGTGGAAGGCCGGCTCCGGGCCTCGGAGCGCCTGTTTTCCGCGACCCTGGATACCCTGTCGGCCGCCATGGCGATCCTGGACGAGGCGGGGAGGATCCTGGCCGTCAATGCCGCCTGGGTGGATTTCGGAAACGGCTGGAACCCCCTGGTGCATGGCCTCAAACCGGGCGAGGACTACCGTGCGGTGTGCTCCGGGTTGATGGTGGCGGAGGGCGTTCATGCGGACATCGCCCTGGGTACCCTCGAGGTCATGGAGGGCGCCCGGGAGACGTTCATTTCCGAATACTCCGAGGGGGGGCCGGACCCCATGCGCTGGTACGCGGTCACGGTGAACCGTTTCGAGGATGAAGGGCTGAAGCGCATCGTCCTCGCACATCGGGAGATCACGGACCGCCGGCTGGCCGAGAAGCGGCTGCGCGAGAGCGAAAACCTCTTCCGGCTGATCACGGAGCACGCTGCCGACCTCATCGGGTTGGCGGACAGCACGGGGCGTCGCGTGTACTGCAGTCCGTCCTACACGTCGCTCCTGGGCTACACCACGGAGGAACTGATCCAGCACAGCCCCCTTGAGATCATCCACGAAGAGGACCGGGAGCGGGTGCGCAGGACTGCCCAGGCGATCATGGCTGGAGCCTGCGATTCCATCACGATGGACGTGCGGTTGATCCGGAAGGATGGCAGTACGGCCCGGTTTGAATCGCACATGGTGGCGATTCGCGATGGAGAGAAGAAGGACACCTCCGCGGGGCTGCTCGTGATCTCCCGGGACACCAGTGAGCGGGAGGCCGCGGAGAAGGCGCGGCAGCGGATGGAAGTGGAACTCCGGCATGCCCAGAAGCTGGAATCCATCGGCCAGCTGGCGGCGGGCATCGCGCACGAAATCAACACGCCCATCCAGTACATCGGGGACAACCTGCGCTTCATCCAGGAGGCGACCGGGGAACTGCTGGGCGCGCTCGATGCAGTTTCGCCTCGGGGTCCGAACGAGGCCCTCCTGGAAGCGGAGATCCAGGCCTTCCGGGAGTGCCTGGCGGCGGCGGACCTGGACTACCTCCGGAAGGAGCTGCCCAAGGCCGCCCGGCAATCCCTGGAAGGCGTGGCCAGGGTCAGCAAGATCGTGGGCGCCATGAAGGAGTTCTCCCACCCGGGAAGCGAGAACAAGACCCTGGCCGATCTGAACCGGGCCATCGAAAGCACGGTCACCGTTTCGCGGAACGAGTGGAAGTACGTGGCGGACCTGGAACTGGAGCTGGACCCCCATCTCCCGCCCGTGCCCTGCCACCCGGGCGAGATCAACCAGGCCGTGCTGAACCTGGTCGTCAACGCCGCCCATGCCATCGGCGATGCGGTGGGCCATTCAGGGCGGAAGGGGCGCATCACGGTCCGGACCCGATCCGAAGCCGGCCACGTGGTGATCCAGGTGGAGGACACGGGAGCGGGCATCCCAGAGGCCATCCGGGACCGGATCTTCGATCCCTTCTTCACCACCAAGGGCGTCGGCAGGGGGTCCGGCCAGGGGCTGGCCATCGCCCATTCGGTGGTGGTGGACAAGCATGGGGGGACCATCGGCTTCGAATCGGAGCCCGGCCAGGGGACGCTTTTCACCATTCAACTTCCACTCAAGGAGCTGCTGCCGTGAATTCCAGAATCCTGCTTGTGGATGACGATGAGAACCTGCTCTCCGGATTGCATCGCGTCCTGCGGCGGCGGTTCGATCTGGATGTGGCGCTGGGCGGACTCCAGGCCCTCCAGGCCATGGAGCAGCACGGGCCCTATGCGGTGCTGGTGGCCGACATGCAGATGCCGGGCATGAATGGTTTGGAACTGCTGCAGAAGGTCCACGATGCATGGCCTGGCACCATCCGCCTGATGCTCACGGGCAACCTGGATCAGCACACCGCCATCGAGGCCATCAACCAGGGGCAGGTGTTCCGCTTTCTCACCAAGCCCTGTTCCCCCGAGGATCTGGGGCAGGTGCTTGCCGCGGCGCTCCGGCAGCACCAGCTGGAGTCCGCCGAGCGGGAGCTGCTGGAGCGGACGCTCACCGGCAGCCTGAAGGTGCTCACGGAGATTCTGGCCGTGGCGGATCCCTACGCTTTCGGGCGGGCGGAACTGATCCGGGAGCGGGCCATGGAGATCGCCCGGCGCCTGGAGGTGGACCAGACCTGGGAGATCGGGGTCGCGGCCATGATGGCCCCCCTGGGGCTGGTCACCCTTCCCGCGGCCCTGGTGGCCAAGGAACACCGGGGCGAACCCCTCACCCCGGAAGAGCGGGCCGCCCTTCAAAAGGTGCCCGCCTTTGGAGCGGGTCTCCTGGAGCGGATCCCCCGGCTGGAGACCGTGGCGCGGATCGTCCGGTATCAGCACAAGAGCTACACGGGCGCCGGGGAACCCCAGGATGGGGTGAGCGGTGAGGACATCCCCCTGGGCTCCCGCATCCTCCGGGTCCTGTCGGATTTCCAGGACATTGAGGATCGCAGGGGGTCGCGCACCGTGGCCCTCGAGCAGCTGAAGCTCCGGCGCGGATGGTATGACCCGCGCGTGCTGCAGGCCCTGGAGGCGCTCCTCGGCCAGCCGGGCGCTTTGGAGGCTCCGGACGCTCCAAGGGCTGTGGGCGTGAAGGATCTCCTGGCCGGCATGGTCCTCACCGCCGATGTGACCACCCGGACGGGCATGCTGGTGGCAGCGCAGGGAACCCACCTCCTGGATTCCCATCTCGAGAAGTTCAAGAACTTCGAACGGTTGATCGGCATTTCCGGGCCCGTCTACGTGAGGGGGGGCCTGTGAGGGGCCTCAGATGACCTTGCCCGGGTTGAAGATGCCGCTGGGATCCAGGGCCTGCTTGATGGCGCGGAGCGCCTGGATCTGGCCCGGGTCGGACAGGGCGAGGAAGGCCTCGCGCTTGGCGAGGCCGATGCCGTGCTCGCCGCTGAGGGTGCCGCCGAGAGACATGGACAGGCGGAAGAGGTCCATGAGTTGCCGTTCCAGCAGGGCGGGTTCCGTCTCGCCTGCGGCCAGCAGGTTTACGTGCAGGTTGCCGTCGCCCAGGTGGCCGTAGCTGACGCTGGGGATGCCGAGGCGTTCCAGACCCGTGAAGAACTCGCCCAGGCGGCTGCGGGGCACCACGATGTCTTCGCTCACCTTCTTGGGGTGGCGTTCTTTCAGGAAGGCGCTGGTCATGCGGCGCACGGCCCAGATGCCTGCGCGCTGGCGTTCATCCGAGGCGACCTCCAGGCCTTCCGCCACGGGCCCCAGCAGGTCCAGCAGACCCTCCAGGAAGGGCTCGGAGGTGCAGCCCCGCTCGTCGAATTCCAGGATGGCCATGGCCTCGCCAGGCAGGCGCCGGGCCTCCTCGGGGCCGTGCGCGCGCAGTTCCGAAAGCACGGCGGGGTCGAAGAATTCGAAGGCGCTGGGCAGGTAGCCCGCGCCGCAAAGGCGTCCGGGCAGATCCAACAGATCCTTCCAGCGCTTCACAGGCAGCAGCAGCGTGGCATGCTCGCGGGGCAGGGGCGTGAGGCGCAGGGTGGCCCCCACGATGAAGCCGAAGATGCCCTCGCTGCCGACGAGGAGCTGNNTCGCCATCCTCCATGAGGGCGTCCACGGACAGCACCCAGTGCCGGGTCATGCCGTATTTGCAGGCGTTGGGGCCCCCGGCGTTGGTGGCCAGGGTGCCCCCCAGGGCGCAGCTCTCCCAGGAATTGGGATCGGGCGGATAGAAGAACCCCTGGGCCGCCGCAGCGGCCTTCACATCGCGCAGAGGGGCGCTGGCCGGGGCGCTGAGGCAGAGGTCCTGGGGCGACACGCGGATGTCGCCGGGCCAGGCGGAAAAATCGACCACCACGGCGCGCTGGCCCGTGGGCAGGCAACCCCCGGCCTTGCCCGTGCCCGCGCCGCGGGGCACCAAGGCGAAGCCTTCGGCCTTGGCCAGGCGCACCAGCTCCTTCAGGGCCGCAGGCCCCCGGGGTCGCACCACGGCCAGGGGGATGGCCCCGAGCACATGGGATTCATCGTGCCGGTACGGTTCCAGCGCATCCGGATCCGTGAGGACCGTGGCATCGGGCAGGTTCCGGAAAGGGGCCATGGCTCCAGTGTGACGGAGGGCGGCCCGCCCGGGAAACCGGCATTCCCCATGATTCGCCTTTCCCGGGGCTCAGCCCACCANNGAGGCGTCCATGACCCTCAGGCCCTTCTCCAGCACTTCCTGGTAGCTGACGCGGTCGTACTTGGTGGCGCCTGGGTCCTTCTTGGGATCGGCGGTGTAGATGCCGTCCACATTGGTGGCCTTCATCACCACCTCGGCGCAGATCTCGTTGCCGCGCAGGGCCGCGGCGGTGTCGGTGCTGAAGTAGGGATTGCCCGTGCCCGCGCCGAAGATGACCACCCGGCCCTTCTCCAGGTGGCGGGTGGCCCGGCGGCGGATGTAGCTCTCGGCCACCTTGGGCATCTCCAGCCCCGACAGGGTGCGGGTGTCCACGCCCTTGTGCTCCAGGGCGTCCTGGAGGGCGAGCGCGTTGATCATGGTGGCCAGCATGCCCATGTGGTCGGCGGTGGTGCGGTCCATGCCCTTGGTGGCGCCCGCCACGCCGCGGAAGATGTTGCCCCCGCCGATGACGAGGCCCACTTCCACGCCCATGTCCCGGATGGTCCGCACCTGGTCCGCGATCATGGAAACCACCGCGGGATCGATACCGCCCTTCTGCTCGCCCATGAGGGCCTCGCCGGAGAGCTTGAGGAGGATGCGCTTGTATTTCATCGTGGCTCCATCTGAATGCCGTTCTCACCTACAAAAAGGGCGGCCGGACGGCCGCCCTTTTTGTAGCAGGTAAACGGCTACTTGGCGGCTGCGACTTCCGCGGCGAAGTTCTCGCTGCGCTTCTCGAGGCCCTCGCCCATGATGTACTTCGTGAAGCGGCGGATGCTGAGCTTCTCGCCGATCTCCGCGGTCTTCTGGGACAGATACTGCTGGATGGTGAGGTCGGGGTTCATGATGAAGGGCTGTTCGAGGAGGCAGACCTCCTTGAAGATGCTGTTCATCTTGCCCTCGACGATGCGCTCGACGATGTTCTGGGGCTTGCCGGTGGCCAGGGCCTGCTCGGTGGCGATGCGCTTTTCGGTATCGAGGAAGTCCTGGGTGACCTCTTCCTTGGTGACGAAGCGGGGGGCGGGATCGGCGGCCGCGATGTGCATCGCGATCTCCTTCACCAGGCGCTGGAAGGCCTCGTTGCGGGCCACGAAATCGGTCTCGGAGTTCACTTCCACCAGCACGCCGACGCGGCCGCCGGGGTGGATGTAGGCTTCCACGATGCCTTCGGCGGCGATGCGGTCAGCCTTCTTGGCGGAGGCGGCCAGGCCCTTCTTGCGCAGCCACTCGTTGGCCTGCTCCATGTCGCCGTTGCTCTCTTCCAGGGCCTTCTTGCAGTCCATCATGCCGAGGCCGGTCTTCTCGCGCAGGGTCTTCACGTCTAGGGCGGTGAATGCCATGGGTCATCTCCTGNNGGGGGGTGGGGTCTAGCCCTCGACTTCCATCTTCTCGGAATCGCGGAGCGATTCCGAGACGGATTCGTCACAACTAGGCGTCGATGCCATCAGCCATCTTTTCGGCCATCATCTTCTTCATGTCCTCGCTGTCGCCCTTGTCCTGGAAGCGCTGGCGGCCCTCGAGGATGGAATCGGCCACGCGCTCGGAGAAGAGCAGGATGGACCGGATGGCGTCGTCGTTGGCGGGGATCACGTAGTCCACCATGTCGGGATCGCAGTTGGTGTCCACGATGCCCACGACCTTGATGCCGATCTTCTTGGCCTCGGTGACGGCGATGTCCTCGCGATGGGGATCGATGACGAAGATGACATCAGGCAGCGAGCGCATGTCGCGGATGCCGTTGAAGGAGGCCTCCAGCTTCAGGCGGGTGCGGTTGAGGGTCAGCACTTCCTTCTTGGAGAGCATGGCCGTGCGGGCGGGATCCGCCAGGGTGGCCTCGATCTCGCGGAACTTCTCCAGGCTCTTCTTGATGGTGGCGAAGTTGGTCAGCATGCCGCCCAGCCAGCGGTTGTTGACGTAGAAGGCGCCGCAGCGGGCGGCCTGCTCGGCGATGAGCTCCTGGGCCTGGGGCTTGGTGGCCACGAAGAGGAAGTTCTTCCCCTCGCCGGCAGCCTTGGTCAAGAAGTTCGCGGCGGTGTTCCAGAGGCGCAGGGTCTTCTGGAGGTCGATGATGTAGATGCTGTTGCGCGCCCCGAAGATGTACTTCTTCATCTTGGGGTTCCAGCGCTTGGTCTGGTGGCCGAAATGGGCACCGGCCTCGAGGAGTTCCTTCATCTGGATGGCAGCCATGCTGGCCTCCCTGGTCAAGCGGCGCATGCGAGTGAAGGAGCGCCGCGGGTGGGATGAAAGGCGGGGAATCCGCCTCGAATCGGCCGCCTTCCTGCTTGTGCCGGGGCGGCCCGGTAAAACCCAGGGGGCCGCAGCCCCCTGGTAAATCTTTTCCAATGCTTTTTTCGGCGTAGCCGAAAAAAGTTAGCGCTTGCTGAACTGGAAGCGGCGACGGGCGGCCTTGCGACCGGGCTTCTTGCGCTCCTTCATGCGGGGATCGCGGGTCAGGAGACCGGCGCCGCGCAGGAGGGACTTCAGCTGCTCGTTGTAGCCCAGCAGGGCGCGGGAGATGCCCATGCGGATGGCCGAGGCCTGGCCGGCGGGGCCGCCGCCGGTGACGCTGATGATCATGTCGAACTTGCCGTCGAGGTCGGCCAGCACCAGGGGCTGGTGGACCATCATGCGGAGCACGGCGTTCGGGAAGTAGCTTTCGAGGCTACGGCCGTTGACGGTGATCTTGCCGGTGCCGGGGCGGAGGAAGGCGCGGGCGGCCGCGCTCTTGCGGCGACCGGTTCCGTAGTTCTGGGAAATGGCCATGGGTTCCTCGCCTCTACTTCTGGATGGTCAGGATCTGGGGCTGCTGGGCGGCCTGTTCGTGCTCGGAGCCGGCGTAGACCTTGAGCTTGCGGTACATCGCCCGGCCGAGGGGGCCCTTGGGCAGCATGCCNNGCGCGGACTTCCTTCATGGAGCCGGGCTGGGTGGTGGTGCGGCGGTAGAACTTCTGCACGCCCTTCTTGCCGGTCAGCACAGCCTTGTCGGCGTTGATGACGATGACGTGGTCGCCGGTATCGAGGAAGGGGGTCCAGGTCGGCTTGTTCTTGCCGGAGAGGACATCCGCGACGGCGGTGCTGAGACGGCCGACGGGAATCCCGGTGGCGTCCACCAGGAACCACTGGCGCTTGAGATCATTGGCTTTCGGGAAGTACGTGCTCATGGCCTGCTCCGGAATCACGGTCGCGCTGCGAAGACACCACCCCAGGGGTGGCGAGTTCACAGAAGGAAGAGCTTATCGTTGGGAGCCTGCGGGGTCAAGCCGGGATTTCTCAGGCGGGGCACCCGGCGAGGCGCCACAGCTCCTGGGCGATGCGCGAGGCCCCCAGGCCATCCACCAGGGTCATGCCGTCC
Source organism: Holophagaceae bacterium (assembly GCA_003538615.1). Lineage (GTDB taxonomy): Bacteria > Acidobacteriota > Holophagae > Holophagales > Holophagaceae > Geothrix. The sequence continues at coordinate 3,631 of DPRT01000143.1, read as the reverse complement.
CGGACCTGCTCCTGGCGGTTGTCCTGGCCTTCGGGACCCAGCCACTGGGCCAGGGCCTCCCGCACGATGGCGAGGTCGGCCTCGGGACCCACCCCCAGGTCGAAGCAGCCGTTGGCGAGGGCGAGGTCCGCCAGGATGCCGTGCTGCCGCTCGTTCTGGGCCCAGACGGTGGCGGGGACGCCCATGCACAGGGATTCAGCCAGGGTCACACCGGCGGAACACCAGATGGCATCGAAGTCGGGGATGCGCCGGGTGAGGCCCGGGAGGCTGTGGACCACCGTGCAGCCCGGGAAGGGGTCGCCCTGGATGCCATTGGGGGCCAGCAGCGTGCAGGCGCCCTGCCAGCGGTCCTCCGCGGCCAGACGGGCCAGGGTGTCGAAGGCCTTCTGGGCCAGGTTGGGCCCGTCGCTGCCGCCGAAGGTGATGAGCAGCTTGTGGACCGCCAGGGGCTGCAGGGGCACGCGCTTGGGCCGCAGCTCAAAGGCGGCCTTGTCCACCACGATGAAGGCGGAGCCCCGCACCACACGGCAGGCGCCGGAGGTTGTTTCATAGGGCCGCACCTTGCGCCCGTCCACCACTTTCACGGGATGGTCCGGCCAGCGCACGCCCTCCAGGAAGGGCTGGAAGAGCAGGTCCGCCGCCTCGTGGGCGTCCGTGTCGTCTTCCATGACGGCCACCTTCAGGGGGCGCAGCCCCTGGAGGAAGGCGGTGCTGGTGTCCCACTGATCCACCAGCACCACCGTGCCCCGGGCTTTCAGTGCCGCGGGCAGGGGCGCATGGATGGCTTCGCCGAGGTCGACGGCTTCGCAGGGCAGGGGCTGGTCGAGGAACGGATGCCGGCCGCTTCCGACCCGGCGGGCCCGCTCGTCGCCTGATACGGCGATGCAGGCCTGGCCGCCCAGGGCGCGCCAGGCTTCCTGGAGGGCGAGCGCCCGGGCCACATGGCCCAGCCCGAGGCGCAGATCAGCGTGGACGCGGAGGATCAGCAGGGGGGACATGATCCCGAGAGTCTAGCCGAGGGAGTCAAGGGACGGGAGGGACGATCTTCCGGGGAGCACCTCCTTCTGGGATGCTGAACCCATCACCCATTGGAGATGCCCATGTCCGACGCCTTCCCGACGTCCTCCCTCGTCCCTGCCCCGGGGGCCAAGGCCGCCAAGGTCTGCGGCATCCTCGCCATCGTCTTCGCCTTCACCTGCGTGGGCATTCCCGTGGCCATCGTGCTGGGCATCGTGGCCCTGGTGCAGCAGGGCAAGGCCAAGCGCCTGGCCAAGGCGGACCCCCAGACCTACCAGCCGGTGCCCGCCACGGGCCTGGTCACGGGCATCATCGGCCTGGTGCTGCCGGTGCTGATGCTGCCCATCCTGGGGATCGGAGCCGCCCTCTCCATGCCGGCCCTCCTGTCCACCCGGGAACATGCCCGGGCCATGGCCGTCCAGCGCAACCTCGACCTGGCGCAGGCCAAGGCCGAAGCCGCCGTGTCCGCCTGGCAGGTCCAGAACCCCGGCCAACCCCCGTCCCAGGAGGCCATCCTCCAAGCGCAAAGCGCCGTCATCCAAGCGCTGCTGAAGGAGCCCGAACTGCTGGCGCTCAAGAACCCGATGGATCCGAAGGCTCCGGCGATCGCGGCGGGACAGGCCGGCGCCCTGGGCACCACCATGATCTTCGCCGACCGGGAGGAGGAAGGCGGCGTCATCACGTGGTCCATCAGGCTCCAGGCGCGGATTCGTCGCGGGGGGGCCGAGCAGGTCCAGGAACGCCAGGTCATCGTCCACACCCAGGAGCAGGTGCACGGCCGCACTGAGGACGGCTGGGAGGTGGTGAACCCGCCGGTGGAGGCNNTCGCTCACTCCGCCACCTGGCGGTCGGTCAGGGATAGGGATGCCCCTCGGCGAAGCCGGGCTGGGGGGCGTCCACGGCGGGCGCAGCGGCCACGGGCCAGCCATCGGCGAAGTAGGCCTCCTTGTAGCGCACGTAGCGGGGCCAGACTGAGGCCACCAGCGAGCGCTGCTTCTCGCTGAGGGGTCCCTTCACTTCCGCGGGCCAGCCCGCCACCAGGCTGTGGGGCGGGGCCTGGAAGCCCTCGCGCACCAGGCTGCCCGCGGCCACGAGGCAGCCCTCGCCGATCTCGGCGCCGTCCATGATGGTGGTGCTCATGCCGACGAGGGCGTTCCTCCGGATGGTGCAGCCGTGCAGCATCACGTGGTGGGCGAGGCTGACCTCCTCCTCGATGAGCAGGGGCCACTTCCCGTTGGTGACATGCAGGCAGCAGGCGTCCTGGATGTTGGNNGGTGACGTCACCCAGGACCAGGGCGCTATCCGCCACGAACACGCGGCTTCCAACCTTCGGAACCATGCCTTGGAAAGGGCGGATCATGGGAACTCCAGACGGAGAGTCTAGCTGACGGTGAGCAGCCCCAGCTTCACGGCCCCCAACCCCAGCGAACCCACCATCAGCCACAGCAGCAGTCCCTGGAGGAAGGGCCGCAGACCCACGTTGCGCAGGGCTTCGCGGCTGAGGCCCGCGCCGATGAGGAAGAGGGTCAGCACCAGCACCCGGCGGGCCGCCACGGCAACCCAGTGCCCCGGCATCTGCAGAGCCGGGACGAAGGTGACGAGAGCCGCCATGGCGAGAAATCCAGCGATGAACCATGGCTTCTTGACAGGTGGCGCATCCGTGGTGGCCGGTTCGCGCCGGGCCATGAACCAGCCGATGCCCAGTGTGAGCGGCACGATCCACAGGGCCCGGGCCAGTTTCACGGTGGTGGCCACCTCCAGGGCCCGGGGACCGTAGGCCAGCCCCGCGCCCACCACGGAGCTGGTGTCGTGGATGGCCAGGGCCGACCAGAGCCCGAAGGCGTCCTGACCCAGACCCGCAGCGAAGCCCAGCGGGGGGAAGATCACCAGTGCGGCGGCGTTGAGGAGGAACACCGTGGCCAGGGCCACGGAAATGGCCTGTTCCCGGGCCCGGATCACCGGCGCCACGGCGGCGATGGCGCTGCCGCCGCAGATGGCCGTGCCCACGGAGATCAGTAGTCCCGCCTCGCGATCCACTTTCAGGAGCCGCGCCAGTCCGAGGCCCAGGGCCAGCACCAGCGCCAGGCTCAGGGCGGTGTAGCCCAGGCCGTGGAGGCCCGCCTTGGCCACGGCCCGCAGGTTCATGTCCGCCCCCAGGCCGATGACCGCCAGGGGCAGCAGGCGGTGGGTCCAGGTGCGCGTGAGGCCCTGCAAAGGGTTGCCCACGGTCAGCGCCAGCAGCGCCCCGCCCGCCAGGGCGGCCGCGGCGGGCGTGAAGGGCGCGAGCGCCAAGGCGCCGCCCAGCAGGAGCAGGGCGGTGCGGGGGGCGGGCACGGACGCAGGCATGGCTTCAGAGTACCCTGGGGCCATGA
>DPRT01000143.1:0-154 GCA_003538615.1 Holophagaceae bacterium | reverse complement strand
GATGGACCTCTGGCGCAGCCTGGGCACCCTGGAGGTGGCCCCCTACGCCCCCATCGCAGGTGATCCCGCCTTCCTGAAGGCCCTGGTGCAGCGCCACTGGCCCCTGCTGGGATCGGCGGGGGCCGCCTGTGCGACGCCTGGCGGCAGCGGGGCC
>DPRT01000146.1:24667-27767 GCA_003538615.1 Holophagaceae bacterium | reverse complement strand
CCCGTGGCCCGCAGCAGATAGCCGAAGAGGATGGGGCCCACGAAGCCCCCCAGGCCGCCGATGACGCCCACGATGCCGCCCACCACGCCCACCTCGTCGGGGAAGTAGTCCGGGATGTAGCGGTAGACGGCGGCCTTGCCGATGCCCCACACGATGCCCACCACGAAGACCAGGAAGGTGAAGATCCACACGTTGGCCTGGAAGAAGACATGGGTCGTGCCCGAGGCGAGCAGCTGCTTCTTCTTCACCCGGTCGCCCACCTTCACCACGGGCGTCTGCCAGAAGCGGCTCTGGGGCAGCACCATCATGCGGTCGTCCTTGGTGTCCAGCTCCGCGCCTTTGCCGCGGAGGGCGTAGGCGGTGTCCCCCACCACGATGCGGTCGGGGCCCACGTCGGTCACGACACCGCCCACCTGGGCCAGCACGGAGGGCCCGGGGCTTTCGATGGACATGCGGGGCACCATGAGCGCCGCGCAGGCGAAGATGCTGAGGCCGAAGGTCCAGTACATCACCGCCCGGGCGCCGAAGCGGTCCGACATCCAGCCGCCGGCGGCACGGATGAGGCCCGAGGGCAGGCTGAAGAGGGAGGCCAGGAGGCCCGCCATGGCCAGGCTCATGCCGTAGACGCCCACGTAGTAGGGGATCAGCCACTGGGCCAGGGCCACGAAGCAGCCGAAGACCAGGAAGTAGTAGAGGCCGAAGCGCCACACGCGGACGTGGCGGAGGGGGGCCAGCATCTGAACCAGGGACTTGCCCTTGGCTCCGGCGACCTTCCGTTCCGTGGTGGCCAGGAAGAACACCACCGCCATGATCAGCAGGGCCGCGGCGTAGAGTTTCGGCAGCATCCGCCAGCCCTCCAGGTTCGCGCCGCCTTCGGTGAGCTGCTTGAGCAGCCAGGGGGCGCCCATGCTGGTGAGGGCCGAACCCGCGTTGCCCGCGCCGAAGATGCCCAGGGCCGTGCCCTGGCGTTCCTTGCTGAACCACACGCTGGAGTAGGCGATGCCCACGGCGAAGGCCGCACCCGAAAGGCCGAAACCCAGGGAGGCCAGCAGGAAGCCCTGGTAGCTCTGGACGCTGCCCAGCAGCCAGGTGGGGATGGCGGCCAGGAGCAGCAGGATCGTGTAGACCTTCCGTCCGCCGAAGCGGTCCGTCAGCAGGCCCACGGGCAGCCGCATGATGGAGCCCGTGAGGACCGGGATGCCGATGAGCCACCCGAGCTGGGCCGTGTCCCAGTGGAAGAGGCCGTTCTCCACCAGGAAGGTGACGAGGACGCCGTTCAGGGTCCACACGGCGAAGCAGAGCGTGAAGGCCAGGGTGCTCATGGCCAGGGCGGTGGCGCCTCGGGATCGATCCGACATGAACGGCTCCGGAATGCCTTGAAAAGGATTAAAAAGTCTTAAATAAGAAAAAACCAATGGTGTGGGGTGGCGATGGGGAGAGGCCTACTCCCTGGGTCGGTGCTCCACGGTGCTGCGGAAGGCCAGGAACAGGGCGATGGCCGACAGGGCCAGGGACACCCCGAAGGCGCCGGGCAGGACGCTGCGCTGGCCGTCCAGGACGGCGCCCAGCACGGTCTCGAAGAGGTAGAGCTGGATCACCAGCAGCACGAGGATGACGCCCAGGGCGGCGGGGGAGATGCGGACGCGGGAGGTGGGAGTCATGCGGTCACCTCATGCTTGTCGCGCGGGCAGGCGGCGCGGCGGTCCAGGTTTTCGAGGGTGGGCTTGGGCAGCTCGCCCACGGCCCAGAGGGTGCCGTCGGGGCGGACCTCCAGGGCGATGGCGCCCAGGGGCCGGGTGGGCGGGCCCTGCACGGGGAAGCCGCGGTCCACTTCGAAGAAACCCTGGTGGCAGGGGCACTCCAGCCGCTCGTCCCGGAATCGCACGGCGCAGCCCAGGTGGGTGCAGGTCTGGCGGTAGGCCCTCAGTTCGCCCTTGGGCGTGCGCAGGAGGATGCAGGCATCGTGCTCGTCGCGGAACTTGAAGAGGCGGCTCTGGCCGGCCTTCAGATCGGCAGCCAGGCCCAGGGCCACCGGCACCTCGGCGTGTTTCGCCTCCGGATCGGACGCGCCCTCCAGGGGCTTCTTCCGCCACCAGAGGTAGCCGATGCCGGTGGTGAACCCGGCACTGACCACGGCGAGGAAGCGGGCGAACTCGCGGCGGGAGAAGTGGCTCTCTTCAGCCAGTTCGAGGGGGAAGGCGCGGCGCCACCAGGTCATCACAGGCCTCCATCGATCAAGAGGGCCGCGTCCAGATGCAGGGGCGTTTCCGGGTCGGGCACCATGATGGCGTTCTTGGTCNNTGGCCCACGGAGGTGCGGTCGTAGCAGAGGTCGCACTTGAGCATCTGCTCCAGGCCCGAGAACACGATGGGCACACCGAAGGGGCAGCTCAGCTCGCAGTTCTGGCAGCCGATGCAGCGGGGCTTCTGGGCCGCATGCACCACGCCGTCCTCGCTGCGCTTGATGGCGTCCGAGGGGCAGACCTGGGCGCAGATGGGGTCCTCGCAGTGCATGCAGACCGTGGGCACGGTCTGGGGGCTGTCGAAGCGGTCCATCTCGTCCAGGTGGATCATGGAGCGGCCGCGGTGGGTGCCGCACTCGGCACAGGCGCCCACGCAGGAGCGGCAGCCGATGCAGCGCTGGGGATCAATAAAAAAGCCGTAGTCCTGGGGCACCATCAGAACACCTGCTCGGGCATCTGGGACTGGGTGCTGCGGGCCTCGAAGGCCATGCGCTGCAGCTCCGCCAGCTCCGGGGAGAACTGGTCCTTGGTGGTCTTCTGGAGGCGCACGGCGCTCACCTTGAACTCGGGGATCTTCGAGACGGGATCCAGGTGGCGGGCCGTGAGGCGGTTGGCGGACAGGGCTCCGGCCCAGTGGTAGGGGATGAACACGGTGTCGGGGCGGATGGTCTTCACCACCTTGGCGGGCAGCACCATGGACCCACGCCGGGAGGTGATCTCCACGGCATCGCCTTCCGCCAGGCCGTACTGCTCCGCCAGGCGGGGGTGGATCTCCAGGTAGGGATGGGGGCACTGCTCCACGAGGAAGCCGATGCGCCGCGTCTGGGTGCCGCTCAGGTAGTGGAAGACCACACGGCC
>DPRT01000146.1:23867-24656 GCA_003538615.1 Holophagaceae bacterium | reverse complement strand
TTCGACGCCACCCGCAGCTCGTTGAAGATGGCCTCGGGGCTGGTGAAGTGGTCGAAGTACTTGCCGCGGCCCAGGCGCTTCGCCAGCTCCACCATGATCTGCCAGTCGGGCTTGGCGTCGCCGGGGCAGTCCACGGCCTTGTTGATCTTGATGACGCGGCCTTCGGCGCTGGTGGAGGTGCCCTCGTCCTCTTCGTGCAGGGCTGAAGGCAGCACGATGTCGGCGTGCTGGGCGCTTTCGCTGAGGAAGAAATCCAGGCAGACGAAGAACTCCAGCTTGCTGAGGGCCTCGCGGGTGAACTGCGAATCCGGCAGCGAGACCAGCGGGTTGAAGCAGAGCAGCAGCAGGCCCTTGATCTCGCCCGCATGGATGGCGTTCATGATCTCCTGGGCGCTCTGGCCCACGCCCGGCAGCTCGTCATCCGTGCAGCCCCAGACGGAGCAGATGTACTTCCGGTGCTCGGGATTGCTGATGTCGCGGTTGCCCGGCAGCTGNNGCGTAGCCGCAGCCGGGCCGGCCGATGCGCCCCGTGGCCAGCACCATGTTGATGCAGCCCAGGACGTTGTCCACGCCCTTGCTCTGGTGCTCGATGCCGCGGGCGTGCAGCAGGAAGCTGGTCTTGGCCTCGCCCCAGATGCGGGCGGCCTTTTCGATGGCTTCCACCGGCAGGCCCGTCTTCTCGCTGGTCCACTGGGGGGTGCAGTCCTTCACCGCGCTCAGGGCTTCTTCGAAGCCCTGGGTATGGTTCTGGATGAAATCACGGTCGAGGAGGTTCCACTTGTCCAGCAG
>DPRT01000146.1:18693-23728 GCA_003538615.1 Holophagaceae bacterium | reverse complement strand
TCGTTGGTGAGCGACACGCCGGACAGCACGGCGAAGGCATCCTTGCCGTGGGTGGTCTGGATGCGCTGGATCTCCGCCACGGTGCGGTCCATGGCCTCGCTCCAGTCCATGGGCTCGAAGCCCCGCTCGGTGCGCTTCATGGCCCTGGTGAGGCGGTCCGGGTGGTTGCCCTGGAGGTAGCGCTTCACGCCCTTGGGGCAGAGCTTCCCCTGGTTGAAGGGGAATTCCTCCCAGGGATCGAAGCCGATGACCTTGTTGTCCTTCACCTTGAGCTTGATGCCGCACTGCTGGCCGCAGAAGCAGCAGTGGGTCTCCACCACCTTGTCGGGCGTGGGGTCGGACAGCCAGCCCCCCGGCGGGGCCAGGTTCAGGTGGGGGCCGAACTGGGCGCGGAGCTGGTCCTGGGAGAGGGGGAGGGTGCTCATCGGGAACCCTTCATGCTGATGGAATCGGGGATGGGCTCGGCGTGCACGGGGATGGTGGCGAAGGGATCGAAGGCGCCGTGGAGGCGCACGCCCTGGGCCTTGGCCACGAGCCGCCGCTTGCACCGGGGNNCACCAGATCGCGATGCTGGTTGGCGCGGATGAAGGCCGCGCCGCAGCCCTTGCAGGCCAGGCGCCCTTCGGTCTCGCCGTCGGCCTTGTAGAGGGTGACGCCCAGCTGGGCGGGCCGCTGGACCACGTGGAAGAGCTTGCCGAAGGGCAGGCCCAGCAGCAGGAGGATCACCGTCAGCTCGTGCAGGAAGGCCAGGGTGGCGAAGTTGCGGCCCTGGAGCCAGGTCTCGGAGGCGGTGAGCAGCAGGCCCGTGAGGCTCACGGCGATGAGGAGCACCAGGGGCAGCAGGTCCAGGTCGAAGCGCTGGGTGGCGGTGTCGCCCTCATCCTGCTTGCGGCGGATGAGGCTCAGCACGCAGCCCGCGATGACCATCACGGCGGCGATGTTCAGGATGTGGAAGCTCAGGGTGGCCGCGAGGCTGTCCAGGGGGAAGGAGCCGGCGGGAAATCCCAGCACCCAGGCCTGGTAGCGGGTGGCGTCCAGCCCCTCGCTGGTGAAGCGGACCCAGCCGAACACGAGCGGGATGGTGACGGCGAAGCCCAGCAGGCAGCCCCAGGCCAGGAGGGCGTGGGCCCCCCAGCGCTTGAGGGAGCGCTTTTCGATGAAGCGCTGGAGCACGATCTGGTCCAGGGCCAGCACGGCCATGCGGGGCAGGGCCTTGAAGGCCCGTGCCGAAAGGAGGGTGCGCATGGTGTGGCGGAAGTACATCCGCGTGGCGGGGCGCTCGATCCAGGAGAAGTAGCGGTAGGCCACGCCGAAGCAGGCGAAGAGGGTGGCCAGCAGGTAGCCCAGGAGGGCGGGATCCAGCCAGCGTCCGCCCCGGCTGCCCAGGGCCACCGCGCCGCAGACGGCCAGNNAAGAGGCTCATGGCTGGACTCCGAAGGGATCGGGAGGTCGTTTATAAAAGGATCTAGATGTCTGAATTTATGACATGCGGAGAGAAAATCAAGGCCATGGGACCAGGCTCAGCTCAGGGCTTTTCGCAGGGGGGGCGGTCCTTGGCTTCCTTCTGGTGTCGCAGATCCATGAGCTGCAGGTCCCGGATGGTGGCCTCGGTCATGGAGGTGGCCACCTGGGCCTTCACAGCCCCCCAGGCCTCGTGCAGGGGGCAGGGATGGTCGCCGCCGCAGGTGGGGAAGCCCATGATGCAGCCGTCCAGGGAGTTCGGGCCTTCGAGGGCGATGACCACGTCCCCCACGGTGATGCGGTGGGAGGGCCGGGTCAGGCGGAAGCCCCCTTTGGGACCCCGCACGGATTCCAGGATGTCCGCCTGCACCAGGCCCTGGAGGATCTTCGCCAGGTAGGGGCCCGGCAGCTCCAGGCTTGAGGCCAGATCCTTCGCGAGGCAGAAACTCCCATCCTCGGGCAGGGCCGCGAGGGCGCGCAGGGCATAGCCGGTGGCCGTGGTGAACAACATTCAGGATTCCTTATTCTGATTATAGGATCCGCGGAGGGGATTCCGGAGTCCAGCCCCATTGTCCGGTTTGTGACGGGGATCAGGCCAGGGCCCACCAGAGCAGCAGCAGCCCCACGGCGCTGAGGCCCCCCTCCCGCCAGCCCAGGGTGCGCGCGGGCGTGGGGCGGTAGGGCAGGGCCGCCCGCAGGTAGAGCAGGGCGGTCCAGCCGGTCCAGGCCAGGCCCGCGCCGCTCCGGGCCAGCAGCAGGGCCGAGGCGGCCAGGAGGGCCAGGTGCAGGAGGTGGACGGGGAGCCAGCGCCGCCGCAGCTCCTCGGCGGGTAGGCCATGGGCGTGGCCCAGGAGGCGCCGCACATGGGCCAGGTTGGCGCCGCCCAGGAGGGTGGCGAAGAGCCAGGCCAGGCCGGCCTGGGCGAAGGAGGCGCCGCCGGCCACGAGGATCACCGCGGCCAGGCCCGCGAAGGCCCCCTGGGCCACCAGCTCGACGGTGAGGGAGCGCACGGCCCGGGCGGCGTCCGCCCGGAGGGCGAAGGCCGCCAGGGGCGCCGTGAGGGCCGCGGGGAAGAGGAAGCGCGGGCCCGCCAGGGCCAGGGCCCCGGCGCCCAGGAGCAGGGCCAGGGTGACAAAGAGGACCAGGGCCCGGCGCTGGAGGGGGTCCCTCTGGCCGCCCAGCACCCGCCGGAGGGGGGGGCGGGCCAGGAAGACCGCCAGGGCCGCCAGGGCCAGCAGGAGCCCCGGAAGGCCCGGCCGCACCAGCAGGCCCAGCACCAGGGGAAAGCCGAGCATGAACCAGCTGCCGTGCTCGGCGGGCAGGAGGGTGCGCCAGGGGGGAAGGAGTCGGGACATTTCGGGCCTTTCTAGTCCGAAATAGAGTCTGACCTCAAAAGGCGCTGTGGGCCATGGACGGGATCACAGTTCGGACGCGATGAGCCGCAGGCCCTCCAGGGCTTCTTCCATGGTCATGAACACGGGCAGGCCCGCCTCGCGGAGGCCCTGGCGGTAGGCGTCGTAGATGGCGCCGCCTTCCACGGCCACGCCCAGCCACTTGCCCCGGGCGCGGGCCTGGGCGGCCAGGGTGTGGGCGAAGGGGCCGAAGGCGGCGGGGTCGGCGGTGCCCAGGCGGCGGGTGAGGGGCACCAGGCCCACCACCACCGCATCGGCCTCGGAAGCCAGCAGCAGGTCGGCGCTGGCCAGGTAGGCGGCCTCGTCGGCCATGGGGGTGAGGTCCAGGGGCAGGCGGGAGCTCACCAGGCCTGTGAGGCCGTGGGCTTCGATGGCGGCGGCCAGGGCGGCCGTTTCGCCCTCCGTGAGCTTCGCGCCCCGGAAGGGGCCCACCAGCAGATCGGCGGAGGCCACGGACTCGAAGCCCGCGTTGGTCATGATGGCCACGCGCCGGGGGCTGCCCTCGGCGTAGGCGCCCAGCCAGGCCAAGGCCGCATCGAAGGCCTCGATGCGCTCGGCCAGCATCACGCCCGCCCGGCGCAGCACGCTGGCCTGCAGCGCATGGTCGCCCGCGAGGGCGCCCGTGTGGCTGCTGGCGGCGGCCATGCCCTCCTGGCTGCGCCCGCCCTTGTAGAGCAGCACGCGGCGGCCGGCGGCGCGGAGCCGCTTGGCGGCCTCGGCGGTGGCTTTGAGGTCGCCGGGGGCGAAGCCCTCCAGGTAGGCGCCCACGACCTTCACGGCGGGATCCGAGCCGAATCCGGCGAGGAAGTCCGAGCAGCGCAGGTCCATCTGGTTGCCGATGGCCACGGCGGCCCTCAGGCCCAGCTCGGGACGGCGGCTCAGGCGGGTGATGAGGAAGGCGCCGCTCTGGCTCACCAGGGCCGCGTGGCCGGACTTGGGCCGCAGGGGCAGCTTCTCGTCGGGAATGAAGAGGGTGTTCAGGTCGAGGTCGGGGCTGTAGAGGCCCAGGCCGTTGGGGCCCACCAGGGCCGGGGTCCACTTGCCCGCGCGGCGGTGTTCTTCGAGGCAGGCCACGAGCCGCTGGCCGAGGCCCTCGGCATCGGCGCCGTCGCCCAGGCCCCCGGCCACCACGTAGACCACCGTGGCGCCGCCGCCCTGGCGGCACAGCTGTTCGACCAGCTCCAGGGTCAGGGGCGCGGGCAGCGAGACGATCAGCTGGTCCGTGGGTGCCGCCGCGAGGTCCGCCACGGAGCCCAGGCAGGGGAAGCCCAGGAACTCGGGGGCGCCGGGCTTGATGAGGCGGATGGCGCCCGGGGGCAGGGCGGCGCGCTGGACGTTCTCCAGGATGATGCGGCCCACGGTGCCTTCGCGGCTGGACACGCCCGCGATGACGAGGTTCCGCGGTGCCACGAGGGCCTGGTACCAGGCGGGATCCGGCGCCGCGGGGGGCGCGGCGGGGCTGGCGTCCAGGGTGCCCACGCCGTCCAGGGCCGTGGGCAGGCCCTGGCTGTCCAGCACCACGGGATTGAGTTCCAGGAGGGTGACGCCTTCGCGCTCGAGGCCTTCCGCGGCGCGCCACAGCCCCTGGAGGAAGGCCAGGAGTTTGGGTTCGTCGGTGAGGGCCTCGGTGCCGCGCTGGCGACCCAGCCAGGTGCGTCCCAGCCAGTGCTCGCGCAGGTCCGCCAGGGCCTGCTCCGGCGTGCAGAGGGCCAGGGGCCAGATCATGGGCGGGGCCAGGGCGGCCCAGGCATCGGCCTGGAGCCCGCCGANNGAAGGGCCCGAAGTGGACGGCGCCCTTGTCGGACTTGTGCCAGAGCTGGTCCGCGATGCCCTTGAGCACGATGGGCTCGCCGGCCTCGAAGGGCAGGGGCCCGGCTTCCAGGAACCCGTGCCTCGGCACCCGCAGGCCCGCGGCGGCGAGCAGGCCATAGGCCCGCCCCTCGTGGAGGAATCCCGTGGTGTGGCTCATCATCAAACTCCTACCGTTTCCTGGATGAGGCCCCGTCCGGCCTCGAAGGCTTCGAGGTTCTTNNGGCGTCATCCACGGGCAGGAACCGGGAGGCCATGCCCAGCAGCACCATGCCGCCGGCCTGGCGGTGGTTGAGCTTGCGGGCCAGGTCCTCGGTGTCCACCAGGTGGGCCCCGGGCACGGCCTTCAGGGC
>DPRT01000146.1:13594-18647 GCA_003538615.1 Holophagaceae bacterium | reverse complement strand
GGCCTCCAGGAGGATCTGCGCGAGGGAGAGCACGCCCTGCCCCCCCACGCCGGACAGGACGATGCCGTGGATGCGGGAATCGCTCATGGCTGGACCTCCGTGCCGCAGCAGGAGGCTTCCTGCAGGGCCTTCTCCTCCCGGTCGTGCTCCTTCAGCACGCCCCGGCGGATGGACTGGATGCATTCGCGACGGAACACCACCACCGAGGGGCCCGGATGCCGCAGGGCGGCCTCCACGGCGGCCACGTTGGCCCCGTGCTGCTTGGGCACGGGCAGGAGCACCTGGAGCTGGTCCTCGGCGATGCCCATGCCGCGCACCATGCGCTCCACCTGGTCGAGGGCCTGGCTGGGCTGCTGGCCCGTCATGCCCACCACGCGGTTGTCGAGGATCATCACGGTGACGTTCACGCCGGCATCGGCCGCCGTGAGCAGGGCCGGCAGGCCGCTGTGGCCGAAGGTGGAATCGCCGATGACGGCCACGGACGGCGTCTGGCCCGCCAGGGCGGCGCCCACGGCCATGCTGATGCTGGCGCCCATCTCGACCACGGCGTGGATGGCGGCCATGGGCTCCTGGGCGGCCAGGGTGTAGCAGCCGATGTCGCCGAAGACGCGGGTCTCCGGGGCGCCGATATTGGCCAGGGCCTCCTGGAGGGCCTCGTAGGCGTCCACGTGGCCGCAGCCGTCGCAGAACCGGGGGGCGCGGATGGGCAGGTCGATGCCGGAGAGGGCCTTCCCGGCCGGGGAAGCCAGGCCGAGCGCGTCCTTCAACAGGCGGGGGGTGAGCTCCCCGGTGCGGGGCAGGGCGCCGTCAAGGCGGCCGCGGACCTTCGCGGTGCCGCGGAGGCCGAGGCGCTCTTCCAGCACGGGGTAGTCCTCCTCGAAGACCACCACCTCGTCCACCTGGGCCAGGAAGGCTTCTTCCAGGGTGGGATCCACGGGGTAGGCGGCGATCTCCAGGCGGGGCAGCTCCGCCAGGGCGGGATGCTCGTGGAGCAGCTGGCCGAAGTAGGCCCGGCCCATGCCGGACAGGGCGACGCCGCGGCGGACGGTGCCCGGGGCCAGGCGGTTGAGGGCGGAGGCGGCCTCCTTCATGCGGGGCTGCTTGGCCAGCAAGTCCACATAGCGGCGGCGGGCGTTGGAGGGGATGAGCACCCAGTCCTGGATGGTGGCTTCCGGGGCCAGGCCCAGGCCCGTGGGTGGCAGGGCCTCCCGGCGCTGCAGGACGGCGCGGCAGTGGGCCAGGCGGGTGACGATGCGGAGCATCACGGGCACCTGGAGGGCCTCGGACAGGTCAAAGGCCTGGAGGGTGAAGTCGTAGCACTCCTGGACCGTGCTGGGTTCCAGGCAGGGGAGCCAGGCAAATTCAGCCAGGCGACGGCTGTCCTGCTCGTTCTGGCTGCTGTGCATGCCGGGATCGTCCGCCACCAGGAGCACCAGGCCCCCCCGGACGCCCGTGAGGGCCGAGTTGGCGTAGGCGTCCATGGCCACGTTCAGGCCCACGTGCTTCATGGTCACCAGCGTGCGGAAACCCGCGTAGCTCATGCCCAGGGCCAGGTCGTAGGCCACCTTCTCGTTGGCGGCCCACTGGGCCACCCGGCCGTCCCCGGCGTGGTGGATGAGCTGCTCGACGGCCTCGAAGCCCTCCGTGGATGGCGTGCCCGGGTACCCGAACGCGCCCTTGATGCCGGCATCGAAGGCGGCGCAACCCACCGCTTCGACCCCCAGCGCGAGGGTGCTCTGAACCATGAATACCTCCACCTTTTCCAAGGGGGAAGTATGTGGAACCGCGGCCGTGTCTGGGGTCACACGGACGGAATGAGCCGCCGGGTGTGTCGGGGGTCACAGCGGCTGGACTGGCCAGCAGACCGGGCCGCTCCACCGAAATAGCAGGAAGGCGGGAACCTTCTCCCAGTGTCAAAGGTCACAACTTTGTCCAAACTGGGAGAATCTGTTTCGACCTCAATATTTTCTATGCCTGTATTTTGATAATTAATTTTTTATAAAATTCTTTATTTTCAATATTTAAAAATAAAAAAGATTGTCACCGGTTGGTCGTCAATTGTATCTTTTAAACCATAAAGGCATGGAGTCAAATTCTATTTACACCCTTGAGGTGAACAGAGTGCTGGCTATAGTTTGGTTTCTGACACAGGCATCAGCTTTCCCTCTGCTGTCCGGTGCGCACTGGCAAGGCCCTCCAAGCCCCCCGGTTTCGCTCCTTCCGCTATCCCACCCCGGTCCATTCACGCCACCCGCATGAGGCGAATCATGAAGCCACGAACCCAAGTGGTCCTGCTTGCCACCCTGATGTCAGCCACGGCCTGGGGCCAGGAGGTGAGCCTCTATGGCACCACCATGGCCCAGATGTGGAAGCAGGAGACGCCGGGCTTTGACAAGAGCACCTACACTCCCGCCACGCAGTACCTGGGCATCGACGCCACCAAGCTGGGCACCGACAAGCTGTCGCTGCACCTCTTTGGATGGGGGCGCACGGACCTGAGCGATCCCTCGACCCTCGACGGATCTAAGTCCGGCGGCTACCTGAGCTTCGGGTACCTGCAGTACCGGTTCGAGCAGGCCAATGCCGAGATCAAGGCGGGCCGCTTCGCCATCAACCAGGGCGCGGGCTTCGAGCAGGTGGACGGCGTGAGCGCCCGCACCGACCTCAAGGGCGGGTTCGCGGTCTCCGCCTTCGGCGGCAAGCCGGTCTACTACAAGACCGTGGATCCCCGGAACCAGGACGACTACGAATTCCAGCGCGACTTCATCTTCGGCGCCCGCCTCTCCTGGCGCATGCCGAAAGTCGGCGAACTCGGCGTCTCCTACCTCCAGGACGGGACCAAGGCCGCCAAGGACCTCGACATCCCCTCGCCCGTGGACTACACGCGCAAGCAGCTGGGCGTCGACATCCGCATCGCCCCCGCCTCCGCCTTCGACCTCCGCGGCCGCACGCTCTTCGACATGGCCCAGCACGAGGATCAGCCTCTGGGCGAAGAGAAGCGCTCCCGCATCGCCGAGCACGACTACACCGCCACGGTGAAGCTGGGCGGCCAGGTCTCCGTGTCCGGCAACATGGTCGAGCGGAATTTCTATGCCTACTACGCCGGGACCAACCTTCCCTCCCTCTTCCGCCAGGACGAGAAGGGCAAGTTCAAGGGCTGGGGCGGGAAGGTCACCTGGCAGGCCTCGGACGCCTTCCAGATGGTGGCCGACTACCGGCACACGAGCCGCGAGGCTTTCGGGGATGTCAACCGGGCGGGTGGTGAACTCCGCTGGACCCTCAATGAGAAGGCCCTCATGTTCGGGGTTTCCGGCCACTGGGTGAACGCGGGGAACACGATCTTCGTGGATTCCGCACGCCCCTCCCACAGCCTGTCCCACAAGGAAGGCCGCATGTGGGTGATGGCCACCAAGGGCCGGTTCACCATGAGCGTGGATGGCATCCTGCAGCGCTACGAGGACTCCAACCCGTACCTGAACGGTCTCGCGAGCATCTATGAAATGGTGGGCTCGCTGGGCTTCCAGGCCACCACGAACCTGAAGGTTTCGGGCGACATCAGCTACGGCACCACCCCCGTCGCCAAGGGCGAGACCCGGGGCCTGCTCCGGGCTGAGTACCGCTTCGGCTTTGCTAAGAAGGGAGGTCGCTAATGGCCCGGAAGAACGTCCTCCAGCTTTTCGCCATCGCGCTGGGCCTTGGCATCTTGACTGCCTGCAGCCTCATTTCGCCTGAGACGAGCTTTGCGGCCACCCACCCCCAGGAACTGGGCGCAGGCCGTCCCGTCTGCTCGGAGTGCCACAGCAACGATGTGGCGAAGGGCGCCCTCAAGCCGTACGCGTCCTTCGATCACACGCCCACCTTCGTGAAGGACCACCGCTTCCAGGCCGGCCAGGACTCCAACACCTGCGCCTCCTGCCATGCCCAGTCCTTCTGCGCGGACTGCCACGGCGGCAAGGTGCCCATGAAGCCCTCCATCCGCCTCGGCGACCGCCCTGACCGCGCCACGCCGCATCGGGGCGACTACATGACCCTGCACCGCATGGAAGGGAAGATGGATCCGTCCAGCTGCTACACCTGCCACGGCCGCGCCAACAACGACAAGTGCGCTGCTTGTCACCGGTAGGGATCCGCAACGTGTCCAAGGGGAACACCATGAGCCGAATGAAACTGATGGCAGGAAGCTGTTTCGCGGTGGTTTTCGCGCTTCTCGCCTGGGGCTGCGCCGGAACCGCCAGAAACGCCACGGCCCCGGTCAACGCGTCGACCGGGCAGCACCCGGCGGCCTGGATCCAGAACCACTGGGCCGAATACGTCAAGAGCCCTGATCAATGTCGTGCCTGCCACGGATCGACGGCCGATCCCGCGGCCGCAGGCGGCATCTCCAAGGTCAGCTGCTTCAGCTGCCACACCAATGGCGTCAACCACCCGGCTGGCTGGGCGGACCCTGCGCAGCACGGGAAGGCCGCGAAGCTCGCGCCGAGCACGAACCCGACCGCCATGGCGGGCTTCGCCCACTGCGCCAAGTGCCACGGGACGACGTTCAGCGATGGCCTCGCCATCTCCTGCAAGTCCTGCCACACCACGGCCCCGCACCCCGGCATGCCCTGGCACGGCACCACGGCCTCGCTGACCAACCACGTCACCACGGACATCAGCAACGCTCCCGAGTGCTACAAGTGCCACGCAGGCGGCGCCAACTCCACGATCAAGCCCGTGACGCCCGCTCCCGCCGGAACGGCCCCGGGTTGCACCAACGCCACCATGTGCCACGGCCGCGACTTCTGACGCACATCTCCAACCTTCCGTCCATGCCCCCCAAAGGAGGTGCCCTATCTGGTGGATCTGCTTGACGCTTTCCCAACCCCCGCACCAACCCGCAGTACATCCAATTTTTTAAGGGAGAACACAACATGCAACACAAGCCTCTGAAACAGCTCTGCGGCTTCATCGCCACCGCAGCGGTCGCCCTGGTGCTGATCGGCTGTAATGGCAAGACGGGCCCCGCTGGCGCCGCCGGAACCAATGGAACCAATGGAACCAACGGAACCAACGG
>DPRT01000146.1:0-13549 GCA_003538615.1 Holophagaceae bacterium | reverse complement strand
AAGGCCCCCAGCAAGTGGGTCAACTACATGGTGGTCAACACCACCAACACCCCCGGCCGCCCCGGCACCGATAACGCCGGCACGATGGTGGACAACGGCGACGGCACCTATCGCTACACCTTCTTCCGCGACATCACCAAGGTGAAGGACGTCGTCGACGCCGCCACCTTCAGTGGTGCCAACGTCAAGGCTGACCTGGGCGACCTGACCTATGCCCCCAGCCTGACCCACCGCCTCACCCTGCAGTTCTCCGGCGATGCCCGTGGGACCGGTTCCAACACGCCTGACGGCGTGACCGTGGCCACCCGGGTGCGGATGGAGAACCCCATCAACGTGATCTACGACTTCGTGCCCGCCACGGGCGCCCCCGTGGCTGCCGGCGCGGATATCCGCGACGTCGTCTCCATCAACAAGTGCAACGAGTGCCANNGCGGCCGGCACCACCACCACCTACACCGGCGACACCTACCGCTTCCCCGTGGGCAGCATGGACGTGGCCGCGGGCGACTTCCCCGCCATGGTGCACATGATCCACCAGGGCAAGGAGCTCACCAAGACCGGCTACTACTACGCCGGCGTTGCCTACAACGAGATCGGCTACTCGATCCTCGACGGTGGCCAGAAGATGTGCGCCAAGTGCCACTCTGATGCGCCCCAGGCCGCGAACTGGAACACCAAGCCCAGCCGCCTCGCCTGCGGNNTGCCACCTGCCTGCCGACATCCAGACCTACCACATGGCCTCGAATGTGACGCCGCACAATCCGACCATTCCGGCCGGGCTGACCACCTTCACCTACGAGGTCAAGTCGGCCGCCGTGTCCGGCACCACCGCCACGGTCGTGTTCCGCATCAATGCTGACGGCACTCCCGTCACCCTCAACGCCGCCGCGGCGGGCGGGTCGGCTTCCCTCACCGGCTATACCGGCGGGCCCAGCTTCCTGCTGGCCTATGCGCTGGACCAGGAGGGTGTGTCACCCGTGGACTACAACAACCTGGGCCTCGCCAACGGCCAGCCCAAGACCGTGTCCATCGCTGACCTGCGGGATACCAACAAGGCCCTGACGGTCGGCACCCTGTCCGCCCCGGATGCCAGCGGCTACTACACCGCCACCATCCTGTCGGCCTTCCCCGCCGACGCCAAGCTGCGCTCGGTCGGCCTCCAGGGCTACTTCACCCAGGTCAGTCCGGCGGGCGCCCGCCACGCCATCTCGGTCGTCAAGGCCGTGACCGGCGACACGGTCCGCCGCAAGGTCATCGATTCCGCCAAGTGCGCCAAGTGCCACGAGTGGTTCGAAGGCCACGGAGGCAACCGCGTCTACGAGGTCCAGCTGTGCGTCCAGTGCCATGTGCCCGGGATGACCACCAGCGGCCGCGGCGCCACCGATGCCTACATGAACGGGCTCGATCCTGCGTCCGCCACCTACGCCACCCTGACCTCGTGGGGCGTGGATCCCACCGTGGCGAACGCCGCCCTGGCGCTGCCGCAGCTGACGAACAACTTCAAGGACATGATCCACGGCATCCACGCCGGGAAGGACCGCACCGAGCCCTTCCGCGACGCCCGCGATTTCCGTAATGCCTTGACCCTGGTCGATGCCGGCAAGATCGGCTTCCCCGGCATCCTGAACAACTGCCAGAGCTGCCACACCTACAACGGCTACGATGGCGTGCCCGCCAAGACCCTGGCCTCCCGCCAGGAAGCGGACAACGGCGTGTTCCTCAACGGCACCAACCGCACTCCGGCTGATGCCAAGGCCGCGCTGGCCACCATCAACGACGACGACATGATGACCACGCCGTTCACGGCCTCCTGCGTCAGCTGCCACGACAGCTCCGCCGCCAAGGCCCACATGACCCTGAACGGTGGCCAGGTGCTGGTGAAGCGCACCACGCTCAACAGCGCTGCTGAATCCTGCGCTGTCTGCCACGGTGCGAGCGCCGAGTTCGCCCCGTCCAAGGTCCACTAGTCGCATCAGCCTGGAAGGGGCGGGGATTATTCTTCCCTCCCCTTCCACTTCGATCACAGCCCGGATGCGTGACCGTATCCGGGCTGTTTTCATGTTCTCCTTTCCCGGGTTCCACCCTGCCGATCCAGGGACCTTTCCGGAGATTTCCCCATGCGCATCTGGACTTCCACGACCCTTCTGTCCGCCGCCCTGTTTCTGGCGGTGGGATTCCCCCTGGCTGCCCAGGACAAGCCTGCCGCCAAGGCCGCCAAGGCCCCCGCGGCCAAAGCCCCGGCGAAGGCCGCTCCGGCGCGGGCCAAAGGCAAGCTGAAGCCGGTGGACATCAACAGCGCCACCAAGAACGAGATCGCCTTCATGCTGGCCATTCCCGAGGATCTGGCCGCGAAGATCGTCGCGGGTCGGCCCTACCCCACCAAAGCCCGCCTGCTCACCAACAAGATCGTGTCGCCCGAAGTCTATGCCGCGATCAAGGACAAGGTGGTGGCCCGGCAGACGGCCCCCGCCCGCTGACCATCCGCTCCGCCGCCTCCGGCCAGGACTGATTCATGAAAACCATGCTCGCGTTCCTCGCATCGCTGAAACTCGCGGTCGCTCTGCTCCTGTTGTTGCTCCTGGGGCTTGCCGCCGGGACCATCGTCGAGACCCGCCACGGCGCCGAGGCCGCGGGCCGTATGGTGTACTACGCCGGGTGGTTCCTGGGGCTCCAGGGCCTGTTCGCCCTCAACCTGGCCATGTCCCTGGCCGACCTGTTCCCCTGGACGAAGAAGCGGATCGGCTTCGTGATCGTCCACGCCTCGCTGCTGCTCATCTTCGCCGGGTCGGCGCTCACCTACTTCTTCAAGGTGGAGGGCAGCCTCGCCATGTGGGAAGGGGAAAGCGCCTCCATCATCGAGACCCATGATCCCGAGGGGCGGGTGCTCACCAGCCACCAGCTGCCCTTTTCCGTGCAACTCGATGACTTCGTGCTGGAGACCTATCCGGGTACCCAGCGCCCCGCGGGATTCGCCAGCCAGGTGCAGATCACCGATACGGATACCCAGCGCACCTTCCCGGCCCGGATCTGGATGAACCACGAACTGCGCCACCGGGGCTACGCCCTGTTCCAGTCCAGCTACCAGCAGACCATGGGCCGGGAGGCGACGGTGTTGTCGGTGGCCAAGGACCCCGGCCAGACCGTCGTCTTCACGGGGTTCATCGCCTTGATCCTCGGCATGCTCGTCGTGCTCGGCACGCGCATCTCCCAGAGCCGGGACCGTGCCGCCTTCGGCACCAAGGCCGGCGGCCAGGCCTTGCTGGCGCTGATCCTGCTCGGCGGGTCCATGGCGGCCCAAGGCGCAGAGACGGACCTCGACCTGCTCCGGCGCCTGCCGGTCCAGCACGACGGGCGCAGCATGCCCTTCGATACCCTGGCCCGGGACCTGGTGTGGACGGTGACGGGCGCCACCACCTGGAAGGGGCAGGACCCCGCGGCCACGCTCCGGGACTGGACTTCCAATCCCAAGGCCGGCGCCCAAGAGGCGAACATCCAGATCGGGTCGAAGGCCCTGGCGGCCAAGATGGGATTTCCGGCCGCCGCGACGCACGGCTCCTTCGTGCAGTTCGTCCAGAATCCCGGCCTGGCCAGCCTTCTCGGCGAAGCCCACCAGGCCAAGGCCGAGAACCGGCCCATGGAAGGCCTCGCCCAGGAGGCGATGAAACTGGAAGCACGCATCCTCGCCATGAGGGCGGTCCTATTCCGCGATGTGGTGCGCCCCCTTCCCGTGGCAGGGGATCCGTCCGCCCGCTGGGACCTCCCCCCGGCGGTGGATGAGGCTTCGCTCGCGGCCCTGATGAAGGGCCCCCGCCTGGAGGGGTGGCCCACGGCGGAAGCCATGGACCGGGAAGTCTTCTACAACCGCCTCAATCCGGCGCGCCTCTCCTGGATCATCCTGCTGGCCTCGCTGGTGGCGGCTGTGGCCGCCTGGCGGCGGAAGAGCCCCCTGCTGGATCGCGTGGCCTTCGGCCTCCTGGCCGCGGGCTTCGCCATGATGACCTGGGGCATCCTCCTGCGCTGGCAGGCCGGGGGGCGGATCCCGGCGGCCAACATGTACGAATCGATGCTCTTCCTGGCCTGGGGCGTGGGGTTCTTCGCCGTGGCCGCCTATGCGGTGCTGCGGAACCGGATGGTGGTGCTGAACGCGGCGGTCATGGCCACCCTCACCATGGCCCTCACCGACCTGCTGCCCATGGACCGCTTCATCCATCCCATGGCGCCGGTCCTGGCGGGCACGGCCTGGCTGGCCATCCACGTCCCCATCATCATGGTCGGCTACGCCGTCCTGGCGCTGGGGCTCGTGGTGGCGCACATGCAGATCGCGGTGACGGCCGTGGCCCCCGGCCGGGTGGAACTGGCCGACCGGATGTACGACCTTCTCTACTGGTACCTGTTCGTGGGCTCCATCTTCCTCGTGGCGGGGATCATCACCGGCTCCATGTGGGCTGCCTCCTCCTGGGGGCGCTACTGGGGGTGGGATCCCAAGGAGGTCTGGTCCCTGGTGGCCTTCCTGGCCTACATGGCCATCCTGCACGCCAAGATCGACCGGATGATCGGCAAGTTCGGGGTGGCGGTGATCAGCATCCTGGCCTTCCAGACCATCGTGATGACCTACCTGGGTGTCAATTTCGTCCTGGTCACGGGCATGCATTCCTACGGCATGGGGGATTCCCCGGTGGTGTTGTGGATGGCGCTGGTGGCCCTGGCGGAGTTGCTCTTCCTGGGCTGGGGCCTCTGGGCCTACCGGAGGAACCGGCCCCCAACCGTGGCCGTGAACGACTGATGGAAAGGCCCCCGCTTCCGGGGGCCTTTTGCTGTTCTTTTCCAAGAAGTGTCCAGACGGTGACGCAAGTCACAAGGGTGGTTGACGCGTTAGATTACCGACGGATCCTCATTGAAGAGTGTCCGCTGGATCAGCCATTCCTGGAGGTGTGTGTGCTACCCCTTTCCCAGACCACCGGTTATGCGCTGCGCGCCATGCGATGCCTCCAGGAGCCGGGTGGCCAGCCGGTCCTGGTGGAATCGGTGGCGGACTACACGGGTATTCCGCGGTCGTACCTGTCCAAGCTGGTCCACAAGCTGGCGAAGAAGGGCCTGGTGACAGCCCGGCGAGGCCATCATGGCGGGGTGGTTCTGGCCAAGCCTGCGGCGCAGATCACGCTGGAGGACCTGTCCGAGGCCATCGACGGCGTGTCCTGGCGCCAGCGCTGCCTGCTGGGACTGGCGGGCTGCACAGGCGAGACGCCCTGCGTCCTCCACGACTACTGGCAGGCCACGCTGGCTGAGATCCTGGGGCGCCTGCGCTCCGTCACGGTGGCCGACATGGCCCGCCACCATGATCCCGGTGTGGAGCGCTTCCGCGCCGATCACGGCCTGGCCTGAGGCGCAGATGCGAAAGGGCCCCGCGCGAGCGGGGCCCTTTCGCATCTGCGAGCGGCTTCAGGCCTTCTTCGCGGCCGTCTTCGGGGCGGCGGGCTTGCGGGCGGGAGCCTTGGCGGCAGCGGGCTTGGCGGGTTTCTTGGCCCGGGGCTTGGCCTTCTTCTCGGGCAGGGCATCGGCCAGGCGCCAGGTGCGGCTCTGCTGCTCGAAGGTGCGGATCTCCTCGAGGGAGATGTCCTTCAGGCAGCGGTGGATGTGGTCGCGCTCGGATTTCCAGAACGTGTGGGCGGGGCAGGCGCGCTCGTCGGTGCACTCCTTGAAGCCCAGCAGGCACTGGTTGCGCCACTCGGCGCCGTCCACGGCCTCGGCGATGAGGTCGAGGGTGATCTCCTTGGCGGCCAGGGACAGCACCACGCCGCCCTTGTTGCCGCGCTTGGCCATCACCAGGCCCACCTTGGCGAGCTTGTGGATCATCTTGGAGAGGTAGGGGCGGGGAAAGCCGGTGCGGGCGGCCACATCCACCACGAGGGTGGGCTTGCCGCCGGGATCCTCAAGGCAGCTCATGGCCAGGACCGCGTATCCGGAAGACTGGGACAGAGGAAGCATGGGCACCTGCGCTGAAAAGGGTCGGATGGATGGACGTTCCAGAATAATAGACGATCTTCAGGTCAAACACATCCAAAGACTGTGATGCCGCGCACAATGCCGAAGACCCCCGGCTGGTCCGGGGGTCTTCGGTGAAAACCGTGAAATCAGGCTTTCCAGCCGTTGAGGATCCGCATGTAGTTGGCGCGGGTGAAGGCCTGGGGGTTCGGGCACTTCTGGAGGCTCATGCTGCCGCGGGCCTGGGCCAGGGATTCGTACTCGTGCTCCTCCAGCCACTCGGCCAGGGTGGCGCGGGCCTGGGCCAGCCGCTCGGGGCCGTGGATGAGCAGGGCGGAGACCATCTGCACGGCGTCGGCGCCGGCCATGACGGCCTTGAGGGCGCCCAGGCCGTCATGGACGCCGCCGGTGACGCCGAGGCTGCCCTTGACCTGTCCGTGGAGCACCGCGAGCCAGCGCAGGCGGAGCAGCAGGTCGCCNNTCGGCGCCCGCGGCTTCCAGCTCCATGGCGAAGTGCGCCAGGGAGGAGAAGAAGGGCGAGAGCTTCACGGCGACGGGGATCTTCACCTCGGACTTCACGGCGCGGACCGCATCGAGGGTGCGCTTTTCCACCTGGGCGGCGGATTCCTTGGGATCCGTCGCCAGGTAGTAGACGTTCAGCTCCAGGGCGTCGGCCCCGGCATCCTGCATGAGCTTGCCGTGGTGCAGCCAGCCCGCGGGCGTGGTGCCGTTCAGGGAGGCGATGACCGGGACGGACACCGCCTGCTTGATGCGCTGGATCTGCTCGAGGTACTTCTCGGGGCCCAGGCGGAATTCGTCGGGCTGGGGGAAGTAGGAGATGGCCTCCGCGCTGGAGTTGGAGGACAGCTGCATGTCCATGATGGTGCCCTGCTCTTCGCGGGTGATCTGCTCTTCGAAGAGGGAGTGCATCACGATGGCCGAGGCGCCGGCATCTTCCAGGCGCTTGACCATGCCCATGTCGTCGACCATGGGGGAGGCGCCCGCCATGAGGGGGTGGGCGAGCTTCAGACCGAGGTAGGTGGTCGAGAGGTTCATGTCGTCACCCTTCACTTGGCCGTGACGGACAGCTTGGCGAGCTGCTCGTAGACGGAGTACCGGTTGGTGGTGTCGAGCTGGGCCTGATCCATGAGCTTCTTGAAGTGCTCGGGGTTCTGCTGCTCGATCATGCGGTAGCGGGTCTCGTTGCGCACGTACTGGAGCATGGGGACCTTCGGGGCGCCGGAATCCATCTGCAGCGGCACCTCGCCCTTGTCCAGGCGGCGGGGGTCGAAGCGGAACAGGGGCCAGTGGCCGGAATCCACGGCCAGCTTCTGCTGGTCGCAGCCGTGGGCCAGGTCGTAGCCGTGGGCGATGCAGTGGCTGTAGGCAATGATGAGGCTGGGCCCGTTGTAGGACTCGGCTTCCTGGAAGGCCTTGACCGTCTGTGCGTCGCGGAAGCCGAAGGCGACCTTGGCCACGTAGATGCCGCCGTAGGTCATGGCGATCATGCCCAGATCCTTCTTGGGCATGCTCTTGCCGGCCATGGCGAACTTGGCGCCCGCGCCCATGGGCGTGGACTTGGAGGCCTGGCCGCCNNCGTCGCCGCCCACGATCCAGACGCTCTTGTCGACGAGATAGTCGGCCAGGTCGAAGAGCATCTTGGCCTCGGGCTCCTTGAGGCCCGCCAGCTTCTGCTTGAGGATCTCGACCCGCTCGCGCTGGGCCTTGATCCCGGCCTCGTTGCTCTGGTCGGCGGTGGCGATGCCGGCGATGAGCTCGTCGCCGAGCTTGGCGGCCAGGCGGTGCATCAGCTCCAGGGCGAACTCCTGGTGCTTGTCCACCGAGAGGCGCAGGCCCAGGCCGAACTCCGCGTTGTCCTCGAAGAGGCTGTTGGCCCAGGCGGGACCGCGGCCATCCTTGTTGGTGGTGTAGGGCGTGGTCGGCAGGTTGCCGCCGTAGATGCTGGAGCAGCCCGTGGCGTTGGCGATGAGGGTGCGGTCGCCGAAGAGCTGGGTGAGCAGCTTGATGTAGGGCGTCTCGCCGCAGCCGGAGCAGGCGCCGCTGTATTCGAAGAGGGGCTCGAGGAACTGCGTGCCCTTCACGTCCAGCTTCACCGTGGTGCGGTCCACTTCAGGCAGATCCAGGAAGAAGCTGTAGTTGGCCACTTCGGCGTCGCGCAGCGGAGCCTGGGCGACCATGTCGATGGCCTTGTGCTTGGGATTGCTCTTGTCCTTGGCGGGGCAGACTTCGACGCACAGGGTGCAGCCGGTGCAGTCCTCGGGCGCCACCTGGATGGTGTACTTCTGGCCCTTGTACTCGGGCCCCTTGTAGTCCACGGCCTTGAAGGTGCCGGGCGCCCCTTCGAGCGCCGAGGGATCGTAGACCTTGGCGCGGATGGCGGCGTGGGGGCAGACCATCGCGCACTTGTTGCACTGGATGCAGATGGAGGCGTCCCACTCGGGGATCTCCAGCGCGATGTTGCGCTTCTCCCACTTGGTGGTGCCCACGGGCCAGGTGCCGTCCACGGGGAAGGCGCTGACGGGCAGCAGGTCGCCCTTGCCCTCCATCATCACGGAGGTGACGCGCTGGACGAAGTCCGGCGCCTCGGCGGACACCATGGGGGGGCGCATGCGGGTGGCGGTGATGGCGGTGGGGACCTTCACTTCGTAGAGGTGGGCCAGGGTCTCGTCCACAGCCAGGAAGTTCTGCTGGACGACGGCGTCGCCCTTCTTGCCGTAGGTCTTCTTGATGGCCTTCTTGATCTGGGCGATGGCCTCCTCGCGGGGCAGCACGCCAGAGATGGCGAAGAAGCAGGTCTGCATGATGGTGTTGATGCGCACGCCCATGCCCGTGTTCTTGGCCACTTCATAGGCGTCGATCACGTAGAACTTGAGGCCCTTCTCGACGATGGCCGTCTGCACTTCCTTCGGCAGCGTCTCCCACACGGTCTCGTGGCTGTGGGGCGTGTTCAGGAGGAAGGTGGCGCCGGGGCCGGCGGCCTCGAGCATCTCGTACTTCTCGAGGAAGCTGGTCTGGTGGCAGGCGATGAAGTTGGCCTTGGTCACCAGGTAGGCGCTCTTGATGGGACGGGGGCCGAAGCGCAGGTGGCTGATGGTGATGGCGCCGGACTTCTTGGAGTCGTAGACGAAGTAGCCCTGGCCGTAGTTGTCGGTCTCTTCCGCGATGATCTTGATGGAGTTCTTGTTGGCGCCCACGGTGCCATCGGCGCCCAGGCCGTAGAAGAGGGCGCGGGTCACGTCGGCGGGTTCCACGTCGAAGCCGGCATCGTACGTCAGCGAGCTGTGGCTGATGTCGTCCATGATGCCGATGGTGAAGTGATTCTTCGGCTTGGGCTGGGCCAGGTTGTCGTAGATGGCCTTGACCATGGCCGGGGTGAATTCCTTGGAGGAGAGGCCGTAGCGGCCGCCCACGACGATGGGATCCAGCTTGGTGTGGCCTTCCTCGCGGCCTTCGCGCAGGGCGGCGATGACGTCGAGGTGCATGGGATCGGCGGGGGAGCCGGGCTCCTTGCAGCGGTCCATGACGGCGATGGTCTTCACGGAGGCGGGCAGGGCGCGGACGAATTCCTCGATGGCGAAGGGCCTGAAGAGGCGGACCTTGAGGACGCCCACCTTCTCGCCCTGCTTCATGGCCCACTCCACGTACTCGTGGGTGACGTCGCAGCCGGAGCCCATGATGACGACGACGCGCTCGGCCTCGGGGTGGCCGTAGTAGTCGTAGAGGCGGTAGTTGCGGCCGGTCATGGCGCCGAAACGGTCCATCTCCTGCTGCACGATGGCCGGGAAGGCCTTGTAGTAGGGGGTGCAGGCCTCGCGGGCCTGGAAGAAGGTATCGGGGTTCTGGGCGGTGCCGCGGATCATCGGATGATCGGGCGTCAGGGCCATCTTGCGGAAGCCGGCCACCAGCTCGTCGGGCACCATGTGGCGCAGGTCCTCGTCGTTGAGGATCTCGATCTTGGCGACCTCGTGGCTGGTGCGGAAGCCGTCGAAGAAGTGCAGGATGGGCACCCGGCTGCGCAGGGTGGCGGCGTGGCAGATGGCCGCGAAGTCGTGGGCCTGCTGGACGCTTTCGGACGACAGCATGGCGAAGCCGGTCATGCGGCAGGACATCACGTCCGAGTGGTCGCCGAAGATGCTGAGGGCGTGGGCGGCCAGGGTGCGGGCGGTGACGTGCATGCAGAAGGGCGTCAGCTCGCCGGCGATCTTGTACATGTTGGGGATCATGAGCAGCAGGCCCTGGGACGCCGTGAAGGTCGTCGTGAGGCTGCCGGCCTGGAGGGCGCCGTGGACCGCGCCCGCGGCGCCGCCCTCGGACTGCATCTCGATCACCGAGGGGATGGTCTTCCAGACGTTGGTCTTGCCCTGGGAGCTCCACTCATCCGCCCACTCGCCCATGTTGGAGGAGGGCGTGATGGGATAGATGGCGATGACCTCGCTGAGGCGGTGGGCCACCGAGGCGGTGGCCTCGTTCCCATCCAGGGTCTTCATCACTCGCTGGCTCATGGTTCGCTCCTTCCGGGATGGCGCGGGGCGCCTCCGGTGATGGGTCTCAGGACAGACAATGCAACGCGTCCATCATATCCGATGGGTCGGTCAATATTCATCACACTTGGTCCAGTGGTCAGACCGCTGGTTGGGCTTCCCCAACGAGGCGGTTATGGATGGCCGCGGCGGCCCGGCGGCCCTGGCCCATGGCCAGGATCACGGTGGCGCCGCCGGTGATGACATCGCCGCCCGCGAAGACCCCCGGGAGGGAGGTTTCGCCGGTTTCGTTGTCCACCACAACAACCCCGCCCTTGAGGGTCTTGAGGCCCTTCTCGGTCATGGCNNGTCATCCTGGGGCTGCGGCGGCCATCGGGGCCGGGCTCGCCCAGTTCCATGACGGCGCACTCGGCGTGGGTCATCCAGCCCTTCTCGTTGCCGTGGAGCTGCACGGGGGTGGTGAGGAACTTGAACTCCACGCCCTCCTCGTGGGCGTGCTCCAGCTCCTCCTTGCGGGCCGTGGATTCCTTCACGGTGCGGCGGTAGACCACGGTCACATGCTCGGCGCCCATGCGGCGGGCCGCGCGGGAGGCGTCCATGGCCGTGTTGCCCGCGCCCACGATGATGACGTGCTTCCCGACGGTCACGGGGGTGCCGTAGGCCGGGAAGAGGTCCGCACGCATGAGGTTGATGCGGGTGAGGAACTCGTTGGCGGTGTAGACGCCCTTGTACTCCTCGCCGGGGATGCCCATCATCTTGGGCAGGCCGGCGCCGGTGCCCATGAAGACGGCGTCGTTCTCCTGGCGGAGGTCCTCCAGGGTCATGCTGCGGCCCACGAGGGTGTTCATGACGAATTTCACGCCCAGGCGGCGGAGGGTGTCCACTTCCTGGTCCACGATCTTGTTGGGCAGGCGGAANNGCGCCGATGACGGCCACCTTCTTGCCCGTGGGGGCCTCGACGGGAGGCAGCTCATCGGAGCCCAGCATGCTGTCGCTGGCGTAGCGTTCCAGGCGGCCGATGGAGACCGGCAGGCCCTTGATGCCCACCACGCACTTGATCTCGCACTGCTTCTCCTGGGGGCAGACCCGGCCGCAGACGGAGCCCAGCGAGGAGCTTTCCTTGATGACGCGGGCGGCGGCCTGGGGNNTCGAAGTTGCACACGCGCAGCTCCGGCGGCTGGCAGGCCATCTCCTGGCGGGGGATCTTCATCTTCTGGCTGGGCTTGATGGCGCCCAGGTCCAGGTTCTGCCAGTCCAGCTCGGTCACGGGCTCGTTCAGGTACTTCGAGTAGTCCACGGGGCCGGTGGCGGCCACGCGCCCGATCTTGCAGTCGTGGGGATCGCACTGCTCCTCGGCCTTGTACCAGTCCTGGCGCATGCGGAGCATGTTGAAGTCCACCTTGTGGCCGTCGAAGTCGGGGCCGTCGAAGCAGGCGAACTTGGTCTCGCCGCCCACGCTGACGCGGCAGCCGCCGCACATNNTGGGGCTTGGTGAGGTCGGACACGGCCCGCATCATGGGCAGCGGTCCCACGGCCACCACCTCGGCGATGGGCTCGCGGGCGATGATGTCCTTGAGGGCGTCGGTGACCAGCCCCTTGCGGCCCAGGGTGCCGTCATCGGTGGTGACGATCAGCTCGGCGGACGCGGCGCCCAGCTCATCGGCCAGCAGCACGCGCTCCTTGCTGCGGCCGCCCAGGATGGTGATCACGCGGCGGCCCTGGGCGTGGAGCTCCTCGGCGGCGGGCAGGATGGCGGCGGAACCGTAGCCGCCGGCCATCAGGACGATGGTGCCCTCCTCCACCAGCTCGGTGGGGGTGCCCATGGGGCCGGCCACGGCGTAGA
The DNA here is from genome assembly GCA_003538615.1 of Holophagaceae bacterium. GTDB lineage: Bacteria > Acidobacteriota > Holophagae > Holophagales > Holophagaceae > Geothrix. Next base: position 1,222 of record DPRT01000146.1, on the reverse strand, counting down.
GGCGGTCGCCGGCGCTGAGCTTGCCCATGGCCTTCGTGGTGGAGCCCACCTCCTGCATGATGAAGTGGATGTAGCCGCGACGGGCATCGCCGCCGGCCAGGGTGAGGGGGATGCGCTCGCTTTCGGGGAAGGGCGCCACCATGAAGAACTGGCCGGGCTTGCGGCCCCGGGCCACCTGGGGGGCCTGCACGATGAAGGACCAGGTCTCGGGGGCGATGAGCTTCTTCTCCAGGATCAGGTAGCCATCCTGGGTCTCCGCGTCGGAGGCGTAGAGGGACTTGCCCTTGAGCAGGGGCAGCATCAGCTCCTCTTCGGCCTCGATGTGGTCGCGGATCAGGTCCACCAGGCGCTGGCCCAGCAGGGTCAGCGAGCGGGGGGCGCGGACCTGGCCTTCGTTGATCTCGGCGAGCAGCTGGAGGGTGAGGTCCCACATCTGGCGGTGGTCCTCGTGGAGCCGCTGGTGCAGGGATTCCGCCCCGATCTCTTCGAGCAGGGGGAAGAGCTCCCGCTCCTCGGCCTCGTTGTGGGGTTTCAGGACCTCGAAGATCCAGCGGGCCCCGGCATCCACGGCCTTCCAGTCGCTGGAAGCCAGGCCGGTGGCCATGCGGGTCAGGCGCTCCTGGGCCTCCTGGTGGGTGGCATGCCAGTTCGGCGCAGGCAGGTTTCCGGCGGTGGTCAGCTGATGGGCCGTGTCGGACATGGAAGCCTCCAGATCCGTTCAGCATGCGATGAGCGCAGGGGGATTTCTGTGTCTAAAAACCTAATCGGGAACAGTTGTGATCCACGCCACAGGAGGCTTGAATCTCAAGGACTTAGCAGGGGCATTTGCCATTCTGGATGGATCATCTGGTTGTGTGGATCCAACCCTATCCGGCGAGGATGTCCCGGGCCCTGGCCACCAGCTCCCGCACCCGGAAGGGTTTCTGGAGGAAACCGTCCGGAGGCAGGTCCGCCAGCTCCTCCAGGGACTCCTTCTGGGTGTACCCGCTGGTGAGGAGGACCCGGACGCCCGGGGCCAGATTGCGGATCAGGCGGAAGGCCTCGGCGCCGCCCATGCGGGGCATGGTCATGTCCAGCAGCACCAGGTCCACGTGGGTCTGGCCCGCCTGGAAGAGTTCCACGGCCTCCTGGCCGTCCCGGGCCTCCAGCACCTGGAAGCCGGCCGTCTCCAGGGCGCCGCGGGCCAGGTCGCGGATGAGGGCCTCGTCATCCACCACCAGGA
>DPRT01000065.1:7462-10542 GCA_003538615.1 Holophagaceae bacterium | reverse complement strand
CCTGCCTCCAAGGCCGCCCGGGCGGCGCGGCGCAGCAGGGTGTCTCCTTCGACCCTCAGCAGGGCCTTGGGCCCGCCCATGCGGCGCCCCGAGCCGGCGGCGAGGATGAGGGCGGCGGTCCGCGGGGGCTTCATGGGGGCGTGATGGCCGCGGCGCTGGCGCGCAGGGACTGGCCCTTGCGCTGGTGGAGGCAGGCCTGGATCTCCGCCAGGATCGAAAGGGCGATGCCGCCGGGATCGTCCGCGCCGAGATCCAGGCCCACGGGCGTGTGGAGCCGCCCGTCAGCCTGGAGGCCTTCCACGGCGAGTTCCCCCAGCAGCTTCGCGCCCCGGGCCCGGCTGCCCATGAGGCCCAGGTAGCCCGCGGNNGCGGGACGGTGGTCGAGGACGCCCGCGAACCAGCCCAGCTCCTTGGCCATGCGGAGCAGGGGGCGGCTGTCGTCGCTGGCCCCCAGGATCCAGAGGGCCGGGGGCGGAGCGAAGGTCTCGGTGAAGCCGCAGGGGGGCGCGTCCGGCTGGGAGAGGATGCTGCGCCGCCCCACCTGTCCGGGGGCAAGGTCCGTGTGGAGGGTGAGGGGCGTCCGCGCACCCCAGGCCTGTTCAACCCAGGCCATCCATCCGGGGAAACCGTCGAGGGGTTCGATCAGGATCTCCAGCAGGCCTTCGCAGCCGCTGCCGCTGCCCCAGATGAGGTCGGCGTCGCCGCGCAGGTCGTAATGCACCAGGCGTGGCGTGCCGGAGGCCAGGACTTCCATGGCCCTCGCGTGGACGTCGCCTTCCAGGCAGCCGCCACTGAGGGAGCCCCGCAGGGGACCCTCCCGGTCCAGCAGCAGCCGGGCGCCGGGCCGCCGGTAGCTGGCGCCCTCGACGCGGACCAGGGTCGCCAGGGCCAGGGGCCCCGGCCGCTCGCGGATGAGCCGGAAGATGTCCTGGAGTTCTTTCACTTGAAGGAATCAGGGCCCAGCGGCACCTGCCGGATGCGCCTGCCCGTGGCGGCGAAGACGGCATTCAGCACGGCGGGGATGGCCAGGGGCACGGGGGGCTCGCCCATGCCCGAGGGGGCCTCAGTACTGGGGACCACGTGGGTCTCGATGGCGGGCATGTCCGCGAGGCGCAGCACGGGGAAGTCGTGGAAACCCGTCTGCACCGTGCGTCCCTTCTCCCAGGTGATCTGGGAGAACAGGGCCGACAGGCCGAAGGCGAGGCCGCCCTCCACCTGGGCTTCCAGGCCCGCGGGATTCACCACGAGGCCGCAGTCCACGGCGCAGGTGAGCTTGTGGACGCGGAGCTGGCCCTTGGCCACGGAGACTTCCGCCACCGCCGCGGCGTAGGTGCGGCCGTCGTAGGCGTGGCAGGCGAGCCCCAGGCCGCGGCCCGCGAGGCGCTTCCGGCCCCACCCGGCCTTGGCGGCGGCCACTTCCAGCACCTTCTTCAGGCGGCGGATGTCCGCCTCCTCCCGGCCGAACTTGACGATGCCGCGGCTGCCCAGCAGCTGGAGCCGCAGGGCGAGGGGGTCCTGGCCCTGCGCGTGGGCCACCTCGTCCAGGAAGCACTCCCGGGCGAAGACGTTGGGCACGATCTCGATGCCGCGCCACCAGCCGAGGGAAGGGGGCGCCTCCACTTCGGCGAAGTCCACGGCGATGGCCGGGATGGCGTAGGGGATGTCCAGGGCGCCGTTGGATTCCACGGCCGCCTGGGCGGGGGACTTCTGGCCGCCGGTCCANNGAGCCGTCGAGGCCCGCCCGCAGGCGATGCAGGGTCGCCGGATGGAAGAGGTCGTGGCGGAAGTCGTCCTCCCGGTCCCACACCACCTGCACGGGGCCGCCGCCCGCGGCCTTGGCCACCTGGGCGGCCTCGGTGCTGAAGTCGGTGCCGAGCCGGCGCCCGAAGCCGCCGCCGATGAGGGGCACATGCACCTTCATCTGGTCGGGCTTGAGCCCCAGGGCCGCGGCAGCCCGCTCCTGGGCCCGGTTGGCGGACTGGCTGCCCGCCCACATCTCGGCGCCCTCCGGCCGGACCATGGCGGTGGCGTTCATGGGCTCCACGGTGGCGTGGGCCTGGAAGGGGAAGCTGTATTCCGCTTCCAGCACCTTGGCTGCGGCGGCCAGGGCCCTGGCGGGATCCCCTTCGCGGCGGGCGTCGTCGGCGGGACCGGCGAGGGCGGCCCGCATCTTCGCTTCCAGCGCGGCGGAACTGAAGTCCCGGGCGGGGCCCTCGTCCCAGGTGGCGGTGGCGGCCAGGGCCTCCCGGCCCTTGAAGGCGGCCCAGGTGCTTTCAGCCACCACGGCGATCCCCGTGGGGACCTGCACCACGGCCTTCACGCCACGGACAGCCTTGGCCTTGGCCTCGTCCCAGGTCCGGACCTTGCCTCCGGGCACGGGGCAGCGCAGGACGGCGGCGAAGCGCTGACCCGGGCGGCGCACATCGAGCCCGAACACGGCCTTGCCCGTGACGATGGCGGGGCCGTCGATCCTGGGGGTGCGCTTGCCCAGCAGGCGGAACTCCGCGGNNCAGGGCGCCGTAGCCCAGCTTCTTCCCGCCAGGACCGAGCACGAAGCCCTTCTCGGTGCGGCATTGGCCCACGTCCACCTGCCACTGGGCGGCGGCGGCGGCCTTCAGCATTTCCCGGGCGGCGGCCCCGGCCTTGCGCAGGGGCGTCCAGGTGGTGCTCACGCTGGTGCTGCCGCCGGTCTGCATGGTCTTGAAGTCGGGCCCGGGCTGGGCGGTGGCGACCTCGACGCGGGGCCAGTCCAGGTCCATCTCCTCGGCCACGGCCAGGGGCAGGGCCGTGCGCACACCCTGGCCCATCTCGGCCTTGGGGATGGTGATCTGCACGCTGCCGTCGGGCCGCACCGCCAGGAAGGCATTGGGCTGGAACAGAACCTTGGCGACCTCGCCCGGCCGGGGTTTGGCGTCCAGATGCAGGCCGAGGACGAGGCCCGCGCCCGCGGCGCCGGTCACTTTCAGGAAGTCGCGGCGGCTGGTCATTTCACACCTCCGGCGGCGCGCTTCACGGCTTTGCGGATGCGGGGGTAGGTGCCGCAGCGGCACACATGATCCGCGAAGGCCTCGTCGATGTCG
>DPRT01000065.1:0-7267 GCA_003538615.1 Holophagaceae bacterium | reverse complement strand
TACTCCCGGGTTGTGTCGGGAGTTTGTCGTGCTGAGACGGATGGTGCTGCTCATGGGATTGCTGGCGGGCCTGGGCCTGGGGGCCCAGGGGACCGACCGGCCCGCGCCGCCGCCGACGCCCGCCGAGAAGGAACTGCAGGCTCCCTTGACGCTGGACGACGGAAAACCGACGCAGGGCCAGGGCCCAGAGGCTGCGCCCTCGGGGCTGCGGGCCTTCGGGTCCCTGGTGCTGGTGCTGGGCCTGGCGGGCGCCAGCCTCTGGGCCCTGAAGAAATATGGCCGGGGGCGGATGCCTGGCGGCGGGGGNNCAGGTCGATCTGGGCCGCCCCGTCCCCGTGAAGGAGATGGAGGCGCTGCTCAAGCAGGGCGGGGGTGGCCAATGAGCCGGGTGCTCCGCTGGCTTCCCGCGGCCTTCCTGCTTCTGGCGGGCCTGAGCCTCTGCGCGCAGCAGGCCACGCCGCTGCCATCTGTCACCGTGGATTTCGGCAAGACGCCCTCGGGCCCGGCCCTCAGCTCCAGCCTCCAGGCCATGCTGCTGCTGACCATCCTCACCATGGCGCCCACCATCCTCATGACGGCCACGAGCTTCACCCGCATCGTGGTGGTGATGCACTTCCTGCGGCAGGGCCTCGGCACCCAGCAGACGCCCTCGAACCAGGTGCTCATCAGCCTCTCGCTGGTGCTCACCTTCTTCATCATGGCGCCCACGGCCCGCGAGATCAACGCCACGGTGCTCCAGCCCCTCCAGCGCAATGAGCTGACCACGGAGCAGGCCCTGGACCGCACGGCCGCGCCCATGAAGGTGTTCATGCTGCGCCACACGCGGAAGAAGGACCTGGCCCTGTTCCTGCGCATCGCCAAGGCCCCGGCCCCCGCCACGAAGGCCGACGTGCCCATGGAATGCCTGCTGCCCGCTTTCCTCATCAGTGAGCTGAAGACCGCCTTCGAGATCGGCTTCATGATCTTCCTGCCCTTCCTGGTGGTGGACATGGTGGTCGCCAGCATCCTCCTTAGCATGGGCATGATGATGCTGCCGCCCGTGGTCATATCGCTGCCCTTCAAGGTGCTGCTCTTCGTGCTCGTCGACGGGTGGTACCTCATCATCGGGTCGCTCGTCAGGGGGTACACGGGATGAATGAGCTTCTGATCGCCCAGATCGGCAAGGATGCCCTCAGGACCGCGCTGCTGGTGGCGGGGCCTGCGCTGATCGTGTCGCTCGTGGTGGGCCTGCTGATCTCGGTGTTCCAGGTGGTGACGAGCCTCCAGGACCAGACCATCGCCTTCGTGCCCAAGGTGGTCGCGGTGATGGCGGTGGTGGCCATCAGCTTCCCCTGGATGCTGCAGGTCATGCTCCGCTTCACCACCCGCATGTTCACGGATTTCAATTCCGTGGTCCGGCAGCTGTCCTGAGGCGGCCTTGACGCCCACCCTCGCCGATTCCGCCATGTGGGCCTTCACGGGCGCCAAGGCGGCGCTGTGGGTGCTGGTGCTCACCCGCATCACGGGGATGCTGGCGGCCTTCCCGATGTTGGGTTCGGAGCAGATGCCCCTCCAGGTCCGCGCCGCCCTGGGGGCGATGCTGGCCACGGTCATCCTCCCGGTGGTGCCGGTTCCGGCCGCGGTGCCGGTGGGCCTGCCCGAGTTGGCGGGCCTCATGGCATCGGAGCTGGCCATCGGCCTCCTCCTGGGGACGGTGGTGGCCTGGATCCTCGAAGCGGTGGCCTTTGCGGGCACCCTCATGGACACCCAGATGGGCTTCTCCTTCGTCCAGTTCATCGACCCGGCCAGTTCCCAGAGCGCCTCGGTGTCCGGCTCCCTGATGATGCAGATCGCCGTCCTGCTGGTGTTCATCACGGGCCTGCACCACCAGATGATCCTGGCCCTGGTGGACAGCTACCGGGTGGCCCCCCTGGGCCAGGGCGTGCCCTTGAATGTGCTGGGCCTGATCTCCCTCCTGGGGCAGCTGCTGGCCAAGGGCTTCCAGCTGGCCTTTCCGGTGCTGGCGGTGCTGTTCCTCATGGACCTGGTCCTGGGCTTCTCGGGGAAATTCATGCCGCAGCTGCAGCTGCTCCAGCTGAGCTTCCCCCTGAAGATCGCCGTGGGCATGGTGGTCCTCGGCCTGCTGCTCCGCGACCTGGGGCCCTGGCTGGCGCCCCTCCTTGAAAAGGCCCCCCGCCTCGCCTTGAAGCTGCTCGGGGGCTGAGGTGGCCAACGATCCCGGCCGCACGGAGAAGGCCACTTACCGGCGGCGCCAAAAGGCGCGGGAAGAGGGCTCGGTACCCCGGAGCCAGGATTTCGACAGCGCGATCCTGCTTTGGGGAAACTTCTTTCTGTTCACGGGACTGGGGAGCGCCACGCTGGCGCTGATGGCCCAGCAGGTCGCCCATTTCCTGAACCGGGCCCAGCCCGGCGCCCTGGAGGAGGCGGGCCGCATCACCCTCCTGTCGGACGTGCTCATGATCCTGGGCCGCCTGCTGCTGCCCTTCCTGGCCGTGAACCTGCTGCTGGCCCTGGTCACGGGCTTCGCCCAGCGGGGCTTCTCCCTCAGCACCAAGGCCATTCAGCCCAAGTTCGAACGGCTGAACCCGGCCCAGGGATTCCAGCGGATGTTTTCCATCAAGGCTGTGGTGGATCTCATCAAGAGCCTCGCGAAGTTCGCCATCCTGGCCTGGGTGGCCTATGCGGTGCTGGTGCCGCGCATCCCTCTGCTCCTGGGAACCCTGAAGCTGCCTCTGGGGGAATCCATGGACCTCTTCCAGGCGGCGGTCTTCGCGCTCTACCGGAATGTGATGCTGGCCATGTTTGTGCTCGCCGCGGCGGATTTCTCCTGGCAGCGCTTCTCCTGGGAGAAGAGCATCCGCATGACCAAGCAGGAGGTGAAGGACGAGGTCAAGGACGCGGAGGGCAGCGCCGAGGTCAAACAGAAGCAGAAAACCATCATGCAGTCCCGGGCGCGGAAGCGCATGCTGGCGGAGGTTTCCCAGGCCACGGTGGTGGTGACGAACCCCACCCATGTGGCCATCGCCCTGAGGTATGACGAAAAGACCTCGGCGCCTGTGTGCGTGGCCAAGGGCCTGGACCACCTGGCCCTCAAGATCCGCGAGCGGGCCCGGGAGGCGGGCGTGCCNNGAGCCGGCGCAGGCCGGCTTTCACGAGATCGGCGGGCGCGGGGAAGAGACCGGCATCGGCCACGCACTCCTGACCTTCACGGGAGAGGATGAAGATCGCGAATTCGCGGACGGGCGCGGCCAGCGGCATGCCGGGCGCCCGGTTGACATAGAGGTAGTTGAGCCGGGTCATGGGGTAATTGCCTGCGGTGACGGCCTCCTGGGTGGGAGGGACCGCCTCGTCGGATTGGTAGGGGACCACGGGGATCACCTTGTTGCTCGAGTACCAGGCCACGATGGGCGCGTAGCCGATGGCCCCTGGTTCGGTGATGACGGACTCCGCGACGCTGTTGGCATCGGGCCGCTCGACGATGGTGGGCTTGCACTCGCCCTTCAGCAGCACCTGCTCCCGGAACAGCTGGCAGATGGCCGTGTTCTTCTCCCGGCTGATGGGGGTGATGGTCCGCTTGCCCCACTCCCCGCGGAGCCCCATATCCCCCCAGGTCGCGATGTCATGGGGCGCGCCCCCCAGCCGCTTGGTGCCGAAGATCGCATCCAGCTCGGCCATGGTCACCTTCTTGAGGGGATTGCTCCGGTTGACGAACACGATGGTGGCGTCGATGCAGATGGGGATCCGGATCGGGGGATAGCCGTGCCTGGCCTCGAAGGCCTTCATCTCAGGCGGTGTCATCTCCCGGGCCAGCAGGGCCAGGGGCGCCCCTCCCTCGGTGAAGGCCTTCACCGCCGGAGGCGTGGTCGAGGGGGTGAACTTCAGGCGGGCGGAGGGGTGGACCCTCCGGAAGGCGCTGTCCCACTCATCACAGAGCTGGGCCAGCGGATCCGAGCCGACTGCGGCGATCACCTCGGTGACAGGGGCCCCGGCCCGGAAGGCCGGGATGCCCGGGTCCACCTTGGCGCGGTAGTGGTTGAGCTGGGCGGCGAGGGGCAGGGCCGCGGCCAGCGTCATGGCGGAGAGGCGGGCATGTAAAGTCATGATCGCTCCGGACTAGATATAAATACCTATCGGTCACTTTAGGAACATATCCTTAAGGATGCAATTCGTTCCTGTTTTGCGAGCAGGCTCCAGAAGTTCTGTTCCGCCACCGAAAGGGTATTGTTAGACCACACCAAGGATGTCCATTGAGCCCCCGCCCCATTGTCCCGCCGCACCTTCCGCCCCCCAGCCTGCTGCTGGTGGACGACGATCCGGTGCCCCGGGAGACCCTCTCGACGCTGCTCATGGGCGAGGGATTCCATGTGGTGTCCGCCGCCACCGGAGAGGAGGCCGAGCGCCTTCTGCGGGCCGCCGCCCCCCCCTTCGATCTGGTGATCACGGACCTGGTGATGCCGGGGAAATCCGGCATGGACGTGCTCAGGTGCGCCCTGAACACCAATCCCAGCTGCACCGTTCTGCTGCTCACGGGATTCGGCAGCGTCCGCGAGGCCACGGAGGCCATGGAGCTGGGTGCCTTCGACTTCGTCACCAAGCCCATGCAGATCGACCAGTTCCGGAACACCCTGCGGCGCCTCATGGAACGGCGGGCCCTTGCCCATGAGCGGGATGAGCTGCGGGAGAAGGTGAAGGTCCTCACCGAGCGGGCCGAGCGGCTGGAAACCACCCTGGGGCGCATGGAGATCCTGGCCAACCAGATCGCGCCCATCAGCGGATCCCAGGAGAAGCCCGATCCCCTGGCGGACCTGGAGCGGCTGGGCGCGCTCAAGGCCAAGGGGATGCTCACGGACGAGGAATTCGAGCAGGGGAAGAAGAACCTCCTGGCGCGGTGGCTGGCGTGAAGGGGCCGGCCGGCTTGGGGCTTCTGCTGGCCTCGGCCGCCCTGACAGGCCAGCCTCCGGTCCCGAAAGCCCCGGTCCAGGCCGCGGAGAGAGTCTCTCAGCGCCTGACGGATGCTCAGGCCGCCGACTTGGCCAAAACGGCTCTGGGGGCCAGCGACCCCACCGCCATGCGGGTGGCCCTGGTTCGCCTCAAGGGCCATGCCTTCAAATCCAGCAAGGCCCCTGAGCGGGAACTGGCGCTCTACGCCCAGGGCATGCTGGAGGCCCGCCTGGGAAACCTCCGTGCCGCAGCCGTGCCCTTGAAGAAGCTGGAAAAACAGTGGCCGAATTCGCCCTTCACTGGCGAAGTCCAGACGCTCCTCGCGGAGGAGGCCGTCGGTCTGCGGCGCTACAAGGATGCGGAAAGCCGGCTGCACCGGGCCCTGGCCTCGGACATTCCCTCGGAGCGGAAGCGGAAAGCCCAGGAGCTGCTGCTGTGGACTCTGGTGGAGCAGGGGCGGGCCCAGGAAGGGGTGGCCATCGTCGAGTCGCTTCGCCCATTAGAGGGCCAGGAGAAGCCCAGCGAGCAGGGGCTGGCGGCCATCGTCGAAGTCCTGGGCGCGGCTGGAAACCGCCAGCAGCTGGAGGGCAGCCGGAACGCGTTCGTGAATCTCTATCCCAACAGTGGGCTCATGGCCCGGGTGGATCTGGCCTACGGCCAGGTCCTGGGACGTACGGGGGATGCGGCGGGCTCGGCCCAGATCCTACAGAAGGTCATCAAGGACCACCCCACCTCGGCGCAGGCTGACGATGCGCGCCTGGCCCTGGCCAGCCTGCTCACCGACGGCAGCCTGACCGATACCAAGGGCCTGCCCAGCGCCGAAGCCCTGCTGGCGGAGGTCCGCCGGAACGGGAAGGTCCTCCCCATGGGCCAGGCTCAGCTGGTCGAACTCAGGGTGCTGATGAGCAAGTCCCTGTGGGAGGACGCGCTGGACCTGACCGACCGCATGGGCGTGGAGGCCCGCAAGGCCCTGCCCGAGGTGAGAAGGCTTTGGGGAGAGGCCTGGAACGCCTGGGTGGGGCAGCGTCTGGAGAAGGGCTATCCCGGCGAGCTGCTGGCGCGCCTGAAGCCGGGCACCTACGCCACGCTGGATCCCAAGGCCCGCCTGGGGGTGGCGAAGCTGCTGGCCTCGCGGGGCCTCCTGGAGGTCCTGCCAGCGCTGCTTTCCGAGGCTCCCGCCGGCGAGCGTGCGGGTCTCCGCAAGGCGGCCCTCGCGGAAGTCCTGCCTGAGGCCCAGCCACGGAGTGTCCTGAAGCTGCTGCCCGCCAGGAGGGGCACGCCAGATGAGGCTCTGGCGCGGGCGCGGGCGGAGGCGGCCCTGGGGCATTGGCCCCAGCTTCGCGCCGCCCTCCGGACCGCCCGCCCTGGGCCCGCGCGCGTGCAGGCGCTGCTGCGCCTCCTGCAGCGTCCCATGGCGAAGCCGGAGACCATCTCCCAGCGCCTCAAAGAGGCCGAAGGCTGGCTGGCGCGAGCGCCTGAAAAGGGGGAGGTCCGTGAATCCCTCGCCATCCTGGTGGCCGACCTCCGGATCCAGGCCGGTGACTTTCAGGGGGCCCTGGCCTTGTATCCGGTCCAGGCGGCTTCCGCAGAACAACGGGGCTGGGTGGCCCTCATGCGGGCCCAGGCCCTGCTCCGCCTGGGCCAGCGGGACCAGGCCCGGGCGCTGATCCGGGCCTCGCGCGATGAACAGGGGTTCAAGGGGCAGCGGGAAGCCCTTGCGAAGAGCCTCGGAGCCTATTGAGGCGGTATCCTCTGGGGAACCCCATTGGAGAGATCCCGATGCGACCCTTGATCGCCCTCCTTCTGTCTGTTGCCGTGGCGTCGCTGAACGCCGGGCCCAAGCCCCAGGTGAAGCTCACCACTTCCATGGGCGTGATCGTGGTGGAGCTCGAGCCCCAGGCGGCGCCCCGGACTGTGGAGAACTTCCTGAAGTACGTGAAGAAGGGCCAGTACAAGGGCACCATCTTCCACCGCGTCATTCCCGGCTTCATGATCCAGGGCGGCGGCTACGTGGACTACCTGGGGAAGAAGCGCACGGAGGCTTCCATCCCGAACGAGGCGGACCGGGCCCTGGCGGCGGGTCTGAAGAACAAGCGCGGCACGGTGGCCATGGCGCGCACGCCGGACCCCCACAGCGCGGCGGCGGAGTTCTTCATCAACACGGTGGACAACCGGGCCCTGGACTTCAAGGGCAAGGCCAATGACAAGACCTGGGGCTACTGCGTGTTCGGCAAGGTCGTGAAGGGCATGGACGTGGTGGACCGCATCCAGGCCGTGAAGACCAGCAACAAGCGCAGCGATTTCCTGAACCTGCCCGTGAAGGCCG
>DPRT01000106.1 GCA_003538615.1 Holophagaceae bacterium | reverse complement strand
GGGGGCGGAAGCTCGCCTGGGTCGGCCAGGAGGCGCACTTCGAGTTCGCCTTCCCCGTGCGCGAGGTGGTGGCCCAGGGCCGGTACGCCTGGGGCGACGATCTCTCGGGCGTGGCCGAGGCCCTGGCGGAGCTGGACCTCACCTTCCTCGCGGACCGGCCCGCCACGCGGCTTTCCGGCGGCGAGCGCCACCGGGTGGGCCTGGCGCGGGCCCTGGCCACCCAGGCTCCCATCCAGCTCTGGGACGAGCCCGTGGCCCAGCTGGACGTGCGCCACGCCCTGGAGGTGATGCGCCTGGCCCGCCGCCTGGCGGACGGAGGTGGCACCGTGGTGGTGAGCCTCCACGACCTGCGCGCCGCCTACCGCTTCGATCGCGTGCTGGTGCTGGACCGGGGCCGCCTCGTGGGCAACGGGAAGCCCCATGACGTTCTCACCGCCGCACTGATCCGCGAGGTGTTCCGCGTGGCGGCCACCTTCGTGGAGAGCCTGGTGCCCGAACTGCCCCCGGATTGACCCCGGACCGTGCGTTCACCCCGGAGAGGTCAAGGCTTCGAAGGCCTCCGAAGCACCCACCCCAGCCCCACGGGCCCCGCCACGGTGGTGAGCAGGAGGGCCCCGATGATGCCGGCCTGGACTTCTGGGCTCAGGAGGGGGGNNAGGGTGGCGGGCTTGAACAGGACCGTGGGATCCACCTTGGCACCCATGAGCACGAAGAAGAGGGGCGACAGCACGGTCACCAGCGGGTGGACCAGCTCTTCGAGGGAGTGCTTCTCGCGGTGCTCCAGATCCACGATATGGGCCGGTTCCAGGATGAGCCCCGCCGCATAGGCCCCCACGATGGAGGCCAGACCCGCCAGGCTGCCCAGCCAGGCCAGCAGGAAGGCGAAGCCGAGGCCCAGGGGCAGCAGCACCTGCTCCCCGCGGAAGCGGCTCACCAAGGCGAAGAGGCGCGGCGTGGCCAGGCGGCCCAGGGTGAGGGCCGCCGCCAGGAAGCCCAGGGCCAGCCCCAGGGTCTTGGCCAGGTCGGGCCCCAGGGAACCGCCACCGGCCGCGGCGCTCACCAGGCCCGACACCGCCACCAGCACCAGCAGGCCCAGCACGTCGTCCACCACGGCGGCACCGACGATGATGCGGCCCTCCATGGAATCCGAAGCCCCCTTCTCCCGCAGCACCTGGGCCGAGATGCCGATGCTGGTGGCGCAGAGGCAGGCCCCGATGAAGAGGTCCAGCACGAAGGGCGCCTCCTTGGGCAGCAGGAGCCAGGCCCCGGCCAGGCCCGCGGCCATGGGCACCACCACACCGATGAAGGCCACGCGCAGGGAGGCCACGCCCACCTTCAGCATCTGCGGCACCGTGGATTCCAGGCCCACGGCGAACATGAGCACCACCACGCCGAGGCCACCCAGCAGCTCCGCCGCGGGGGAGTCCGCCACGGAGGGGAACAGCGGCCAGGCCAGATGGAGGGCCGTGAGCGCCAGGCCCACGGCCAGTTCGCCCGTGACGGCGGGCAGCTTGAGGCGCACGGCCAGTTCGCCGCCCACCTTGGCGGACAGCCAGAGCAGGGCCAGCAGCATCAGGGTGCCGGCGATGGGATCTTGCATCAGGAAGGCTAGGGGCATGGAGACCTCGGGGAGGCGGAGGAAGGGGGACCTTGATGATCCGTCAGGCACCGCCTCCGGCACCAGCCCGGAGGCTCAGGCGCTGGTCTCGCGGACCATCAGGTAGGCCACGGTGGAACCCACCAGCGCCGGCACCACCAGGGCCGCCTGGGCGGTCGTCTCCGCCAGGAAAACCACCGGGATGAGCAGGGATTCGTGCGTGGCGCCGGCGAAGGCCGCCGCCCCCACCAGGGTGAGGTATCCGGGCTGGCCCAGGCCGAGGGCTGCGTCGAAGGCCGCGCCGATGGCCGCGCCCATGGTGAAGGAGGGCAGCCACAGGCCGCCCACGCCACCGGCGGCGAAGGTGACGGCCGTGGCCAGGAGCTTCAGGGCCAGGAAGGCCACGGCCTGCGACGGCAGGGTGTCTCCCGCGAGGAGCTGGCGCACCAGGTCGAGGCCGCCCCCCTCGGTCACCGGGAAACCGCCCCAGACATACCGGGCGGGCAGCAGGAGCACGGTCAGCCCCAGACCTCCGGCCAGGCCGCGCCACACCAGGGGGATCCGCCCGAAGGCCCCCTGGAGCTTCCTCCGCGTCCAGAAGAACGCGTTGGCCCCCACGCCGATGGCGATGCCCAGGAGAAAGGCCCAGGCCAGGTCCTGGGCGTGGAGCCTGAAGGGCCGGGCCTGCGGAAAGAGGGGCACGGTGCCCGAAAGACTCGAGAAGACCACATAGCCCGTGGCCGAGGCCACCACGCAGGGGATGAGCGTTCCGGGCGTGATCTGGCCCCGGTGTTCCGCGGCCATCAGGGCGCCCGAGAGGGGGGCCCGGAAGACCGCCGAGAGCGCCGAAGCGGCGCCCGCCTCGACCATGACCAGGGGATGCGCGTGCAGGCGGCGGACAGGGGAGATGCGGCGGCTCAGCCAGCGGGAGGCCCGGTGGTACTGGAGTCCGAGGGCGGAACCCAGCCACTTCCCGGGGCCCTCGACCCCCGCGCTGCCTCCGAACCCGATGGTGAGGACGCAGGCCAGAACCTTGCCCATGGAGGCCCTGAATGGGTAGGCCGCGTGCGGCGCGACATGACCCAGGTCCAGGTCGCGGGCCAGGGACACCTCCCCAAGGCCGGAGACCGTCAGCCAGAGGGTGGTGAGAAAGAGCCCGATGGCCGGCAAGAGGATCACCAGATGGGTGCGGTCCCCCCAGGTCGCGATCTGCGGCTCCAGCCGGGCCAACCCGCCGAGTGCCAGGGTGACGAGCAGGCCGATGAGGGCCCCCAGGGGCATCACCACAAAGACCAGGCGCCGGGTGTGGGCCAGGAGGCGCAACTGCTGGAAGCGCCTCGGCACGAAATCCTGGGTCAAGGCGGGCATGGCGGGCGGCTCCTGGCGCGGGGTCCCCGGAGGGATCTCCGGAAGTTTGACAGGTATTTAATTTTAGTACAAACTTTTTGCATGCAAATTAATTTATCCGAATCCCAGCAAAAGCACATGCACGTCGAGGAGGCCGTGCAAAGCCTCCGGCGCATCGTGAAGGCCCTGCACGACTATTCCACCGCCGTGGAGCAGCAGATCGGGCTCACGGGGCCCCAGCTCTGGGCCCTGTGGGAGCTGGGCCGGGCAGGCCCCCTCTCCCTGAAGGCCCTCTCGGCCCGGATGCACCTGGACCCCAGCACCGTCACCGGGGTGGTGGACCGTCTCCAGAAGCGGGACCTTCTGGTGAGGGCCCCGGATCTGGAGGACCGCCGCCGGGTCATCCTGTCGCTCACCACCGCCGGAGCCGAGGTTCTGAAGGCTGCCCCCCATCCTGCTCAAAGCCAGCTCCTCCATGCCCTCCACGCCATGCCGCCAGCGGAGGTCGAGGGCCTGAACCGCGCCCTCAAGCAGGTGGCCTCGCTCATGGAGGTCGAGGCCACCCCGGTCCGTTTCTTCTTCGCAGAGGAATAGGCATGAGCGGCTTCCACTTCGTCACCGATCTGGACGGCACCTGGCTGGCGGGCCCGCCCGCGGCCCGCCGGCGCCTGGAGGCCGCCCTGGCCGTCCGCCCCGGGGTGGTCCTCACCTTTGCCACCGGGCGGACCTTCCCCTCTGCGATGGCGGCCCTGGCGCAGGAGGGCCTGAGGCCGCCCCATCACCTGATCACCGATGTGGGCGCGGCGCTCTTCCACCTCACGCCGGACGGAGCCTGGGTGGAGGACCAGGCCTGGGCCCGCCTGGCCGCCTCAGCCTGGAACGCGCCCGCAGCGGCAGGCATCGTGGATTCAGGGCTGCCCGCAACAGTCCGTCCCCAACCTGGGCTGGCCCCCCTCCGGCGGCTCGCCTTGCAGACGGCCGGCGGTGCCGGCCTCTCCGAGGCTGGCACTGCCGTGGCCGAAGCCTGCCGAGCCCGTGGCCTGGCCGCGGATATCCTGCCTTCCCACGGCCTCTACCTCGATGTGCTTCCCCCGGGCATCCACAAAGGCTCGGCCCTCGCCTTCCTGCAGGCCGCCCACAAGCTGCCGCGGCCCATCGTGGGCTGCGGCGACTCCGCCAACGACCTCGCGCTGTTCGAGGCCGCGGACCTGCCCCTGCTGATGCAGGACGGCCTCCCGGATGGCGAGATTCCCACCCCCCTGCGCGACCGGATCTACCGCACGAAGGCCCCGGGCCCGGAGGGCATCCACCTCGCCCTTGCCGCCTTCGGCCTGCTGGAAGGAGCCCCCCATGGCCGTTGACCTCGTCCCCGCCGAACGGGAACCCGCAGCCTTCATCATCGCCTCCCACCGCGGGCCCTATGCCCACCACGAGGGCGAGGGCTGGCGGCGCCGGGTCAACGGCGTCTTCGGCGCCATGGAACCCGTCATGCGGAACACCGGAGGCACCTGGGTGTGCTGGGGACTCCAGGGGGAGGAGGAGGCCGTGGAGCGCCACCGCCTGGTGGTCGTGGACGAGGAACCCCGGTTCCGCATGCACGAAGTGCTCCTCCAGCCCCAGGAGGCGAAGGAGTTCTACGAGGGCTTCACCACCGAGGCCCTCTGGCCCATCCTCTTCTGCTTTCCCAGCCGCCTGCAGTTCACGCCCGGGCTGTGGGACACCTACCGCATGGTGAACGAGCGCTTCGCCCGGGCCATCGCCCGGATGGCGGCGCCCAGGGCCACGGTCTGGATCCAGGACTTCCACCTGATGCTCCTGCCCGCCCTGCTCCGCCGGCTCCGCCCCGACCTGAAGCTGGGCTTCTTCCTTCACACGGCCTTCCCACCGCCCGATGTGTTCGGCATCCTCCCGTGGCGCAACGCGCTGCTGGACGGCATGCTGGGCTGCGACCTGGTGGGCTTCCACATCCCCCTCTATGCCACCAACTTCGCACGGTGCTGCGCCCGGTATCTGGGGGCAGTGCCACATTGGGAGAAAAGCGATGGCGAAGGTCACGCCCTCGCCCCGAGCCTCACCTGCGAGCGCCTGTTCCATGGCGGACGCACCGTGCACCTGCTGGCCCTGGGGATCGGCGCCAGCCGGGAGGANNAGGCGCTGTTCGCGCATCACCCCGAGTGGATCGGCCGCGTGAGCCTTCTGCAGGTGGCGGTGCCCAGCCGGGAAGGCGTGCCTGAATTCGAGCGCCTGAGGGATCTGACCCACCAGGCCGTTGGCGAGCTGAACAGCCGCATCGGCACACCCATCTGGCAGCCCATCGTCAACCTGGGCAAGACCCTGCCCCTCCAGGAACTGGTCGGGCTCTACCTGGCCGCGGACATCTGCCTGGTGACCCCGCTCCGGGATGGCATGAACCTGGTGGCCAAGGAATACGCCCTCTGCCGCGAGGACGGCGCCGTGGTCCTGTCCGAATTCGCGGGCGCGGCCTTCGATCTGCCGGGGGCCATCCAGGTGAACCCCTTCTCCCCGGAGCATGTGGCCGAAGGCATCCACCAGGCCCTCACCCTCCGGGCCAGGGAACGGCGCCAGCGCTTCCGGTCCATGCGGCGCACCAGCCGCAACCGCGACCTCACCTGGTGGCGGAAGACCTTCCTGCGTGAGCTGGCGAGGATCTAGGGAGGTGCCCATGAGCATCCGCCGCGTCGTGAATGAGTTCAAAGCCTTCGCCCTCCGGGGCAATGTCCTCGACTTTGTCATGGCCGTCGTGATCGGCGGGGCCATCGGACGCATCATCACGGCCTGTGTGGATGGCCTGGTGATGCCCACTTTCGCCCACTGGCTCCGGGAGACCCGCTGGGAGAACTGGACCTACTGGCAGTGGCGCATCGGCCCCGTCCTGTCCGCAGTGCTGGACTTCATCGCCAAGACCGCGGTCATGTACCTCCTGCTCATCAAGGGCGTGGGGGCCCTCATGCAGGCTCCGGCGGATGGGGACTCCCCCCGCACCTGCCCCCTCTGCCGGGAGGCCGTCCATCCAGAGGCGCTCCGCTGCAAGCATTGCGGAGGCGATCTGGCACAGCCAGTCAGCTCCAGGACTCCGTGACTCCGTTGTCCCGGCTCAGCCAGGGCAGCCGGTGGACCCGGATCTTTCCATCGAAGCTCACGTGGAGGCCGTCTTCAGCCGCATCCTGATGGTTCAGCACCGACCCCCGCGCCCGGGCCTGATCCAGGAGGGCCAGGTCGATGTCCCCCACCAGCACCATCTCGGCGTTCGGAGCCGCCTCCGTGGCGATGCCGTCCATGGGGAAGGGGAAATCCGAGGGCGTGTAGATGCCGCTCTGGGCGTACTGCGCCGTGAGGTCCGTGATGAGCGGCAGGCTGCCCACCATGCCCGCCGTGACCACATAGAACTGGTTCTCCACGGCCCGCGCCCGGGCACAGGTGGTCACGCGGCTGTAGCCGCGGCGATCATCCGTGAGATAGGGGACCACCAGTAGCTGCACCCCCTGTTCCGCCTGGAGGCGGGCCACCTCCGGGAACTGCACGTCGTAGCAGATGGACACGCCCAGGCGCCCGAAGTCCGTTTCGACGACCTGGATCTCGTGGCCGGGTTCGAACTGCCAGACGTTCCGCTCCGTGGGCGTGAGGTGCAACTTCGGCTGATGGACCGGCCCATGGCCCGGCACGAAGATGGAGGCCACGTTCTGCAGCTTCCCGTCCACGAACCGAGGATGGGTCCCCGCCACCAGGATCCGGTCGTACTTTCGGGAGAGGCCCAGGAAGAGCCCCTCGAAATCCGCAGTGAACCGCTCCGCCAGCTCCCGCATGGCTTCCGGCGGCGGGAAGCCGGGCCTCAGGCAGCTCAGCAGCTGGACGGCCAGGAGCTCGGGGAACACGATGACGTCCGCATCGTAGTCGTCACCCACATCCACGTAGTTCTCCACCTGGGCGGCGAAGGCGGCGAAATCCGCCACGGGGCGCAGGGCGTACTGGATGCCGCAGACGCGCACGGGGCGGGACAGAAACGGGGTGGGAGCCTTGAAGCGCATGCCGCTTCCTCCTTAGAGTTCCATGAGGATGAGGGCCGCATGCCCCATGGTTTCGACATCGTGGGCGTAGTCCCGGAGCACGCCCCGCACCTGGAAGCCCACGCGAATCTGCTTGGACAGGGTGGGATCGAAGATGCGCCCTTCGGCCACGGCCGCCACGTAGGCCTCGGGCGTCATCTCCGCCGCCATGCGGTGGTAGCCGGGGATCCGGGCCCCCGCCACGAAGGCGCGGCAGCCCAGGCGCCGGGCCAGGTCGATGCGCCCCTGGTAGAGGAGCCGCCCGATGCCCCTCTCCTGCCAGGCCGGGTCCACGGCGATGTTCACCCCGTAGAGGGCATCCCCTGCGGGATCGTGGGTGGACAGGGAGCCGTGGCCGGTGATCCCGGACCAGGTGTGGGACGCCAGGGCCGCCGCCAGGGGCACCCGCTGGGCGGTGGCGGTTCCCACCAGGTGTTCCCCGGCCTCCACCACCATCTGCCCTTCCGGGAAGGCCTTCAGATGCAGGCGCAGGTTCTCCGCGGACCAGATCGCCTCGGGACCGTGGGGGGGAGGGTAGACCCGAGCCATCAGGTCGCGGATCTCCCCCACATCGCCGAGGGTCCGCAAGCGCAGCCTGGGGGGTGGGGTGTCCCGCATGTCCATCCTCCTCCTTGGAGAAGCGTCCGGACCGAGGATAACCGACCCTGTCAGGACAGCCACCCGCCTTTAG
>DPRT01000190.1 GCA_003538615.1 Holophagaceae bacterium | reverse complement strand
GCGATCCTCGCATTCCTTGCAACCGGATGTGATCAGATTGGAGAGCGGGCCAGCAAAGCCGTGGAGGCGCGGGTTCAGAAAGAGACCAGTGACCTGCTGGAAAAGACCATGGGCTCGGTCGACAAGACAATCAACTCCGTGGGATCCCGACTCGCCAAGAACGGAAGCAGGCCCAAGGTTGTGGCTCATGATTCCCTTCTGGCTTCCGGCATCTCACTTACCAGTCTTGCCATTAGGGAAACACCTGAGCGAATGGCCGCGGTCTACTGCACCCTTGAAAAGCCGCTGGATTCGAGATTGGAGGCGCGCTTCCTTGACATGACTGGAGCCGAAATTGGCCGTGTCCAGCAGCGGGTCAACGCCAAAGCCGGGGCAGGGCTCTTCATCGAGTTTCCGATCGACCCTCGCACGAACATCCAGGACATCCTCACGGTCAGTGTCAGGAAGCCGTGATGCGGATGGAGAATCATCCTTCCATCAAACAGGAGACGCCCCATGAACTGCCCAGTCTGCAAGGATGCCGCGTTGGTCATGAGCGAACGCCAAGGTATTGAAATCGACTACTGTCCCAAATGCCGAGGCGTCTGGCTGGATCGGGGTGAGCTGGACAAGATCATCGAGCGATCAACACAGGAAGCTCCTGCGTCTGCAAGCCAGTCCGCACACGTTCCGCCAGCCGGGCCATGGGGACACGACCCTCACGGCCATGGAAGAGACCACCACCGGGACAGCTACCGAAGGAAGAGCATCTGGCAGGATCTCTTCGACTAGGCGACGGCGCCCTTGCCCCTCAGGAATTCACCCAGGGCCTTGTCTTCGCCCTGGATGTGCTTCACCAGCCAGTCCTCCAGGAAGTCGAAGACGGCGGAGGTGAGGGGGGTCTTGCCGCTCTGGTAGTTGGTGATGAGGGTGGCAACCTCCTTCACCAGGTCCGCGTGGATGGCACAGTGGCGGTCGGTGCCGGGGTAGCGGTGGATCATCATGAGGCGTTCCTCGCCCTTGAAGTGCTCCACCGTGTAGTCCTTCAGGAAGAGGAGGGTCTTCTCGATCTCATCCTTCCCCTTGCCCTGCTTCATGGCCGCATGCAGGCGGTTCAGGGCCTCCACCAGGGAGCGGTGCTCTGAATCGATTTTCGCGTGGCCGACGTCCAGTCCCGCGCGCCATTCCATGTACGCCATGCTGTGCTCCCCGGAGAAGGGGCCCCCGCGCATGGGGGCCTATTCTGCGGATCGGCCAGGGAAACGCGGGGCTTGGGAATTGATAACCGCGATGTGATCAACGTCATAAGGCAATGTTTTGCCTGTCTTTACCGCAGGTGCTTATTGAACCAGCGGATCATCTCCCACAGGGTGTGCTCCACGGATTCGCGGGCGATGTAGCCGTGGGATTCGTGGGGCAGGGTGATGTAGCGGACGGTCTGGCCGTTGCCCTTGAGGGCCATGTAGAGGCGCTCGCTCTGGATGGGGAAGGTGCCCTGGTTGTTGTCCGCCTCGCCGTGGATGAGCAGGATGGGCGCGTTGAACTTGTTCGCATGCATGAAGGGCGAGACCTTCAGGTACATGTCCGGCGCCTCCCACAGCGTGCGCCGCTCGCTCTGGAAGCCGAAGGGCGTCAGCGTGCGGTTGTAGGCGCCGCTGCGGGCGATGCCGGCCTTGAACAGCTTCGAGTGGGCCAGCAGGTTGGCGGTCATGAAGGCGCCGTAGCTGTGGCCGCCGACGCCCACGCGCTTGGGGTCGATGACGCCCAGTTCATCGGCCTTGTCGATGGCGGCCTTGGCGCTGGCCACCACCTGGTCGAGGAAGGTGTCGTTCACGGTCTTGGGATCGCCCACCACGGGCATGGTGGCGCCATCCAGCACCACATAGCCTGACAGCAGGAAGAACAGGTGGGACATGCCGCCGATGGTGGTGAAGCGGTTCGTGGATCCGCTCACCTGGCCCGCGGTGGCCGCATCCGTGAACTCCAGGGGGTAGGCCCAGACCACGGCGGGGCGGCGCTCGCCGGCCTTGTAGTCGGGCGGCAGGTACATCGTGAAGCTGAGGGCCACGCCGTCGGGCCGCGTGTACTTCACCAGCTGCTTCCGGATCTTCCGCAGCTCGGGGAGGGGGTCGCCGAAGGCGGTCAGGGTCCGGGTTTCCTTCTCATGGAGCACGTAGTTCGGCGCTTCCGTGGGGCTTTCCCGGCGCGTGATGAAGCGGCCCTCCGGCAGCAGGGCCACGGTGGCCTCATAGACGCCTTCGCCGCACTGGAAGATCCGCTCGGCCTTCAGGCTGCGGGGATCGAAGCGGTCGAGGAAGGGCCGGTCGCCCGTGGGCGTGGCCCCGGCGCCGGTGAGGAAGAGGACGTCCCCCTGCTGGCGCAAAGCGGCCTGCCCATTGGGGAGGATGCGCTGCGCGAAGGTTCCGGGAGCGCGGTACCTGTCGTTGCTGCTGAGGTCGAAGGCCAGGCGCGCGCTGCCGGGCTTCGCCGGATCCAGCAGCCAGGTGCGGACCCAGCGGCGCTCCCGCTCGTATTCGCGGACCACGGCCAGATCGCCGCGCTCGCCCCATTCCAGGCCCATGAGCCGGGCCTTGAGGCGGACCAGTTCCGTGGGTTCGGCCTTGAAGGGCGCGGCCTGGGTCAGCACGCGGTCTCGGAACTCGGCCTTCTGCCTGGGATCGCCGCCATCCAGGGCTTCGACCCAGGCGAGGGTCGCGGGTTCCGTGGGCCGCCACTGGAGGCGGCGGGGGCCGGTGCGGACCCCTTCGAGGGGCAGGCCTTCGGCCAGGGGCAGGTCGGCGGCTGTATGGACGAGGGCGCCCGCACGGTCCCAGACCTCCTCGCGCACGGGGAACTGGGAGGCGGGCACCAGGTAGGAGAAGGGGCGCTGGAGGCGGGCCACCAGGAGCATCCGGCCATCGGGTGAGGGCTGCACGTCGGCGTAGAGGCCCGGCTTGCCGAGGGGCTTCAGGGCCCCGGTGGCCAGGTTCACGCGCACCAGCTGGGATTGGCCCAGGAACTCGAAGAGGGTCTCGTCGAAGGCGTTCTGGAGCAGGTCCTGGTAGGTGGGCGCGGGGGCGGCCTTGCCTGCGTTCTCCTGGATGCGGGGGCCGGCGGGCACCTCCGGGGCCTTGGGCGCGGGGCCCTGGCCCGTGGGCACGGCCTTGGCGATCAGGCTGCCGTCCGCCATCCAGTCCAGGGGATTGCCCAGCACGGCGTTGAGCTTCAGGCCCTTGATCCGGCGGAGTTTCCCGGTGGCGGCCTCGCCCACCCACAGTTCCGTGGCATCAGCCGTGGTCCCGGTCATCACGAAGTACGTGCCGTCCGGGGACCAGCGCGGCTGGCCCAGGGCTGCGCCTGGCGGAAGGGCGATGGGTTTCGCGGGGCCGCCCTTCAGGTCCTGGAGGGCCAGGGCCTTGAGCCGCTGCGGGGTGTGGGGGCCCCGGGCGCGGAGGTTCAGGCGCAGCCCCGCCAGGCGGGCCATGGGCTGGGCCAGGTCCTTGATGGAGGGATGGCGCTCGACCTCCGCCAGCAGGACGCGGTCCCCCGCGGGGCTGGCGATCAGGGCGGGCGTCCCGGGGGCGTCCAGCACCGTCTGGATGGC
This sequence comes from Holophagaceae bacterium, assembly GCA_003538615.1. GTDB lineage: Bacteria > Acidobacteriota > Holophagae > Holophagales > Holophagaceae > Geothrix. The sequence continues at coordinate 1,708 of DPRT01000190.1, read as the reverse complement.
CTTGGGGGCCTTCTGGTAGGGCGTGGGCTGGGCGGCGAGGGCCAGGCACAGGAAGGGCGCAAGGGGGCGCAGCATGGGGGCTCCGGAGGATGGCCAGGAGCTTACCACGCCATGCGAGGTAAAAACCCTAATCCACCCGGAACCGTGCGTGGCTTCCCCCGGGGCCCGGCGTCACCTCCAGCCGGGCGGAGATGCGGGCCTTGACCTCTTCCAGGTGGCTGATGAGGCCCACGAGGCGGCCGCCCTGGTTCAGGTCCTCCAGGGTGCGGAGGGCCAGGTCCAGGGCCTCGGGATCGAGGCTGCCGAAGCCCTCGTCGATGAAGACCGTGTCCAGCCGGATGCCGCCCGCGTGGCGCTGCACCACATCCGAAAGGCCCAGGGCCAGGGCCAGGCTGGCCTGGAAGCCCTCGCCGCCGGACAGCGAGCTCACGGCCCGGGCGCGGCCCGTGTGGCTGTCCGTGATCTCCAGCTCGAGGCCGCCGGCCTTCCTCAGGTCGCCGCCCGCCGCGGCGCGGCGCAGGGCGTAGCGCTGCTTGCTCATGCGGCGCAGGCGCTCGGAGGCGGAGACCAGCACCTCGTCGAGGAGGGCGCCCTGGACGTAGCGCTCGAAGGACACCCGGGCGCCATCCTCGCCCTTGGCGACGCGGGCCAGGCTGGCGGCGGCGCGGTGGCGGCGCTCCTCGGCGCTCCGCCGGGTCTCGAGGCGGGTGAGGGCCTCCTCCAGGCGCTGGAGGGCGGTCTGTTCGGACTGGGCATGGCCCAGGGCCTCGGCGGCCTGGGCGAAGCGGGCCTGGGCTTCGTCCCGGATCGCCTGGAGCGCGGGCAGATCCGGGGCGTCCAGGCCCTCCGCCTGGGCCTCGGCGCGGGCCGCACGGTCCGCGGAGGCGGCGGATTCGGCGGCGTGGGCCTCCAGGCTGCGGGCCATGGAATCCATCTCCTCCGGGCTCCGCCGGGCCAGGTCGAAGTCCCCCCGGCTGTGGAAGTGGGCGGCGGCCAGGGCCTCCTCGAAGGCGCCGTTGACGTTCCAGGAATCGGTGCGGGCCGCTTCCAGCCGGGTTCTGTGGGCCTTCAGGGTGGCCTGGGCCTCGATGGCCGCCGAGTGGGCGGGGTTCCGGGCCTCGCGGGCCGCCTTCAGCCGCGCCTCGGACTCGGCCAGGGTCTCTTCGGCCTCGTGGCGGCGGGCAGACAGGGCCCCGGGCACGCGCAGCTCCTGGAGCAGGGCGTCCTCGAGCATCTGCATGCGGGCCTTGGCCCCGGCCTCCTGGACCAGGATCTCGTTGAGCCGGTGGTTGGTCTCGGCCAGCTGGGCTTCTGCCAGGTTCCGCGCGGCCTCCGCCTCGGCCAGCCGCTGCTCGGCGCGGGCCAGGCCGGCCTCGGCGGCGCGGCTGCGGTCCAGTTCCTCCCGGTGCCGGGCTTCGATGGCCGCCAGGGTCTCGGAGGCCACGGCGGCATGCTCGCCCAGCCGCTCGATCAGATCCTGGCGGCGGGCGCGGGCGGTTTCCAGGGTGGCGAGGCGGGAGGCAGCGGCATCCTGGGCGCGGGCCAGGGCGGTTTCGGCGTCCTCCTGCAGTTCCAGGGCCTGGCGGAGCTCCTGCTCGTCCGGCAGGTCCACGGAGGGCTGGGCCAGGTGGGGATGGGCCTCGCTGCCGCAGACGGGGCAGGGGTCGCCGGGCTTGAGGCCCTGGCGGATCGCGAGGGCGGCGTGCTC
>DPRT01000001.1:6619-7460 GCA_003538615.1 Holophagaceae bacterium | reverse complement strand
GCACGGGCCTGGTGGGAATCCCACGGAACGGAACCCGTGGACGGGGTGCTGGCGGACGATTCGGGGCTTTGCGTGGACGCGCTGTGGGGCGGGCCCGGCGTGCTCTCCGCCCGCTTCGCGCCGGACCTGGAGTCCTACCGGGACAAGAACCGCCGCCTCCTGGCCATGGTCCCCGAGGGCGCGGATCGCGGCGCCCGGTTCGTGTGCGTGCTGGCCTTCGCGCCCCGCAGGGGCGAGCCCTTCACCATCAGCGGCGCCGTGGAGGGCAGCCTGGCCTTCGAACCCCGCGGCGGGAGCGGCTTCGGCTACGACCCCATCTTCATCCCCGAGGGCCACGGCCACACCTTTGGTGAGCTGCCCGGCGAGGTGAAACACACCCTCAGCCACCGGGCCCGGGCCTGCGCGGCCCTGCGGACGCGGCTTACGGCGGGGCGTCCATAGCGCGGCTATCCGCCCTCCGATAGGGTGGAAGGATGACGTGGAAACGGGAACCCCGGACCTGGCTGGCCATCGCCGGCGTGCTGCTGCTCTGGGCCTCGGCCTTCGCAGGCATCCGGGCCGGCATGCGGCTCACCCCGGCGGGCATGCCCGGCGCCGATGGCTACGGCCCCGGCCAGCTGGCCCTGCTGCGGTTCGGGACCGCCTCCATCGTGCTGGCCCTCTATGCCCTGGCTACGCGGATGCGGATGCCCGAGCGGAGGGATCTGCCCGTGATCGCCCTCTCCGGTTTCCTGGGCATCAGCGTCTACCATGTGGCCCTGAACTTCGGGGAGGTGACGGTCCAGGCCGGGGCTGCGTCGCTGCTCATCTCCGCGGGCCCCGTGTTCACCGCCCTGCTGTC
>DPRT01000001.1:0-6591 GCA_003538615.1 Holophagaceae bacterium | reverse complement strand
CGCGCCAGCTGCCCGTGGCCGCCCCCTCGGCGACCCTGGCCGTGGTCTACCTCGGCATCTTCCCGGGAGCCATCGCCTACGTGCTGTGGAACCTCGCCCTTTCGCGGATGCCCGCCTCGCTCCTGTCGAGCTTCCTGTACCTGTCCCCCGTACTCGCCAGCTTCATCGCCTGGGTGTGGCTCGGCGAGCTGCCCACGCCGCTCACCCTGGTGGGCGGGGCCATCGCCATCCTCGGGGTGATCCTCGTGCAGACGAAGGGCTACCGCCCCGCGGCGTGATCAGGCGCCTTCGGCGGGCCGCGTCAGCAGCCCCAGGAAGGTGAGCGGAAGATCTGAGTCGTTGATCAGGCCATGGCTGCCCCCAGCCTTCACCAGGAACAGGTCGCCAGGGCCCACGGGGAACTGCTCGCCATTGAGGACGCCCAGGCCCCGGCCCTCCAGGATCAGGTAGAGATCCTCCGNNGCGCTCCCGAGGAAGATCCGGGGATCCACCCGGGCGTTGTTGAGGCTCAGCGACCAGTGCAGGTGCGGGCCCGTGGCCCGGCCCGTCATGCCCACCTCGCCGATGAGATCGCCCGCCTGGACCCGCTGGCCCTGCTGGACGGTGATTTTCGACAGGTGGCAGAGCAGGCTGACCACGCCTTCGCCNNGCCGAAGGACGCGGTCAGCCCTCCCGGCGTGGGCTGGCGGAGGACCAGCGAGGCGGCCAGGCCCTCCGGCCGGGCCTTCCAGGCCGGCCCCATGAGGGCCTGCTCCCGCGCGATCCGGGCCTCGTCCTCCGGGTTGGGGGTGACCTGGCGCTGGTTCTCCAGGCGCACGTGCTGCTCGGGATAGCGCTTGGGCCTGATGGCGAAGGGCACGGCGCGGCCGTCCACTTCCACCACGCCCTGGCCGGGCTTCGCGCTCAGGGGAATGCCCACCACCGCCGCCCACCCCTTCGCCGTGCGCCGCAGCAGCACGGGCTCGCCGCGGTAGGTGGCCCGGGACGGGGCCTCCCGGCCCGGAAGGACGACGACCGCCACGCCGCCGGGAACGGGCGAAGGCTTGAAGGGGAGCGCCGGGGCTTCGGCGCCGGGGAGGGCGGACACCGCCACTCCCAGCAGCACCGCGGGACAGCAGGCGAGGCGGCACCGAGCCATGGTCACTCCGGAAGGCTCACGGGGGGAGCCGCTTCAGGGAATCCCGCCTCCCGCAGCCGCACCGCCTCCTGGTAGGCCGCCAGCACGGCGGTCTTCACCTTGAAGTAGCCGCTGTCGGTGACCTTGGTGGTGAAGGTGGCGTTCACCACCACGGTGAAGCCGCCGCCCTGGAAGGGCTGGATGGGGGCGACCAGGATCTGGCCGGGCAGGATGGCGCCTGCGCTGTCCTCCCGCAGCTTCAGCAGCAGGGCTTCGGACCAGGCCTGGAGGCGGGGGATGGCCTCCACGGCCGCCCCTTCCGTTTCCATGCGGAGGCGGCCGTAGAGGGTGAACTGGAGGCGCAGCTGCGGCGGATCGAAGCCGTGGTTGAGGTAGCCCGCCATGCCCGCCAGCTGCTGGAACTCCTTCAGCAGGGCCTGGAGCTTGGGGCTGGGGGCGGCGACGGCCATTAGGCTGTCCCGTAGCCGTACTTGGCCACTAGCAGATCCAGGCGCTCCCGGGCCTCCTGCGGCACCTGCTCCGGCGCCGTGTAGAGCGCCGCCTTCAGGGCCTCGCCGCAGGCGCAGGCCCGCGGCCGGGCGGACAGCTGGGGCACCACCTGGCGCAGCAGGCGCTGGGCCTTGTCCACGTTGGCGTGCATGACCTCCAGCACGGAGGCGGCGTCCACGCCCTCCTCCTCTTCGCGCCAGGCATCGTAGTCCGTCACCAGGGCGATGCAGGCGTAGCAGAGCTCGGCTTCCCGGGCGAGGCGGGCCTCCGTCACCTGGGTCATGCCGATGAGGTCGGCGCCCCAGCTCTGGTGCAGGCGGCTTTCGGCGCGGGTGGAGAANNTGGGCCACCAGGCCGCCGCCGAAGAAGGTGTCCTCGCGGTGGCGGGTCTTGTCGATGAACTGGCCCACGAGCCTCAGCTCGCCGGGCTTGTGCCAGGCCTGGAGGCTGCCCACGGCCGATACGGAGATCAGCCGCTCCACCCCCACGGATTTGAGGGCCCAGATGTTGGCGCGGTAGTTCACTTCGCTGGGCGTGAGGCGGTGCCCCTCGCCGTGCCGGGCCAGGAAGGCCACGGGGGCGCCATCCAGGGTGCCGAGGTGCACGGGGCCCGAGGGAGCGCCGAAGGGCGTGTCCACCGCCACCGCCCGGTCGAGGACCAGGCCCTCCATCCGGTAGAGACCACTGCCGCCGATGATGCCGATGGGTGCGTTCATCCGACCATTCTACTTGCGTCCGGCGGCCCGGCCGTGGTTCTCTGAGGCCCTGACAATTTCGTGCTGGATGCACGGGAAGCAGGTGTGAATCCTGCGCTGCCCCGCAACGGTATGCACCACGCCAACGCAAGCCCGGCGTGAGACCTCAAGCCCGAGCCACTGGGATCGTCCCGGGAAGGCGAGGGGGGAGCCGCAAGGCCCCTGTCGCGTGCGAGCCCGGAGACCGGTCCTGCACCTCACCCCCCGTCGCGGGAACGGGCTGGGCCATGGTCTTCCATTCCTGGGGATCCGCCCGGCCGCCGCGACACCATGCGTGGAGGCATGATGGGTTCTGCCCGCATTCTCTTCTCCCTGGCGGCTGTGTCCGCCCTTTCCCTCTCGGCGGATGACAAGAAGCCGGCCGAGGCCACGGTCACGGTGAGCGCCGAGGCCCAGCCGGTGGAGGTCGTCCGTACCCCGGCCCCCGTGCGCATCGTGGAAGCCGAGGAACTGGCCCGCCTGGGCAGCCGCACGCTGTCCGAGCTGCTGGAGGTGCTCCAGCCCGGGGCCGTCATGGCCACCGGCAGCACCGGCAAGCAGGCCTCGGCCTTCCTCAACGGCACCCTCAGCCGCAACGTGGTGGTGCTGCTGGACGGCCTGCGCCTGAACGATCCCACCGCCGTGAGCCCCGATCTCGGCGCCCTCAGCCTGGTGGGCATCGCCCGCGTGGAGCTGGTGCTGGGGCCCTCCTCGGTGCTCTACGGCAGCGACGCCATCGGCGGTGTCATCTCGCTCACCAGCGCGGGCCGCGGCGTCGATGGCTTCCAGGGCCAGGCGGGCCTGAAGACCGGCACGGATGGACTGCTCGGCGGTACCGCCCAGGCGCAGGTCGCGGGTTCCCGCGGGTGGATCGCCGCCGGTGCCGAGGCCCAGAAGCAGGAGAGCGGCTTCCCCGCCGACGCCTTCCGCCAGGCCGGCGGCTTCCTGCGCCTGGGGACGAAGCTGGACACGGCCTCCGGCAGTGCCGAGGTGGCGGCCTTCTACCGCAACAGCGGCCAGACGGCCTCCCTGCCCTTCACCACCGCAGGCTGGCCTGCGGCCCGCAGCTACGAACCCCAGCGCGAGATGCGCACGCGCCAGGAGAGCTGGGGCGCCAGCCTGCATTGGGCCCTGGCCCCGGGCCTCGTGCTGGAGAACACCCTCCAGGTCCTCTCCGGCAGCACCGGCGACCCCAGCGGCCCCCGGCGCCAGCAGACGGATCGTGATTTCCGGCGGCTGGAGAACCAGCTCACCCTGCACTGGACGCCGGTCCAGACCCTGCGCCTCTCCGGCCGCCTCGAAGGCCGCGAAGACACCAGCCGGGCCCAGAACTACTACGACCCCGCCACCTACGCCGCCGTGCGCTACCGGGGCGAGGGCCGCGACCTGGCCGGAGCTCTGGAGGCCCGCTGGACCCTCGCCGAGGGCCTCGACTGGGTGGCGGGCCTCCGCCGCGACGCGGGCCACCGCGACCTCACCCGCTATGATTCGGGCCTGCGCAGCCGCGCCGGCAGCGCCGAGGCGGGCACCTGGCGCACGGGGCTCAACTGGGTGATNNGCCACCGGCCAGTTCGCGGACCAATGGGAATACCGCCTGGAGGCCCAGCGCACCCGCATCAGCGACCTGCTGGCCTATGTCTACGACACCAGCTATGCCTGGCCGCCCCTGTTCACCTCCCACTACGCGAACCAGGGCACCATCCGCGCCCAGAGCCTCGAAGGCGCCCTGGGCTGGCGCGGCGGCGGGGACGTGGCCCACGGCATCGACCTCATCCTGCGCAGCCAGGAGACCCGGGACCTGGACCACAACACCGGCGCTGACCGCTTCGGCCCCCAGAACACGGCCATCCTGCGACACCCCTTCTTCACCGCCTCCCTGGCGGCCTTCGCCCAGTCGAAGGCCTGGCGTGCCGACGTGCGCCTCGCCCACGTGGGCCCGCGCTACGACCTGAACGACACCACCTACGAGGTGCTCAGCACCCGCAGGCCCTACCGCGACCTGAGCCTGGGCCTCTCCCACGAGCCTCTGAAGGGCCTCACCCTGGCCTTGCGCGGCGAGCACCTGCTGCAGCCAAAGCAGACCGTCCAGGACTGGCTCAGCGGCCGCTACGATCAGGAGGGTGACGCCAGCCTGGTCTACGGCTTCCCCGCCCCCGGCCCCCGCTGGACCCTGGCCGCGACCTGGACGTGGTGATGCGACGCTGGCTTGCCTTCCTGCTGCTGGCCATCCTCTCGTCAGCGGCGGGCCTGCCCCTCCTGGCGGCGCGGCCGCAGCGGGTGGTGAGCCAGGCCGTGGGCACCGATGAGCTGCTGCTGGCCCTGGCGGATCCCGGCCAGATCGCGGCCTTGAGCCACATCGCCCAGGACGGCCGCTTCAGCGCCGTGGCCGCCGAAGCCAGGCGCTTCCCCGCCATCAAGGACAGCGATGCGGAAAGCGTCCTGCGCTTCCGGCCGGACCTGGTGCTGGCCGCCAGCTTCACCCGCCCCGAGACCCTGGCCCTGCTGCGGCGGGCCGGGGTCCGGCTCGTGGTGCTGGACCGCTTCGATACCCTGGAGGATGTCTACGCCAGCCTCCGGCTCCTGGGCCGCGAGCTGGGCCAGGAGGCCCGGGCCGAGGCCCTCATCGCCCGGTGCCGCGCCCGGGTCCAAAACCTTGCCGACCGGCTCAAGGGCGTCCGCCCCGTCCGGGTGCTCACCGCCGGAGCCTACCCCTTCACCGCCGGGTCCGGCACCACCTTCCAGGACCTCTGCGACCACGCCGGGGCCCTCAACGTGGCGGCCGAGGCCGGGCTCAGGGGCCACGCGCCCACACCTTCGGAAAAGGTGCTCACCTGGAATGCCGAGGNNGTGATCCCCGGGGCCCTCATGTCCAGCGTCTCCCACCACCGCATCGAGGTCTACGAGCGCCTGGCCCGGGCCCTGCATCCGGAGCGGTTCCGTTAGGCGCCGCACCACCGCAGACTGGAACCTTAAAAAACCACCCAAGAAAGAAACATGAAATGACCACAAAGGGCACAAGGAACGCAGTGGGCATGGGCGTAGGTCCCGTGCCCCTATCGCGTGCTTCACGGTGGTTGTCATTCTTTGTGCTCTTTGCGTCCTTTGTGGTTAGTTCTCCTTCCCTGCCTTTGCGGTGGGTGCCTTGAAATCCCGCCTCGCCATCCCCGCGCTCCTGGGGCTGCTGATCCTGGCCTTCCTGGCCTCGCTGGCCTTCGGGGAGTTGCGGCTCTCCTACGCCCAGGTGCTGTCGGCCCTGACCGGCGGGGGGGATGACATCGCCCGCACGGTGGTGCGCGACTTCCGCCTGCCCCGCGCCCTGGTGGGCATGGCCGTGGGCGCGGCCCTGGGCGCCAGCGGCGTGGTGATGCAGGCCTTCTTCCGCAATCCCCTGGCCAGCCCGGGCCTGCTGGGCGTGAGCAGCGGTGGCGCCCTGGGAGCCGTGGCCGTGCTGGCCCTGGCCCCGGCGACGGGCTTCGCCGCGGCCACCCTGTGGGCCCTCCCCCTGGCCTCGGTGCTCGGCGCCTTCGCAGCCACCGGCGCCGTGCTCATGCTGGCCCAGCGGGGCGCCGGGGCGGAGCGGCTGCTGCTCTCCGGCGTGGCCCTCAACGCCCTCCTGGGCGCGGGCACCAGCTTCCTGCTCACCACCACGGCGGGCCACTTCGAGGTGAACGCCCAGATCCTCTTCTGGCTCATGGGCGGCCTGGAGAGCCGCAGCTGGGAGCACGTGTGGATGGGCGTGCCCGCCATCCTCGCCGCCTGCCTGCTGCTGCTGCCCCTGGGTCGCGCCATGGACCTGCTGAGCCTGGGGGAGGAGAGCGCCCAGAGCCTTGGCGTGGACGTGCGGCGCCTCCGGCGCCAGCTNNTGCTGCGCCTGGCCTTCGGCCCCGACCACCGGCGCCTGCTGCCCTACTCCATGCTGGGTGGCGCCGCCTTCCTGCTCGCCTGCGACCTCGTCACCCGCACCTTCCCCCTGGGCTTGCGCCTGGGCGTCGTCACCGCCCTCGTGGGCGGCCCCTTCTTCCTGTGGCTGCTGCGGAGGCCGCGGTGACCCCCGCCCTCCACGCTTCCGCCCTCTCGGTTCCCGGCCGCCTGGAAGCGGTGGGCCTGGACCTCGGTCCCGGTGAACTCGTGGCCGTGGTGGGCCCCAACGGGGCGGGCAAGTCCACGCTGATCCAGGCCCTCGCGGGCCTTCTCCCGGCCCGGGGGACCATCCATTGGAATGGACAGCTT
>DPRT01000023.1 GCA_003538615.1 Holophagaceae bacterium | reverse complement strand
CACCGTCAGGCCGCAGGCCAACCCCGAAACTCCCGGGGGCGGGAGGACCGGCTGTTCCGTCCAGCGCCAAGCCACGGCGCGGTTCGCGCCGGCTTCCAGAAGGTCCAGCCCGGCCCGGGAGCCCACCACCGTCACCTCGGCCCAGGTCTGGAGCATCGCCAAGGACCGCAGCAACAGCTCCGGTCCGATGCCGCAGGGATCCCCCAGCGAGATGGCAATGCGCGGTCGGCGGCTCATGTGTGGTCCTGGATGGGGCGCTCCGGCCCTCAATCGTAGGCGGGGATCTCCACGTCCACGCCCTGCGGCTCGTCCTTCTTGGCCGGGCGGGCGCGGCGGATCCGCGGCTCCTCGTCCTGCTTGTAGATGTATTTGATGTTGTGCTTGGGCACGAGGACGTTGGGTTCCTTCACCCGGTTGATCTTCAGGCAGTGCTTGTCGTACCACTCGATGACGCCGCGCACCTTCTCGTCGTCCTGGAGCACGATCACCATGGGCGTCTTGGACTGCATCTGCTTGAGATAGTAGAAACTCTCAGCGTTGGTCTGTTCGGGTGGCGCGATCTTGCGCCGGGGACTGCCCAGGCCCTGGGGCGCCGTGGCGGCGGAAGGATTGACCGCCGGATTCGGTTCACCGGCGGCGGTCACGGCCGAGGGAATGGCAGTCATGGTTTCGCCACCGCCCCCCTTGGCGGGAATGCCCAACTTATCCTTGAGTTCACTGAGGTTCGGTCGGATGAGCTTGCGATTCATGGCAGATCCTGGCCCAGGGGGCGGTGCGGGGAATGTCAAAGGCATCGGCGGGTGGCCGTTCCCCCTCAAGCCTGGACAAGGCCTGCCCGAGGGCGGGACCTGAAGGCGATGGAAGGGAATGAACCACTTTGGCAGGTGCCAAGTGGACCCTGCAAGGGTGTGTCCTGACTTAGATGACGGAAAGCTGGTGAAAGTCTATGCCTTGCGGACCGGTTACGCCAATCCCTCTTCCAATGGACACTCGGGTAGGAAAATCTGGACACGGGTGCCATCGTCTGGGCGGCTCTGGACCTCGATCCGCCACCCCATGGCCTCGGTGAACTTGTAGACCAGGCTCATGCCGAGCCCAGAACCCTCCTCGAAGCTGCCGGAAAAGGGCACGAACAGCCGGCTCAGCTGCTCGGTGGACATGCCGCAGCCATTGTCCTCCACGGCCAGCTGGATCCAGCCGCCGGAGGCCCAGGCGGCGAGGCTGACCTGGGGCACGGGGACATCCTTCACGGCCTTCCGGGCATTGCTGAGGAGGTTCATCAGGACCCGGTGCAGGCCCACCGAATCCGCGCGGAGAAAGACCTGAGGCGCCTCCTGCACGGCAAGCGACAGGCCTCCGGTCCGGGGATCCATCTCCCAGCTGGCGCGGGCCTCATCCAGGACGCGGGGGAGGGAAAGCATGGTGCCTGGCGGGGGCTCGGGGCGGGCGAAATCGAGAAAATCGGACACGATGGCCCCCACGCGCTGGGTCTCCCGGTCCAGGATGCCCAGCACCCGCGCCTGCACTTCTTCGGGAGCCTCCCGGCGGTGGAGCAGCTGGACGCATCCGCTGATGGAAGCCAGCGGGTTGCGGAGTTCGTGGGCGAGGCCCGCCGCCAGCTGGCCGATGGCCGCCAGCCGTTCACTGATCCGGGTCCGCTCCTCCAGGGCCTTGAGCTCGGTGAGGTCCTGGAATAGCAGCAGCTGTCCCGTTTCCTGGCCGCCCGCGCCCCGAAGCGAGGCCAGGTGTCCGCCCAGGATCCGGCGGGTCCGGTCTTTCCCTGGGAGGATCAGCTCGAAGCGGTGTTCCCGCCCCCGCTGCGCCGGGAGGGGATCGCCGAGCGGAAGGATGGTCTGGATGGCTGCGCCCAGAGGCACGGGACATCCAAGGATGCTCTGCGCGGCCGGGTTCGCGGAGGTGATCCGCCCCTCCCGGTCCAGGGTGACGAGGCCCGAGGACATGGAATCCACCACGCGGCGGTGCAGGGCCGAAAGCTCGTCCACGGTGGCTTCGCTGGCGATCAGATCTGTGCTCAGCCGCTCCAGGTTCCTGCGGATGAGCACCACGACGAGGGTGGTGCCGAATACCTGCAGCGAGGCGATACCCAGCAGGTAGGCCAGGCGGGCCCCGTCGAGGTCCAGGCCCTCGCCGGAGAGGCCGAAGGGTGGCAGGAGCCCCGTGGTGAAGCCGAGCACGAGCAGGATGTGCGTCAGCGAGGAGGCGACGCCCACCCACACGATCTCTGCAGTCCCCAGGTAGAAGGCCGAGGCCAGCACGGGGAAGATGTAGAGGGTTGAGAACCGCTCCTGACCCACGCCCTGATAGGCGATCACCAGTGTGACCAGGGCCAGGTCCAGGGCGAGGTTCCAGCGGATCCACGGCAGGGGCGGTGTGGGAAAGAGCACGCTGCGGCGCCGCAGCCCGAGGCCGGCTTCCCATACGCCCTCGGCGAGCAGCAGGGTCATGGCCGCGAGGTACAGATTCTCACCAGGCCCCGAGGCGCGCCCTTCGGGGGGAAGGGCGAGGTGCAGCACCAGCAGGCCGAAGCTGGCGAAGAACCTGAACGCGAGGGGGAGGAACGGAGGACTGGCGTCCCGTGTCCCCAGAATGTCCAATGTGCGCTGGAGCATGGGATCCAGCATGCCCGAATCTGGCATCCTAGGACCATGCCTGACGCCGCCCCTGCCTCCATGCCCTCCCTTCGTGCCGCCGGCATGCGGCAGACGCCGCAGCGCGAAGGGATCCTCCGGGTGCTCAAGAACTCGGACCGCCCGCTGACTGTGGAGGAGATCTGGGAGCGCATGCCGGAACGGCGGTCGGGTCTGCCGACGGTGTACCGCAACCTTGAGCGCTTCGTGCGCGAGGGCTGGGCCGAGAGCATCATGGGCCCTGACCAGGTCATGCGGTTTGTCCGCTGCGATTCGCGCCACCACCACCACCATCTCCAGTGCGACCGCTGTGGACGCACCGCCGAAGTGGATGCCTGCGGCCTGGATGAGTCGCTGGCGGGACTCGAGAAACTCTCGGGCTTCCGCATCACGCGGCACCAGCTCATGCTCTTCGGCCTCTGCCCAGCCTGCCGATCCGAGGCCCCGGTACCGAAGGCAGGCCGTGAAAAAGACCGTTGACCGAACCTCGCGCCATTGCTAGTCTTGATGTCTCACGCGGGTGTAACTCAGTGGTAGAGTGCAACCTTGCCAAGGTTGAAGTCGTGGGTTCAAATCCCATCACCCGCTCCACCTTCCCGGGCCGCGCAAGCGGCCCGGATTGTTTGACAGCTCCATCACGCAAGGCGCCGTAGCCAAGTGGTAAGGCCCGGGACTGCAAATCCCGTATGCATCGGTTCGACTCCGATCGGCGCCTCCAAGATC
>DPRT01000111.1:14696-14848 GCA_003538615.1 Holophagaceae bacterium | reverse complement strand
GCCCGCGTGGTGAAATTGGTAGACACGCCATCTTGAGGGGGTGGTGGCCACAAGCCGTAGCAGTTCGAGTCTGCTCGCGGGCACCAATAGAAAGAGCGCCGGAAACGGCGCTCTTTTGCTGTCTATGCTCCCCCGGGGGTTCCGCGCTGCGC
>DPRT01000111.1:0-14667 GCA_003538615.1 Holophagaceae bacterium | reverse complement strand
AGCCGGGCTTCCGCTTTGCCTTTCCGCCGCTCCTGCTAGCGTCTTCCTCATGCCCTGGCCCGCTTCCGCTGATCTCCTCGCCCTCCTTGCGCCCTGGTTCGAACGGGTGAAGCGCGACCTCCCCTGGCGCGCGCAAGGGCTGGATGCGCCCCATCCGGATCCCTACGCGGTGCTGGTATCGGAGTTGATGCTTCAGCAGACCCAGGTGGCCACGGTCATTCCGTACTTCACCCGCTGGATGGACCAGTTCCCGGATGCCCAGGCCCTCGCGGAGGCCGATGAGGACGCCATCCACAAGGCCTGGGAGGGGCTCGGGTACTACCGCAGGGCCCGGTTCCTCAAGGCCGCCGCGGCTTCCGTGGCCGCCGAGGGCTGGCCCGGCGATCTCGAAGGCCTGGCGGGCCTCCCGGGCCTGGGACCCTACACCGCCGCCGCCGTGGGTTCCATCGCCTTCCAGTGGCCCGTCCCGGCCCTGGATGGCAACGCCTTCCGCGTGCTGGCCCGGCTGTTGCTGATCGAGGGCGATCCCAAGGCCCAGGCCGCGGATCTGCGCGCCTGGCTGGCCCCGGCGCTCGCAACCCACGGCCCCTCCCGCATGACCCAGGCCCTCATGGAACTGGGCGCCATGGTCTGCGGGCCCACCCCCCACTGTGCCGCCTGCCCCCTTTCCGGCCGGTGCGGCGCCCATCTGGAGCAACGCACCGCAGACATCCCGCCGGTGGCGAAACGGGCGGTGCCGAAAGCCTCCGCACTCTGGCTCGTGGCCGTGGAAGCTCAGGGGCGCCTCCTGCTCCACCCTCCGGTCGCAAAAGGGCTCCTGGCGGGCCTATGGCGCTGGCCCACCCTGAATGTCACCGAGTTCCCTCCCCAGGCGGCGGACCAGAGCCCGGCTTCCCTCCGGGCCTGGCCCGGCTGGACTCAGGTCTACACCCACCGCCGGGAGGCCGTGAACCCGCTGCACCTGTGTCTGGACACGGACTTCGAGGCCGCGGAGGGCCTGCGCTGGGTTCCCATGTCCGAACTGCACGCCCTGCCCCTCGGCAAGCGGGACCAGCGGTTGCGCGATCTCCTGGCCACGCCGGGCCAGGCCCCGCTGGAGGCACCCGAGGCCGCGGCCCTGATCAGAGCCTGTGCAGCCCCTTCGGCGTGATCCGCAGATCCAGGGGCGGCAGGCCCATGGTCCGCAGGGCCGCTTGGGCCTCATCCCGGTGGCCGTCCTTCACCACCAGCAGGCAGCAGCCGCCGCCCCCGGCGCCGCAGGGCTTCATGCCCGCGTACCAGCCTTCCCGCCGGCCCCGGTCCCGCACGGCGCGCATGGCATCGGTCTCCACCGCCGGGGAAAGCCGCAGGCGGGCCTGGCCTTCGCGCTCCAGCAGCGACGCCACTTCGGAAGGGTCTGAAGGCAGTGCGGCCGCCATGTTCCGGGCGATCTCCCGGATATCGGACAGGGCCTGTCGCGTCTGCGCATCGCCCTCGATGAACCGCTTGTAGGCCTCCCAGTTGGTCATGCCCGAGTGGTGCGGCTTCCCGGTGTAGAACACCACCAGATCCGCCAGCAGGCCCGGATGCGGCTCCAGGCGCTCCCAGCGCGGCTCGGGCCCGTCCCAGTGAAGCGCCAGGGCCCCGCCCAGGGCCGCCGGGTAGTAGTCCTGCCAACCCGCGGGAGTTTGAAGCTCGCAACTTTCCATGTCCCGCAGAATCGGCACCTTGCACGCAAGACCTTCACCGGCCTCCTCCCCGAGGGCGCTGCCCAGAAGGCCCACCCCAAGACAGGAGGACACACCCAGGCCTGAACCCTGGGGCACAGGACTGTGGATGGAAACAGACGCGGGCGGCACGCCGGATCCATCCAGCACCCGCCACACCCAGGAGAGCTCCGCAGGTGGCTCCTTCGGCCAGGAGGCGAAGGCCAGGTCAATCCCCAGGTCCCGGCTGGTGATCCGGTGGCCGGGACCGCCCCGGACCACCTCCAGCTCGATCCAGAGATCCACCGCCGCATTGACCGTGAGGCAGCCGCCCATCATGGCGTAGATGGGCCACAGATCCAGTGTCCCCCCCGCGAAGTCCACGCGGACGGGAACGCGCCAATGCTCCGCCGTCATCGTTAAAGACCGAGATCGCTCAGTTCCTGCTGGGCTGTGCGGGCTTCAGCGCTGCCGGAATAACCATCCACCAGTTCGCGGAAGGCCTTGACTGCAGCGGGTTTCAATCCTTGTTTGAGCAGGCATTGAGCGCGCTTGAGCTTGGCGGGCAGGAACTGGGGCGAGGCCGCGTGATCCCGGATGATGCGATCGAAGGCCTGCTGGGCCTTGTCGAAGGTGCGCTGGTTGTAGTGGCAGAGGCCCAGGAAGAAGAGCGCATCGGGACGCTTGGCGCTCTGGGGGTAGTTCTTCAGGAAGAGGTCCAACCCCTCGGCGGCCAGAGGATAGTTGCCGCGGTTGTAATCCAGCACGGCGGCATTGAAGGCGCGTTCGTCCTCGGAGGTCTGGACAGCGGGCTGGGCATCCCCTGCGGGCCGCGTCCCAGCCCTCGGCAGGCTGTTCAGGCGGTTGTTCAGCACCCGCGTGGTGTCCTGCACCTGGCGCAGGCTCTCCTGCAGGTCCGCCTGGAAGCGCCGGTCCTGGGTCCGGGATTCCTGGGCGGCCTTCTGCTCGGCTTCGGCGCGCTTGTTGCCGTCCTCGACCTGCTGGCGCAGCTTGAAGACTTCGAGCTTGAGATCGCCGACCTCCTGCTCCACTCGGCGGAACTGATCCTCGGAACCGCAGCCGAAGGCCAACAGGGCCATCAGGACTGGAAGAAGCAGCGTGCGCGCGCTCATGGGAACTCCAGGGGAGATGCTTCCATCCTAAATGAAAAAGCGGGGGCTTGACGCCCCCGCTTCATGCGATACGGACCTTTACTTGAGCTTGAACTCGCCACGGCGGTTCTGGCCCCAGCAGGCTTCCTTGGCTTCGGTGCACACGGGCTTTTCCTTGCCGAAGCTGATGGTGGTGAAACGGGCTTCATCCACACCCAGGGTCTTCAGGTAGGCGAGGGCGGCGGCGGCGCGGCGGTTGCCGAGGGCCAGGTTGTATTCGTTGGTGCCCCGCTCATCGCAGTGGCCTTCGATCTCGACCTTGGCGGCGGGATAGGCCTTCATGAAGTCCGCGATGCCCTGGAGAAGGGCGCGGTCCGCTTCCTTGATGTCGGACTTGTCGTAATCGAAGTGGATGGTCTTGAGGGCCTCGGCAGCCTTCTTGAAAGCGGCGGCCTTCTCGGCCTCGGCAGCCTTGCGGGCGGCTTCCTCGGCGGCGGCCTTTTCGGCAGCGGCCTTGCGGGCGGCTTCGTCAGCAGCAGCCTTCTCGGCGGCGGCCTTGTCAGCGGCATCCTTATCGGCCTTGGCCTTGTCCCAACCGTCGTACCAGCCCTGCATCTTGTGCGGGTTCTCCTTGGCTTCCTTCTCGCTCAGGTAGGGATTGGTCGTGCGGGCCTTACCGTCCTTGAACGCCTGGGCGCCTTCGTTGAAGGCCGCCTGGGTCTCCTGCTTGATCTCCTCCGCGGTCTTGGGGGGCTTGCAAGCGAGGCTGCCGAGCGTGAGCACGATGGCAGCGGGGACGAGGTAGGTTCCGTATCTCATGGGATTGTTCCTCCTGGATAAGCCTGAGTATAGATGGAGGATACTCAGGAAATTGTCATTTATTTTTTAGCGGCCGCGGGTCCACTTGGGGCTTTGGCAGCCTGGAAGTTCCGTCATCCGCACCACCTGCCGGCCCGAGAGATCCGTGGTGAAAATCTGCGCCGAGCCGAAGCGGTTGCTCGTAAACACAAGCCGGCGCTCATCCGGAGACCAGGCCGGGGATTCCGAGGTGCTCACGCCCGTGGTGATCTGATAGGCCTTTCCTTCGCCGAGTTTATAGATAAAAAGATCGAACTTGCCCTCGAAGCGGGACACGTAGGCGATCATCGCGCCGTTGGGGCTCCAGGCCGGACTGGCGTTGTACTGCCCTTCCCCCGTCAGGCGGCGCAGGTTGGACCCGTCATCCTGCATGAGGAAGACCTGGGGGCCGCCTTCGCGGTCCGACGTGAAGGCGATCTGGGTGCCGTTGGGGTTCCAGCTGGGTTCGGTGTTGATGCCATTGCCATCCGTAAGGCGCCGGGCCCGGCCGGCTTCGAGATCCAGGATCATGATGTCGCTGTTGCCGCGGCGGTCGCCTTGCACGAAGGCCAGGCGGCGGCCATCCGGGGACCAGATGGGGGTGGAGACCATGCCGCCCGCGCCACTCAAGGGGTACAGCTTCTCGTGGGCGCCATCCCGGCGGCGCTGGCCCCAGATCTCGGGCGCGCCCCCCTTGTAGGTGACGTAGGCCAGGCGGCCGTCCGGCGCCACGCTGGGGGCCAGTGTGAGGCTTCCGTGGCGGGTCAGCTGGATGAGGTTGGCGCCATCCCGGTCGATCTGGAAGAGTTCCTTCACGCCCGGCGCCATCTCGCGGACGAAGACCACCCGACTGGAGGCCACGCCGCGCTCCCCCGTGAGCCGGGCCACCAGGTCATCGGCCAGGGCATGGGCCAGCCGGCGGAGGGGCACCAGGCGGTCGGCCTTGTAGGGTTTGGTGAAGACCGCCTTCTCCGCGGCCGTGTCGAGGGCGGAAGCCTCCAGCTGGAGGTCGCCAGTCGTGGCCCGGGTGAGCCGGACAGTCAGCAGCCACTGGGCCCCGGCCTCCTTCCAGGCCTTCGCCGGGGCGGTGTCGGAGGGCAGCCGTTCCTGGAGCACCGCGAAAACACCGGTCTCATCGAGGTCGCGCCGGACCACCGCCGTGAACTCCGCAGCCACCTGGGCCTCATCAAGGCCCGACACCTTCGGCGGGGCCATCCCCAGCACCAGCTTGGCGCTGCTGGAGGCGCTCAGCACCACTTCGGTCTGCTGGGCCTGGAGGATCAGCGTGGCGAGGGTGCAAAGAAAGGTCCGAACGAGAAATCGCGGCATGTCATCTCCGGGCCTGGGGGAGGTTCCAGCCTATCAGATCAGGGACCAGCCAGCAGGCTGCGGACCAGCGCCCCATTGGCCGGTGGAATGGGCAGCCGCAGCATGTCCCCCGGCGTGAACCACCCCCACGCGAGTCCAGTGCGCGGCGCCCCCGCCACCTCGGCCTGGAAGGGGTGGAGACGCACCGGGCCTTCCAGAACGGGCAGCGCCGTGGCGGCGATCAGGTCCAGGGCCACCTCTTCACGGAGTTCCCGGCGCAGGGCATCGAAGGGCGATTCGGCCGTTTCCACTTTGCCGCCCGGGAACTCCCAGAGCCCCGGCAGCACGGGATTCGAGAGCGCCCGGCGCTGGAGGAAATAACGTCCCTCCTGGCGGATCAGGGCCAGGACCACCTCGATCATTCGAGGCCCTCCCGGTTCGCGAACCGGGCCAGGCGGTCCGCGTAGCGCCGCCGCAGCGTCTCCACCCAGACCAGCTTCAGCCGCCCGTAGGCGGGCCGCAGGTCCCGGTCCACCCAGGCCTGCAGCTCCGCCAGGGAGGCGCAGCGGTCCAGGCTGTGGTGCAGCGCATCGCGGAGTTCCTCGTCCACGCGCTGGAGGGCCGCCACCGGCGCGTAGCTGATGCGGTGGACCGGCGACACGCCCAGCGCCTCGATGCGGGCCCGGTGCAGGGCCGTGCCGTAGCCCTTGTGCTGGCCGAATCCGTAGCCCGGATACCGCTCCTCGAGGGCGATCAGGAGCGCGTCCCGGTGGGCCTTGGCCAGGATGCTGGCCGCTCCGATGGCGCAGCTCACGGCATCGCCATCCACCACCAGGCGTTCCGGAAGGCCCGTCCTCGGCCCGCGGTTGCCGTCGATGAAGAGGATGCGTGGCCGCAGGGTCAGGTTCGCCACGGCCTGCCGCATGGCCATCATGGTGGCCTCCAGGATGTTCTCGCGATCGATGGCCAGGGAATCCACCTCGGCAATGGCGTAGGCCGGCAGGATGGCCTTCAGCTCCGCCGCCAGCACCTCGCGCCGATCAGGATTCAGCTGCTTGCTGTCCCGAACCCCCCTCAGCACATGGCCCCATTTGTGGACCGCCGCCGCATCCAGCACCGCGCAGGCCGCCACCACCGGGCCGGCCCAGGCGCCCCGGCCCGCCTCATCCACGCCGCCCCAGGCCACGCCCGGGGGCACGTTGCCGAGATCCCAGTCGAGGGGGTTCACGGGGCCACCCGGGGCACGGAGGGAGCCGCCACCCACATGCCAGGAGGTTGTGCGATTCCGCGCCGGGCCTTTTCCATGCATCCAAGGTACCCCGAATCCCCTGCGCTCCAAATCCGGACTGCCCACCCCGTATGGGATACACTTCGGTCATTCAGATCTGACAGCGTTGCCGTCCGGCCCAAGGGCGGGACGAAGGCTTGTTCTTCCTCCTTTCCAGGATGCCCATGAGATTCCTCGCCACCCTCCTCCTTCCGGTCCTGCTCCTCTGCCCGCCCCTCCGGGCCCAGGAGACCTCCCTCGCCCCTGCGATCAAGGCCCGCGTCACGGACGCGAGCTTCGAAGTGGTGGTCCTGCGGCCGGACCCCGCCAAGGATCCCGTCTCCTACGAAAAGGAGCTGCCCTGGGACCTGGTCCCCTTCAACCTCCGCCATGACCGCTACATCTCCATCGGAACGGCCTTCGCCGTCTCGAAGACGGAACTGGTGACGGCCCACCATGTCTTCCGCTCCCTCCATGCCTCCATGGGCTATCAGACCTGCTTCATCCGCGATGCCGCGGGAAACGTCTGGGAAGTGGACCAGATCCTCACCCTGGACGAGCAGCGGGACGTGATCCGATTCACGGTCAAAGGCCGGACCTTCCAGAAGTGGCTCGAGCTGCGGTCCGGTTTCCGGGACAACGAGACGGTCTTCACCGTGGGGAACGCCTATGGCGAAGGGCTGGTGATCCGCCCGGGCGAGTTGATCGGCACCCTGCCCGAACCCCTACGCGGCGCGTGGAATCTCCTGAAGAGCAGCGCCGGTGTGAATCCCGGCAATTCCGGCGGCCCCCTGGTGGATCCGCAGGGCCGCGTGGTGGGCGTGGTCCTGGGCAAGAAGGACAACATCTGCTACTCCCTGCCCACGGATGAACTCAAGGCCGCCAAGGCCGCCACCGCCGCATTCTTCAACAAGATCACCTTCAGCTTCGGCCTCGTCCCGGAAAAGTCGAAGGCCCTGGACCGGGCTTTCGATCTGCCCCTTCCCAAGTCGTACTCTGACCTCAAAAAGGAATTGGCCATCCGGGAAAAGGCCTTCTACGTCCAGTCCATGGATGGGTTCTTCCAGGGGCTTGGCGGCGAGCTGTTCCCCGAAGGCGAGGCCAGCGAGGAGGCCGTGGCAGACATTCCCAACAGCGCCGATCCGGAGGTCATCTTCCGCGACAAGACCACCAAGACCTGGAACTTCTCCGCCCTCGAGTTCAAGAGCAACGAACTCCCCAAGAACGGCCGGCTCCACTACGCCCAGGCGAACGGGGTGTACCTCTTCAAGATCCGCCGCCCGGACGGCGTGGCCATCGGCGACCTCCTGGCCAAACCCAAGCTCACCATGGACCTGCTGCTGAAAGGCGCCAGCGTCACCCGCACCGTGGGCGGGCAGGACATCCGCGTGACCTCCTTCGGAGACCCCTACCAGATCCAGCCCCATGTGGACCGCTTCGGCCGCCCCTGGCAGCAGGCCATCTGGTTCACCCCGTACGACGACGGAGTCGTTCTCACCTACACCACCCTGGTGCCGTCCGGCGTGGTGATGGCGGTCAAGTTCGTGGATTCCTCCTCCCTCATGCCCTGGCTCTATGACCTGCCGAAATTCCTGGACTACACCTATGTCCCCTACGGCGGCCAGCTCAAGGACTGGGGGGAGTTCCTGAAGCACCGCGACCGGCTCCCGGCTGCGCTCCAGGACATGGCCTTCGCCTTCACCGAAGGCAAATCCCTCCGGCTCCAGGCCCTCTGGGCGAAGCTGGACCTGGATGCCTCCCACGTGGACCTGTCCCCCAAGGCCTTCCTCATCCTGAACATGGGCTTCTCCCGCAAGGGCCAGGAGGTGGTCTGGGACCTGCGCCGGGTGAGCATCTCCGAGGACGAGGAGGACAACTACTTCGTGGTGCTCAAGCATGTCCATCCCACCTCCGCCATGCCCGAGGCGGATCAGAAGCGGTGGAAGGAAATCGCCAAGCAGCGACATCCCTACACCCAGCGCACCTTCGAGGAAGACGGCGCCAGCCGCATCGCGGCGGTCCACTCGGCCTTCCTCAAGCCCGCCGCGCCGGCGGTGGACCAATCCGCCCTGTTCACGCTCTACATGGCCCGCGTGGGCAAGGTCGAGGATCCGGAGATGCAGACCCGCATCCAGGCCCTTCTCAAGGCCATCACCCCGGCCAGCGGGGCGCCAGCCCGGGTGGTGCAGGCCCACGCGCCCAGCGCTCCTGTCTCGGCACGCTGAGTCCGGTCCGGACCCGTTCCAGCCCCGGTCCTTCGACCGGGCTGGAACGGGTTCAGCATTTGAGCTATTCCCACGCGATGAGCCAGGTCAACCCGGATCAGGACCGAACTTGGCGCTGCGGGGCAGCGGCAAGTGGCAAGGCCTGACCGGGTTGAAGCCAGCTCAGCATTTGAGCGATTCCCAGGCGATGAGCCACGTATCCATCACCCCTCTGAAATGGCTTCGGTGCGGCCCGGGCCGGTAGATGGCCTGGATGGGGATGTGGGCCCAGCGCAGCTTCCAATCCGAAGCCTTCATGGCGATCTCCATCTCGATGGCAAAGCCCGTGGAGCGGAGGTCCAGCCGGTCCAGCACCTTCTTCCGGATCATGCGGAAGCCGCTCTGGCTGTCCTCCCAGCGCACACCCGCGATGCGACCCAGGGTCCAGGTGCCCAGCGCATTGGTGCGCCAGCGCTTGGCGGGGATCTTCGCCCGGTCCTCGAAGCGTGATCCGATGAGGAAATCCGCATCCGGGTGCGCGGCAAGATGGTCCAGGAACCGCTGGAGGTCCGCCGGGTCGTGCTGGCCATCCGCATCCAGGAACAGGTAGAAGTCGAAATCGTCGGGCCGCAGGCGCGCCATGCCCGCCCGCATGGCCTGGCCCTTCCCGCCGCCCTGTCCCGGCTCCAGGCGCAGCACTTCCGCCCCCGCCGCGGCGGCCAGAGCCCCGGTGCCATCGGTGGAGCCATCATCCACCACCAGCACGCGGTGGAGGCCGAAGGACCTCAGCCCTTCCAGCACGGGTCCGAGGTGGTCCACTTCATCATGGGCGGCGAGGATCGCGGCGATCTTCACCGGCGCCCGCCCCGCTTCACCGGCGCCGCGGGATAGGGCTGGCCATAGGAGGCCGCGAAGGCCGCCCGCTGGGCCGCGCCGGTCCGGAGGTCCGGCACCAGGCGATGGGCGCGGCCGGGGCTTTCCACCACGGGCACCTGGACCTCGAAGACTCGGCCCCGGTCCGAGGCCAGCACCACCGCCTTGGCGCCGGGTCCCGGCTCTGCGAGGGCCCGTTGGGCGTCCGCGGCGGTGGAGGTGCGCCACCCGTCCACGGCGAGGATCTCCATGCCGAAGCTGAGGCCCGCCTTGGCCGCGGGACTGCCGGGAATCACATTCTGGACGGTGGGTCCGTTGGGGGTGAACACGAGGCCCGTCCAGGCCTTCGCCCGGCGCAGGGCCGCGGAATCCTTGGCCTCCTCGGGGGACAGCGATTCCCAGGGGGCCCTGGCCTCCATCTCCAGGCCGAAGGCCCGCCGCAGGGGCGCGGGATCCAGCTCCGCACGGCCCGAGATGTAGGCGTTCCAGAACGGGGCGGAATCCCTGCCGGAAAGCGCCTCGAAGGCCTGGCGCACATCGGCGTCCGTGAGGCCGTTCTCGCCATGCCGTGTCCACAGCCGCGCGAAGAGATCCGCCAGGCCGGCCTTGCCGCGGCTGCCTTCGCGGAGGGCCGCGTCCATGAGCCAGGCGGCCATCTCGCCCTTCTCGTAGTAGCTGATGGAGCTGTTGGGACTGAACTCGTGCTGCTTGTAGAACCGGATCCAGGCGTCCCAGCTGGACTCCTCCAGGCTCTGTTCCAGCCGCCCGGGGCGCTGCACCTGCTCGCTCCAGCACTTGGCCAGCTCCTTCGCCGTGTGGCTCCAGGGCACCACGCCCGCCCGCAGGACGATCACGTGCTCCATGTAGGAGGTGAGCCCCTCGTGGAACCAGAGCATCTTCGTGGGGTTTTCGCGGCTGTAGTCGAAGGGCCCCAGCACGGGATCATGCAGCCGCTTCACATTCCAGGCGTGGAAGAACTCGTGCGCCACCAGCTGGAACAGGGCGTAATAGCCCTCGGGCTTGTCGAAGGCATGGCTGTCCGCGATGAGGCTGGTGCAGTCCTTGTGTTCGAGGCCCCCGCGCAGCTTGGGCGTGAACGTGAAGAAGAAGACATAGCGCTTGAAGGGGAAGCCTCCGAAGATGGCGCCCGCGGCTTCCACGATCTTCCGGGTGGCCTCCGCCATGCGCCCTTCGTCCCCGTTGTGCGCCCCCGTGAAGACCAGCTCGAAGGTGGTGCCGCCCGTCTTGAAGCTGCGGGTGCGGAAGGCACCCACTTCGAAAGGCGAATCCACCAGCGTGTCGAAATCCTTCGCCAGGTGCGCGCCCTGCTTCTGCGGCAGGGCCGAAGCCACCTTCCAGCCCGCAGGGAAACCCTCGAAGCGCACCTCCACGGGCCGGTCCAGCTGGCCTTCGAGGTAGAGGAAGGTGGCGGCGGGGATGATCTGGGCGTGGGTGGCGTCCAGGTGGTTGGTGCGCACGGTGAGATCGTTGCCGTACACCCGGTACTTCACCGTGAGTTCCCGTTTCGAAGCGGGCAGCTGCCAGCGCTGCTTGTCGAGCTTCTCCAGAGACCGCTCCCCGCGGCCCTCCAGGATCCGCACGCGGTCCACGAACCGGGCATAGTCCCGCACCAGGTATGAGCCCGGCGTCCAGGCCGGCAGGGCAGCGACCGCGCCGGAGGCCACGGCTTCCGCAGGCAGCGTCAGCTCCACTTCAAGCAGGTGCTGGGACAGGTCCAGCGGACGGAGGATGGCCCGGATGGGCGCGAGCTTGGTCATGGCGGTTCCTCGAAAGATCAGCCCCGCACGCCGTGCAGCCAGCGGTGGGCCACCCAGCGGACCTCGTCCCTGGTGATCTGGTAGTGCGGATCCCGGAGCTTCTCCTCGATGAGCGAGCCCACCAGGGAGGTGAACAGAAGCACTTCCTTGCGGGCCTGCTCCAGTCCCGTACCGAAGACGTGGTTCATGAAGAGCCCCAGGGGACTCAGGCCCTTTTCCACCAGGGGCATGAGGTCCCGGAAACCGGAATCCGGCGAGGGCACGGCGATGGAGCGCAGGATGAAGCCCGTGAACTCCTGGCTCTCCAGCAGCAGGTCCAGGTAGGCCTGGGCCAGCTTCACGCAGGCTTCATCAATCGCCTTCTCGCCGTGGATGGGGGCCGCCAGGAAGGGCGCCACCAGGGCCTGGATGCGCACGGCCATGGCCGACAGCGACACCAGGCAGAGCTGGCGGAAGAGGCCTTCCTTGCTTCCGAAGTGATAGTAGAGGGTGGGCTTNNCCCTCGCTGAGACGCGCCAGGGCCTCGTGGAAGCTCGCACCGGCATGGGCCCCCAGGGCATCGGGGCCGAAGACGGGCACCAGCTCTTTGAGGCCGTGGTCAGGAACAGTGGACATGGATGGCTGCCTCGGATGTGCCTCCAGGATGCCACGGCCTACCAGCGGTCAGAAGATCTAATGGACCGCAGACCGCCAGGGCACGGCCCGGACCACCTCCGCCTCGCGGTCCAGCCACCAATCCAGCCGGGCCAGGGCCGCCAGGCCGAATTTCTCTTCCGCCAGGCTGCGGTAGGCCAGGGCATGGCCTGCCTCGCAGCGCTCCAGCTCCAGCAGGAAGGCCAGCCAGGGCGCATAGCCCAGGGTCGGATGCGCGGCGGCGCCCTGCTCCAGCAGCCACAAGCGCTCGCAGCTCCGGGCTTCGATGACCGCGGCGATGAGCAGCTGATCCAGCAGGCCCTTCGAGGCCAGGCGGTGGAGGGCCTGGGCATAGGCATTGCCCCGGTCCGCCAGCAGGGTCCAGCCGAACAGCTGGAGCCCCTCCAGCACCCGCCGGTAGTGGTCCAGCTCCTCGTCGGCCAGCCGCGCCAGCAGCGCCGGCGCATGGGGCATGTCACCCAGGTGCTTGGCCAGGTTCAGGGCGGTGAGCGCCGCCTTCTTCTCGCAGTGGGCGTGGTCCGACAGCAGGGCCTCAGGATCCGCCAGGGCCGCCGCGGCCCAGCCGGAAGGGGTCGCGGCCCGCAGGGCCAGGGGTGGTTTGAAGTCGGTCATGGCCGCGCTCCTGCAATGCCATTGAGGCCGAGGGCGCAGGCGATGACGGCGCCGCCGGCGGCCAGCCTCGGCCAGTCCACGGCCTCCCGGAACACCAGGCCCGAAGCCAGGATGGCCAAGGGGATCTTCATGTTGTTGAAGATCGCCAGGGTGCCGATGTCCGTCCTGCGGGCCCCGGCATTGAAGAGGAAGAAGCCCAGGCCCGACGCCACCACGCCGAGGTAGATGAGCACCGCCCCCTGGCGGAGGTCCATGGCGGCCACCTGATCCCAGGAGATGGACGGCGCGGCTGCGGCCACCGCCACCACCGAAGCCCCCAGGTAGAGCAGGCCCATGAGGTCCCGGTCCCGCCTGCCCGAGGCCGGAGCCGCCCGGCGGTAGAGCACCTGGCCCAGGGCGAAGCAGAGGTTGGCCGCCTGCATCAGGAGGAACCCGCGGAGCATGCCCCCGCGCCCCAGCCCGGACCAGACGCAGATGCCTGTCCCCAGCACCGCCAGGGCCGCCGTGAGCAGGAACATCCAGGACATGCGCCCTTCCATCAGGTCGTCCACCAGCGTCACGAACAGGGGCGTGAAGATGGTGAACAGGGCCACCTCCGAAGGCCGCAGCCACCGGAAGGACGCGATGTAGAGCAGGTACATGAGTCCGAACTGGAGGGCCCCGATGCCGGCGAAAGCCAGCACCTGCCTGGCTGGCATACCCTTCAGGCCCAGGAAGGGGAGGAACACCAGGGCTGCCAGCACCGTCCGCGCCGCCGTGACGAAGGGGGCCCCCAGGCCGCTCACCTGGGCCGTGAGGCCGAAGGACAGGGCCCAGATGACCGAGACGGTGAGCAGCAGGATCATGGGACTCCGGAGGAGGGGAAATCAGTCGAGGCTTCGCCCCAGCTTCAGGAAGATCTCGCGCCAGGGCTCCGGCAGCGCCTCCGCGTCCCGGGCGATGGTGGGCTCGTCGCCCCGTTCGAAGGGCCCGGTGCGGCCTGCGGTTCCCCGGGTGGCCACGTTGCGCAGGGTGGCTTCCGCCAGGGGCAGCAGNNTCGAAGGCCGCGAAGCCCAGGTCCCCGAAGGCCCGCCGGAGCTCATCGGGCACCAGGCCCGTGATCGCCAGCGGCGTGGCCGTCCAGTCCCGGGCCTCGCCATCGAAGCTGGTGAGGGGATGGACGCAGGGCACACCCGGCAGATGGAGGCTTCCCGCCAGGTGGATGCAGCGCCCAGGGAACTCCGCCGCCAGCTCCGCCACGGCCCGGTCTGGCACCGCGAGGATCACCAGCCCCTCCGGCCTCGCGGCGTGGTCCAGCAGCGCCGCCCGGGGGCCCCAGGCCGCCGCCAGCGCACGGCCGGCCCGGCCGCGGCCAAGGATGGTGAATTCGGGAGCCATGGGGATAGTGTGGCGCAAAACGGGGCTGGAGGTGGGAGGCTCCAGACTCTTTAGACTGTCCCCATGCCCTCCCCCTCCCCCGTTCTCTGGGCCCTGCCGCCCGAGGTTCCCTGGCCCCGGTTCCTGCGGATGCTGCGCCAGGCGGATCCGCCCCGGGGCTGGCTGGAGGCGGCGGCGGAACTCCCTGAGCTGAGGAAACGCCCCCTGCTGCTCCGCTGGGTCGCCCAGCATCCCAAGGCCCCGGCCCACCTCCGGGCCGCCCTCATGGCCCGCCTGCCCTGGCGGGGCCTGGCCGCGGTGGCGGCGGACGCGGCCGCCCATCCCCAGGCCCGGCAGCAGGCCACGGAAAAGCTCCAGCAGCTCTGGGCCGGGCTGACCACGGGAGAGCGTCGCAGCCTGGCCCTGCATGCGCCCCGCCCCCTGTGGGCCCTGATCTGGCGGGCGCCCAGCAGCAGCGTCCTCGGCGCCTTCCTCCAGAATCCCAGGCTCGGGATGGAGGCCCTGGTGGCCCTCNNCGTGGCCGAGCAGGTGCTGCGGGCGCTGGACCTCAGCCTGGCCCTGCCGGAATCCGGCCTCGTCCTGGGCCATGCGGCGCCCTGGATCCGGGCCCTGGATGAAGAAGCGCGCCTCCTCGCCGCCAGCCGCATCACCACGCCCGCCCTGCGGCGGATGGTGCATCCGCGGCGCGAGGAAGATTGACTCTGCCTGGTTAGCAGCGCTTCAGCACCTCGGCCACGCAGCGCTCGATGCCCACCCACACATCGCTCAGCCGCGCATCGTCGAACATGTAGGCCGGCGTGGTGACGAGCTTCCGGGCCTCGTCGATGACGATCTCCCGGGCATTGGCGGTGTCCTTGTGATGGTGCCCGAGCTTCTGCACGGCGGCGGCGCAGCCCGCGTCGTGGCCCAGGGTCAGCTCCGCGGAGGCCTTGCCGGACAGGGCGAGGGCCACCAGGGCCG
>DPRT01000194.1:6054-10541 GCA_003538615.1 Holophagaceae bacterium | reverse complement strand
CTGTCCAAGCACCACGTCCGCGTGGTTTCCACGGACGGCTTCCGCCTCGCGGTGGCCGAGGTGCCCTGCGATACGAACCTCAAGGATGAAGTCCGGCTCATCGTCCCCAAGCGCGCCCTGGACCTCATCCCCACTCTGCTGGGCGACGAGGGCGAGGTGGAGCTCTGCTGGGACGGCACCACGCTGTTCCTCGATCAACCGGGCCTCAAGTTCAGCACCCGCCTGGTGACCGGCAACTACCCGGCCTACGAGAAGGTGCTGCCCGCCGAGCTGCCCAAGCGCGTGATCATGGACCGCGAGGTCTTCCTCCGCACCCTGCGCTTCGTGGGCCTGAAGAAGGACGACTACAACAAGAACGTGCGCCTGTTCTACGAATTCCCCAACCTGCGCACGGTCTTCCAGCACCCCGACGAGGGCGTGAACCAGGCCACGCTGCCCTTCACGGGCGAGGAACAGCCCTTCGAGCTGGCCTTCAACATCGACTACCTCACGGAGCTGCTGGAGCGGCTGCCCGGCGAGGAGGTGGTCTACCAGTTCAAGGACGAAGTGGGCCAGGGCGTCTTCATGTCCCCCAGCCTGGAGGACTTCAGTTTCCGCTACGTCCTCATGCCTGTCCGTTTCGCCACCAGCGCCACGGCCTGACCGGCGCCGCAGGGCACCGCATTCCACCGTACCCAACCAAGTGAGTCTTGATGTCTGAAGAAGTCCTTAGCGCACGCGTGCACACCCCCACGGAATCCGACAGCTACACCGCCGACAACATCACGGTTCTGAGAGACCTCGAGGCCGTCCGCAAGCGGCCCGGCATGTACATCGGCGACACCGACGACGGCAGCGGCCTCCACCACATGGTCTATGAGGTGGTGGACAACGCCATTGACGAGGCTCTGGCGGGCTTCTGCACCCGCGTGGACGTGATCCTCCACAGTGATGGCAGCTGCAGCGTCGAGGACAACGGCCGCGGCATCCCTGTGGATATCCACAAGGAGGAGGGCCGCAGCGCCGCCGAAGTGATCATGACGGTGCTCCACGCCGGCGGGAAGTTCGACAACACCAGCACNNTCCAAGCTCTTCCTCACGGTCTGGAAGGAGGGCCAGGAATACGCCATGACCTTCTCCCAGGGCAAGGCGGACGCTCCCCTGAAGCCCGTGGGCCCCACGGCCCGGCGCGGCACCCGCGTGCGCTTCCAGCCCGATCCCGAGGTGTTCAACAATGTCCTGGACTTCAGCTTCGAGACCCTCAGCCAGCGCCTCCGGGAGCTGAGCTACCTCAACCAGGGCGTCCACATCCGCATCACGGACGAGCGCACCGGCGACACCCACGACTTCATGAACGCGGGTGGCATCAGCGCCTTCGTGGAGCACCTGAACCGCAACAAGCCGGTCCTCCACAAGCCCCCGATCTACATCAAGGATGAGAAGCAGGACACCACCGTGGAGGTGGCCCTCCAGTGGAACGACTCCTACCAGGAGACCCTCTACTGCTTCACGAACAACATCCGCAACCGGGACGGCGGCGCGCACCTGGAGGGCTTTCGGGCCGCCATGACCCGCGTCATCAACAGCTACGCCGAGAAGAACAACCTGCTGAAGAGTGCCAAGGTGAGCCTCTCAGGCGAGGACGTCCGTGAGGGACTTACGGCGGTACTCAGCGCGAAGGTTCCTGATCCCAAGTTTTCCAGCCAGACCAAGGATCGCCTCGTGTCCAGCGAGGTGAAGGGCATCGTCCAGACCATCGTCTACGAGAAGCTCTCGGCGTTCTTTGAGGAGAATCCCCGGGAGGCCAAGGCCATCCTGGAAAAGGCCATCGAAGCCGCCCGGGCCCGCGAGGCCGCCCGCAAGGCCCGCGAGCTGACCCGCCGCAAGGGCGCCCTGGATGGCGGCGGCCTGCCCGGCAAGCTGGCGGACTGCCAGGAGAAGGATCCGGCCCTCAGCGAGATCTTCCTGGTGGAGGGCGACTCCGCCGGCGGCAGCGCCAAGCAGGGCCGACACCGCGCCACCCAGGCCATCCTGCCCCTCAAGGGCAAGGTGCTGAACGTGGAGAAGGCCCGCTTCGACAAGATCCTCAGCCACAACGAGCTGCGCGTGCTCATCCAGGCGCTCGGCACGGGCATCGGCAAGGAGGAGTTCAAGGTCGAGAACCTCCGCTACCACAAGATCGTGCTCATGACTGACGCCGATGTGGACGGCTCCCATATCCGCACCCTGCTGCTCACCTTCTTCTACCGGCAGATGCCCGAGCTGGTGGAGCGCGGGCACCTCTACATCGCCCAGCCGCCCCTCTACAAGGTGAAGAAGGGCAAGACCGAGAAGTATCTGAAGGACGAACGGGCCCTGGAGGAGTTCCTCTTCAGCAAGGCCCTGGACGGCTGGAGTCTCACGCTGCCAGACGGCAGCGAGCACAAGGGCGCCGTCCTGGTGCGCGAGATGAAGAAGTGGGGCGAAGTCCAGCAGCTCTACGGGAAGCTGGACCGCCGCGGCTATGCCCGGCCCCTGGTGGACGCCCTGCTGGCCGCCGGCCTCCTGGACGCGGACCGCTTTGCGAGCCGGGAAGCCCTGGAGCAGCTGGCCGGCGCCATCACCCAGCAGAAGCTCGGCACCTGCGAGCTGGAGACCACCGAAGCCGTGGAACGCGCGGCCGAGGGCGAGGATCCCGCCATCACCATCCCCGCCAGCCACCGCCTCCGAGTGGTGCGCATGCACCTGAGCCGGCCCATCACCCTCTGGCTCGACAACCAGGTGGCCCACTGGGGCGAGTTCCGCCGCCTGGCCGCCCTCCACGCCGAGCTGGCGGGTTTCCACGGGGGCGAGCTGCGGCTCCGCCGCCTGAAGGACGCCAAGGAGACGGCCAAGGAGAAGGATGAGGACGGCGANNCAGCGCTACAAGGGCCTGGGCGAGATGAACCCCGAGCAGCTCTGGGAGACCACCATGGATCCCGAGCGCCGCACCCTGCTTCAGGTCCGGGTGGACGACGCCGTGGAGGCCGACGAGATCTTCACCATCCTCATGGGCGATGCCGTGGAACCCCGGCGCCGCTTCATCGAGACCAACGCCCTCCTCGCGGAGAACATCGACATCTAAGTCCTGTTTTTGCAGGATGTCGATCAGCGTTCCACGTAGAACACCGGGAAACCCATGAATCCGAATCGC
Organism: Holophagaceae bacterium; assembly: GCA_003538615.1. Taxonomy (GTDB): domain Bacteria; phylum Acidobacteriota; class Holophagae; order Holophagales; family Holophagaceae; genus Geothrix. The sequence continues at coordinate 7,390 of DPRT01000194.1, read as the reverse complement.
ATCGAGCCTCTGGAAATCGAAAAAGAAATGCGGAAGTCCTACCTGGACTACGCCATGAGCGTCATCGTGGGCCGGGCCCTGCCCGATGTCCGCGATGGCCTCAAGCCCGTGCANNGGCGACTCGGCCATCTACGACACCCTCGTGCGCATGGCCCAGCCCTTCTCCATGCGCCACGTGCTGGTGGATGGCCAGGGCAACTTCGGCTCCATCGACGGCGATTCCGCGGCGGCCATGCGCTACACCGAGGCCCGCCTGTCCCGGCTGGCCAACGAGCTGATGGGCGACATCGACCAGGACACGGTGGATTTCGGCCCCAACTACGACGGCAGCATGGAGGAGCCCCTGGTCCTCCCCTCCCGCTTCCCCAACCTGCTGGTGAATGGCTCCCAGGGCATCGCTGTGGGCATGGCCACCAGCATCCCCCCCCACAACCTGCGGGAGTGCTGCCGGGCCCTGGTGGACCTCATCGATCAGCCGAGCCTCGCCCTCGAAGGCCTCATGGCCCACATCAAGGGGCCCGACTTCCCGGGCGGCGGCCTCATGCTGGGCACGGAGGGCGTGCTGGACGCCTACCGCACGGGCCGCGGTCGCTGTGTGGTCCGCGCCAAGTCCCACGTGGAACAGATCCGGCGGGCCGGGGACCGGGAGCAGCTCGTCTTCACCGAGCTGCCCTACCAGGTGAACAAGTCCACCCTCATCGAGAAGATCGCCGAGCTGGTCCGCGACAAGAAGATCGACGGCATCAGCGACCTGCGCGACGAGTCCGACCGCGAGGGCATCCGCCTGGTGGTGGAGCTGAAGAAGAACGAGCCCAGCGACATCGTGCTCAACCAGCTCTACCAGCAGACCCAGCTCCAGAACAGCTTCCCCATCACCATGCTGGCCATCGTGAACGGCCAGCCCCGGGTCTGCACCCTCCGCGAGATCCTGCAGGAGTTCATCGGNNATGGGCCTCAAGATCGCCCTGGACCACCTGGACGCGGTCATCAAGCTCATCCGGGCCGCCAAGAGCCCCGAGGAGGCCAAGGCCGGCCTCATGGCCGGGGCCTTCGCCACCGCCGCGGCCATCAAGAAGGACCCCACGCTCTGCCTGTCCGCCGTGCAGGCCCAGGCCATCCTGGACATGCGCCTCCAGCGCCTCACGGGGCTGGAGCGGGAGAAGATCCTCGACGAGCTGGCCGAGCTCGAAAAGACCATCGCCAAGCTCAAGGCCATCCTGGCCGACGAAAGCCTGCTCCTGAAGGTCATCAAGGAGGAGCTGCAGCAGGTGGCCGAGCAGTTCGGCAACGACCGCCGCACGGAGATCGTGGGCTACTCCGGCGAGATCCGCATGGA
>DPRT01000194.1:0-6044 GCA_003538615.1 Holophagaceae bacterium | reverse complement strand
GAGGCGGCCGCCTCCACCCGGGGCAAGCACATCCGCAACCTCATCTCCCTGAAGGACGGCGAGAACGTCGTCACCCTCATGGCCCTCCGGGACTTCCCGGAAGGGGAGAACCTGGTCTTCGCCACCAGCGACGGCACGGTGAAGAAATCCAGCCTGGCGGCCTACGCCAACATCCGGGCCAACGGTCTCATCGCCCTCAACATCGACGACGACAACAGCCTGGTGGCCGTGCGGCGCTCCACGGGGACCCAGCAGATCGTGCTGGCCACGGCCCAGGGCAAGGCCATCCGGTTCCCGGAGGAGGATGTCCGGGCCACGGGCCGCGCCACCACGGGCGTCCGGGGCATGAAGCTGGCCAAGGGCGACCACATCGTGGACATGGAAGTGGCCGACCCCCTGCCGGACCTGCCGGAAGGCGTGGAGCCCGACGAAAGCACCGAGGACCACGGCATGCTGCTCACGGTCTGCGAAAAGGGCTTCGGCAAGCGCAGCCTCCTCCAGGACTACCGGCTTCAGGGCCGGGGCGGCACGGGCGTCATCAACATCCGCGCCGGGGTCCGCAATGGCCAGGTGGTGGGCTTCAAGCTGGTCAAGCCCGGGGAAGGCTGCCTCCTCATCAGCCAGGAGGGCATGGTCATCCGCTTCCTCATCGACGAGGTCCGCAAGACTGGCCGCAACGCCCAGGGTGTCGGCCTGCTCAAGCTGGCCAGCGCCGAGGACCGGGTCGTGGGCCTTGCCAAGATCGATGCCAGCGCCATGGCCCTGGACGAGGAGGAGGAGCTCCTTGACGGGGAGGTGGCCCACCCCGGGCCCGACGAGGGCGGCGAGCAGCCCAANNCCGTCCGGAAGTTCGACGGCGTCCTTCTCCAGCCTTGGCAGGCGTTCCACATGGAACACGTAGACCCAGGCGCGGTACCGGGCCCCGCCCTCCAGGACCACGGGCCGGATCTCGCGGGTGAAGAGACCCTCTTCCACCCCCTCCAGGGGATCCAGGTCCGCCAGGGCGGATTCCAGTTCGTCTTCGTCGTCATAGCCCACGAAGTCCCCCCGCACCCAGCCGGGGCCGGGGGGAGGGGCCTGGGGTTCAAGGCCCGGCACCAGGGCGGGGTAGCCGGCCGGCAGGTGGAAGAGCCGTCCGGCCGCCCAGGCCCGGGTGAGGCCCTCGGGGTGGGTCCGCATCAGCCAGGCGTGGTTGGAGCCACCTTCCCGCAGCGTGCCGTAGACAAAGAGACCATCAGCGTCCATGGCGGTCGCCGTCCTTCGAGGGAAGCAGGGCCATGGATTCCAGGGCCGCGACCAGATCCCGGATCCGGAAAGGCTTGGCGAGGAACCGCCGGTGGGGGCCCTGCAGGAGATCGGGCCGGGCATCAGCGCTGTAGCCGCTGATGAGCAGGATGGGCAGGTCGGGCCGGAGCGCCTGGATCCGGGTCGCCACTTCGGAGCCATGAAGGCGGGGCATGATGAGGTCCAGGATGGCCAGATCCCAGCCCCGGGGATCGCCCTCGAAGGCCTCCAGCGCCTCCCGCCCATCGGAGGCCTCAAAGACCTCAAACCCCAACTCCTGCAGCACTTCTCGGGTGAGCTCCCGGATACCGGCCTCGTCGTCGGCCAGGAGCACCCGGCGGGTCTGGAGTCCCGGGAGGGTGGGAAGCGGGGAGGGCTCGGCGGGGCGGCCCAGGGGGAGCCCCAGCTCGGCGCGGGTTCCGCCGCCGGGGGGGGTGTCGAGGACGAGCCAGCCCCCCATCTGCCGAGCCAGGGAGAAGGTGAGGGAAAGGCCCAGGCCCCGGTTCCGTCCCGTGGTCCGGGTGGTGAAGAAGGGGTCACAGGCCCGGTGGAGCACCTCCGGGGTCATCCCGGGTCCATCGTCCTCCAGGAAGAGCCGGAGCCAGGGGTCTTCCCGTTCGGCAGACAGGCGGATGCGGCCCCCAGAGGGCAGGGCCTCCACACTGTTGGCCAGGAGCAGGCCGAGGGCCTGGCGCAGGAGCTCGGGGTCCAGTCCGACCAGGGGGTCCTCCTTGAGTTGGACCTCGAATCGGATGCGGTCCGGCAGGGCGGCGGCCTCCGCGAGAAAGGGGGCCAGCGCCTGGCTCAGGGGCAGGGAGAAGGCCTGCAGCGGGGCCTGCTGGGAGAGGGCCTTGAGCTGGCGGACCGTCTGCTCCATGGCGTGGGTGGCCTCTTCCATGCGGTCGAGGACGGGGGCCGCCTCTGGAACCTCGGAAGCATGCAGCCGCAGCCGATCCAGGTTGCCCAGAAGCACGGTGAGCTGGTTGTTGAAGCCGTGGACCAGGCCGCCCGCCAGGGTCGACACCGCCTCCATGCGCTGCCCCTGGAGCTCCCGCGCTTCGAGGGCCAGCCGGGCCACGCGGGTTTCGTCCGTCGCGGCGCTGGTGACGAGGGCCGCCAGGGCCAGCACCAGGAGGTGTAGCTGGGAGAACCGGAAGGCCTCTTCTGGCAGGTTCTGGCCGCGGGTCCAAAGGAGCGCCAGCACGGCGAGGGAGAGCAGGGCCATCCCCACGGAGGTGCCCCGGGGGCCGAACCGCAGGGCGATCCAGAGGGCGGGTAGGACGAGGGCGAACTCGAGGGCCAGGCCAATGTCCGGGGATAGGCCGGGGTTGATCCGGGCGCCGAAGAGGAGGAGGAGGCAGAGTGCCCCCAGGGTCGCCCCCTCGAGGATGGGGTGGGCCAGGCGGGGCGGATTCCCTCCCTCCAGGGAGCTGGGCCGGGGGCCCAGGAGCAGCAGCAGAGCCGGTCCCAGGCAGACGAGGGCCGTGAGGTCCCCGAGGAGCCAGGAGCCGCTGGTGGCGAGAGGGTTCTTGAAGCCCCCGTCGCGGTGGGCGAGCCCCACCACCACGGCGCCCAGGCCCGCCGAGAACACCGCCGCCGCGGCCGTCGCCACGCCAAGCCAGCGCAGGAGATCCCGGATCTGGCGGAGGTCGGGCCTGGGCACGCCAAGGCGCAGCATCGCCCGCCAGGCCAGGAAGGGCTCCAGGGTCTGGATGAGGACCATGGCCAGGGCGTGGGGCCAGGGCAGCCACCCGCCCAGGTTCAAGGCCAGGCTTCCGAGGGCCAGCCCCCAGGCGGCATCGGCACCCAGGATGAAGAAGGCCGTATGGGCCACCGCGGCGGCGGGCCAGAAGAGGTAGGCCTGGAAGGGCAGGCCGGAGGGGAAGGGGACCTTCGCGGCGGCCAGGTACACCAGGGTCAAAGCCAGAATGCGCAGCATCCTTGCCCAGAGCGGGCGCGCCCCTGGCCCGCCGACGGGGCGTTCCAGAGACGCGGGACCGGCCGGGTGGGGGTCCGCCACAGGCTACTCAGGAATGGGGAACTGGTCCGTGAGGTGGAAGACCTCCTGGCGGACGCGGGCGAAGGTGCTTTCATCGCCGCGATGCCGCAGGGTCACGTCGAAGAAGCGGGCGACCTGGTCCATCTCCTCCTCCTTCATGCCGCGGGTGGTGAGGGCGGGGCTGCCCAGGCGCACACCGGAGGGCTTGAGGGGCGGGTTGGGATCGAAGGGGATGCCGTTCTTGTTGGTGGTCATGCCCGCCCGGTGGAGGCATTCCTCGGCTTCGTGGCCCAGGAGGCCGTGGTCGCGGAGGTCCACCAGGAAGAGGTGGTTGTCCGTGCCGCCGCTGACGATGCGCCAGCCGCGCTCCTGCAGGCCCTTGGCCAGGGCGTGGGCGTTGCGGATGACCTGGCCGCTGTAGGCCTTGAACTCGGGCTGCAGGATCTCGTGGAAGGCCACGGCCTTGGCCGCGATGACATGCATGAGGGGCCCGCCTTGGACACCGGGGAACACGGCACGATCCAAATCCTTGGCATATTGAGACTTGCACAGGATCATGCCGCCCCGGGGGCCCCGCAGGGTCTTGTGGGTGGTGGTGGTGACATAATCCGCATGGGGCACGGGGCTGGGGTGGTGGCCCGTGGCCACGAGGCCGGCGATGTGGGCCATGTCCACCATGAGCAGGGCGCCCACCTCGTCGCAGATTTCGCGGAAGAGGGGGAAGTTCCAGGTGCGGCTGTAGGCGGAGGCGCCCACCACGATCATCTTGGGCTTGTGCTGCAGGGCCAGGGCGCGGACCTCGTCCATGTCCACCCGGCCATCCTCCTGGCGCACGTGGTAGGGCACGAACTTGTAGAGGATGCCCGAGCTGTTCAGGGGGTGGCCGTGGGTGAGGTGGCCGCCGTGGGCCAGGTCCAGGCCCATGACCGTGTCGCCGGGCTTCAGGGCCGCCAGGTAGACGGCCATGTTCGCCTGGGCGCCGCTGTGGGGCTGCACATTGGCATGCTCGGCCCCGAAGATCTGCTTGGCGCGGTCCCGGGCCAGGGTCTCGATGGTGTCGACGTTGCTGCAGCCGCCGTAGTAGCGCTTGCCCGGGTAGCCTTCCGCGTACTTGTTGGTGAAGTGGGAGCCCATGGTCTGCATGACGGCGCGGGAGGCGTAGTTCTCCGACGCGATGAGCTCCAGATGATGCCGCTGGCGCTGCACCTCCAGCTCCAGGGCCTGGAACACGGCGGGGTCGGAGGTTCGGATCACTTCGTACATGGCGGCGTTCTCCCTGGTGATGCCCCTATCCTAGCCGCGCTGGGTCTGGATCACGGCAGCCTCTTCGTGAGCGGAATCACAGGTCCATGGCTCGTGCGACACTGGAGGGCCGGAGTTCTTATGCCCTTCCTTCCGCCCCACGATGGTTCCGACCTGGAGCGTTTCGAGCATCCCCTGGCCAGCCGCTACGCCAGCAAGGCCATGGTGCGCCTGCTGTCGCCCCTGTACCGGCAGCGCGTGTGGCGGCGGCTCTGGATCGCCCTGGCCGAATCGGAATCCGAGCTGGGCCTGCCCGTGACGGCCGCCCAGATCGCGGAATTGAAAGCCACCCAGGACGCCGTGGACCTGGACGCCATCGCCCGCCACGAGGCCGCCCTGCGCCATGACGTCATGGCGGCCATCCACGCCTGGGGCGAACAGGCGCCCGGCGCGCGGCCCATCATCCACCTGGGCGCCACCAGCTGCTTCGTGACGGACAACGGGGACCTGCTCATCGCGCAGGAGGCCTTCATCCTGCTCCGCCGCCGCCTCCAGGACGTGATCGCGGCTTTGTCCGCCTTTGCCGCCCAGTGGCAGGACCAGCCCACCCTGGGCTTCACCCACTTCCAGCCTGCCCAGCCCACCACTGTGGGCAAGCGCGCCACCCTCTGGATCCAGGACCTGCTGCTGGACCTGGAGGATCTCGACCACCTCATCCGCACCACCCCCGTGCGCGGCGTGAAAGGCACCACGGGCACCCAGGCCAGCTTCCTGGAGCTCTTCGAGGGCGACGGCGCGAAGGTGGAAGCCCTGGAACAGCGCTTCTGCCAGAAGGTGGGCTTCCCGGCCATTCCCGTGAGCGGCCAGACCGCCACCCGCAAGCTGGAGGACCGCATGGGCCAGGTGCTCTGCGGCATCGCGGCCAGCGCCTCGAAGTTCGCCTGCGACCTGCGCCTGCTCCAGCACCTGAAGGAAGTCGAAGAGCCCTTCGAGTCCAAGCAGATCGGCTCCAGCGCCATGCCCTACAAGCGCAACCCCATGCGCTCGGAGCGCATCAACAGCCTCGCCCGCTTCGTGCTGGGCCTCATGCCCTCCACGTACCAGACCAGCGCCAGCCAGTGGATGGAGCGCACCCTGGACGACAGCGCCCACCGGCGCCTCACCATCAGCCAGGGCCTGCTGGCCGCGGACGCCATCCTGGTGTTGCTGCGCAATGTGGCCTCGGGCCTGGTGGTCTACCCGAAGATGATCGAGGCCCGCCTGGCCCAGGAGCTGCCCTTCATGGCCGCCGAGGTGCTGCTCATGGAGGCGGTGAAGCGCGGCGGCGACCGCCAGGACCTGCACGAGCGGTTCCGGGGCGCGGCGCTGGAAGCCGGCCGCCGCATCAAGGCCGAGGGCCGTCCCAACGAGCTGCTGAAGCTCCTGGCGGAGGACCCTGCCTGGGCCATGACCGAAGCCGAACTGGCGGCCCTGCTGGATGCCACCCGCTTCACGGGCCGCGCCGGTGAGCAGGTGCGCC
>DPRT01000059.1 GCA_003538615.1 Holophagaceae bacterium | reverse complement strand
GCACCACGGTCCCCACAGAGCTGCTTCCGCAGGCCCTCGGAACCCTGGCGGCGCTGAAGGACATCACGCCGGGGCTGCCCTCCGAGGTGCTGGCGCGGCGCCCGGACATCCTCATGGCCGAGAGCCAGCTCAAGGCCGCCAACGCCAACATCGGCGCCGCCCGGGCGGCCTTCTTCCCGCGCATCTCGCTCACCACCAGCCTCGGCACCATGGGCAGCGAGCTCACGGGGCTCTTCAAGTCCGGTTCCGACACCTGGGCCTTCTCGCCCCAGGTCATCCTCCCGATCTTCGATACGGGGGCGCGGCGGGCGAACCTGAAGGCGGCCCATGTGGACCGCGACATCGCCCTGGCCCAGTACGACAAGGCCATCCAGGGGGCCTTCCGGGAGGTCGCCGACACCCTCGCCCAGCGGGGCACCCTCGACGAGCAGCTGGCCGCCCAGGAGGCCCTCGCCCAGGCCCTGGAACGGACCCACCACCTGGCCTCGGCCCGCTATGCGGCGGGCATCGACGGGTATCTGAGCGTGCTGGACGCGCAGCGGTCCCTCTACGGGGCCCAGCAGGCGGTCATCGCCCTCCGCCGTGCCCGGCACGGCAACCTGGTCACGCTGTACAANNCCAGCCCACGGGCGAGCGGGCGGCCATGCGGAGATCCTGCCAGGAAGGCAGCGCGCCGAAGACCAGGTTCGCCAGGAGGTACACCATGCCGGCCTCGGACCAGCCGAAGGCCCGGTGCTGCCCGAGCCGCCACAGGAAGAGGCCGTAGGCTGCGGGCAGCAGCAGGAGCGGCGCCAGACCGATGAAGAAGGCGTTGTACCAGCGCAGGTTCGCCAGGGCGACGGCCCCCAGCACCCAGCCGCGGCCNNCCAGTGGCAGAGCTCGTGGCAGAAGGTTCCGGGCAGGGCCAGCAGGGAGAACAGCCAGAAGGACCGCCGCGCCTGGTTCAGCAGCCACAGCGCCGCCGCCATTCCCGCCAGGTAGCCCAGCGCCAGGCCGCGCCCCCCCGCTTGCAGTCCCCAGCCATGATCCATGAACCCCGCCTCCGGGCTCCATTGGAGCATCCCCCGGAGGGAATCCTCCAGGCTGGCTAGATGTCGATGAACCGGGTGAATTCAGACACCCCGGCCCGTTCCGTCACGAGGCTGTTCTCCACGGCGGCCGGGTCGGCATAGCCGAGGGCCATGCCGCACACCAGCATCTGATCAGAGCGGAAGGCCAGCTCCTCGGCGATGACGCGATGGAACTGGGTGAAGGCGGCCTGGGGGCAGGTGTGCAGGCCCCGGGCGCGGGCCGCCACCATGATCGCTTGCAGGAACATGCCGTAGTCCAGCCAGCTGCCCAGCGCCATGCCGCGGTCGATGCTGAAGATCAGGCCCACGGGCGCGTCGAAGAACCGGAAGTTGCGGCCNNCCTTCGGGTAGTAGTCGTACTCCCGCTCATGCCGGGCCAGCTCGGCGGGATCCTCGTAGATGGCGCCGATGCGGTCGCAGAGCCGGTCTTTGGCGGCGCCCGTCAGCACGTGGACCTGCCAGGGCTGGGTGTTGGTGCCCGAGGGCGCCCGCGAGGCCACCCGCAGGATGGCCTCCACCATGTCGCGGGGCACCGGGGCCGGCAGGAAGGCCCGCATGGACCGGCGGCTGGTGAGAGCGGCATCCACGGCAGCGGTCTGCGCCCCGGTGGGCCGGTCGAAGAGGTTCACAGCGTCGGTCCTTTCAGAGCAGCCCACCAGGCATCCCTGAATCATAGAGTGCCTGACAAAACCCCGACGCGGCCCCGTGAGGGCCGCCGGGCGAGCGAGGCGANNGCCCTCCACCTGATGGGCCCTGCGCTGATCTGCTAGCCCTTCTTGGGATGGTGGAAAGGGTGGACATGCTTCACGAACTGCCGGCGCTTCCACACGACGGGGTCGCTGGAATGCAAGGCCTCTTCCAGGTTGGCGGCCATGATCGGCTGCTCCAAGGGGGTGTCCAGGTCCTTGTGGAGCGGTCCTTCATGGGACTTCTTGATTTGGATGGTCTTCCTGGTTCCCAACATGGTCCTGATCTCCTGGATGGGTGAAGCGCCAGCTACTTGACGGAGACCGGCTCGGGGATGGTCAGGGAAAAGGTGACGAGCTGGGAGGAGGGAATGCGGATCACGGTGTCGGCCGTACCGGCCGCAAGCGCGGTTCCGGCCAGGGCGCCTGCCGCCGCGCCACCCAGGGCGTGATCGCCCCGATGGTTCTTGTCGGTGAGAACGCCCACCAGGGCGCCCAGGGCCGCGGTGCCGCCAATGAACTTGGCGTCTCGCTTGCCGCGGGCGTCGCCCACCACCATGTAGGTTCCAGCGTCCACGCCGTTGTGGCCCACGGTGGTCAAGCGGATGCCCAGCCCCCCGTTGCCGCTGGACAGGCGCCCCGCGGGGGTGCTCTGCGCCACGACACCGCTGACCATGGTGCCCGCAGCCCAGGCCACGGTGTTCCCCACCATCACGTCTTCGGACAGGGTTCCGGACCAGGGATCTCCGGCCTGGTCCCGATCCGTGGCCAGCTCGGCGCCCATCCTGACGGTGACGCGGGTGCCGCTGGGGACTTCCACGATGGTCACCTTGGGCAGCTGGGCGACCGGGGTTGAGGCCACGGTGACCGCCTCCTTGCGGCGTTCCGCGGCCCGCTGCCGGGCATCCGCCAACTGACGGTCGAGGGCGCGGACATGGGCAGCCGACAACTGCCGGATGGCCTCCTGGTCGCCGGAAGGGGCGGTCTTGCCGGCCTTCATGTCGGCCACCTGCTGCTCCAGCATGGCCACGCGGTCATCGGCGGCCTTGGCCTGCAGCTGGGCGGCGACCTGGGCCTGGACGGCCGCATCGCTGGCCTTGGGCTGGCAGGCGGCGAAGCCGGCAACCACCAACACCGCCAAGGCACCGGGGACGAAACGCTTGAAGTCATTCATGGCTGCTCCTTAAGCAGGAAGGGGTATGGGCGACGACAGCTTGAGGGCCCGGATTTTGAGGTCCGGCCCTTCAGCCAGGACCCGGAGGTGCATAATCCAAGCCACGGTATAACTTATTTTATTTTAATTATTTACATATAAAAATTGAACCCGGCATTCATCCGGGTTCAATCAAAATGGAGACGGACTCCTTCAAATTAGATGGCGATCCGACCCGATGGGCGCCGGGGCTCCATCAGCCATCCCCCTTCGGCACCCCCACCGGCAGGTCGGCCAGGCCGTGGCACCAACGGTCGGCGAAATGCCCCCACACTCAGCGCAACCCATGCTCCGCCTTGAACCCTGCCCACTGGCCCTTGGCCTTCAGGAAGGCCGCCGCGTCCGGGCAGAGCAGGAAGGGGTTGGTGCGCCGTTCCCAGGCCATGGTGGAGCTGGGGCGGGCGCCGTAGTCGTGGCCGGGCCAGATGGTGGTGTGGGGCGGCCACTCCCGCAGCAGGCGCTGGAGGCTGGCCCATTCGGCTCGGCCATCGGCTTCGCTCTGGGTGCCACCCACCTTGCCCACGAAGAGCAGATCGCCGGTAAGGCCCGCGTCCTGGCCCTCCACCAGGAAGGCCAGGTGGTCGGGGCAGTGGCCGGGGACATGCCAGACGCGAAGGGCATAGGCGCCGAAGGGCACGCGGTCCCCNNTCGAAGATGAACCGCATGGAAGCCTCCCGGCCGCCATTGTCCCCCATCACCGCATCCAGCCGGGGAACGCACCCGCCTTCCCCGGCATCCAACGGAGCACCTGGAGGGCGGTCCCATGCGGAAGCGGAGCATCTGGCTTGCGGTGGCCGCGGCCGTGGCCCTGGCGGGTGCCGCCTTGGCCCTCCCCCACCAGGCCCCCTCCATGCCATCCCGACCCGAGGTGAAGGTGAACGCCCCTGACAAGCCCAGCCCCGCCGCCCTCAAGCAGAAGCTGACGCCCATGCAGTACCACGTCACCCAGGAGGCCGGCACGGAGCCCCCCTTCCAGAACGCCTTCTGGAACGAGCACCGGGACGGGATCTACGTGGACCTGGTGAGCGGCAAGCCGCTGTTCTCCTCCAAGGACAAATACGATTCCGGCTGCGGCTGGCCCAGTTTCACCAGGCCCCTGGCCGCCGATGAAGTGGTGGAAAACCGGGACCTGTCCCACGGCATGGTCCGCACAGAAGTCCGCTCCAAGGGGGCCGATTCCCATCTGGGCCATGTCTTCGACGACGGCCCGCGGGACCAGGGTGGCCTGCGCTACTGCATCAATTCCGCCGCCCTGCGCTTCGTGCCCGTGGATGACCTGGAGAAGGAGGGCCTGGGCCGCTTCCTGCCCATGTTCGGCCGCGCGGCCAAGGCCGCTCCCGGGCCCGCCGAAGAGGTCGCCACCCTGGCGGGCGGCTGCTTCTGGGGCATGGAGGACCTGCTGCGCCAACAGCCCGGCGTGCTCGACATCGACGTGGGCTACACCGGAGGCTCCGTGGCGAATGCCACCTATGAGCACCACGAGGGCCACGCCGAGGCCGTGCAGATCCGCTTCGATCCAACCAAGACCAGCTTCGAGGCCCTGCTGCGCTTCTTCTTCCGCATGCACGACCCCACCACCCTCAACCGGCAGGGCAACGATGTGGGCACCTCGTACCGCAGCGCCATCTTCTTCCACAGCGAAGCCCAGCGGCAGACCGCCGAGCGCGTGAAGGCGGAGGTGGATGCCAGCGGCAAGTGGAAGCGGCCCGTGGTCACGGAGATCACGGCGGCGGGTCCCTGGTGGAAGGCCGAGGACCACCACCAGGACTACCTCCTCAAGCACCCGGGCGGCTACACCTGCCACTTCGTGCGGGACTGATTCTGCGGCATCCTTGTCCATCCGGCCCACCGCGAACCGGATGGATTCTGGAGTCCCCATGTCCGGCGAGTTTCCCAAGGTGAATGCCACCGATCTGCATGCCGTGGTCGAGGCCTTGGCGGAGGCCTCCACGGCCCTCACGGACATGCCCCTGGGCCGCCGCGAATTCCCCTCCCGTACGGCCGTGGCGGCCCTGGTGGAGGAGCTGCGGGCCCTGCTGTTCCCCGGCTACTTCGGCGCCTCCGAGTTGAAGGCCGAGACCCTGCGCTACCACCTGGGCGCCCGCATGGACCGGGTGCTCCACGGCCTGGCGGACCAGATCCAGCGGGGCCTCATGGCCTCGGATCCGGCCTGCGGCGCCTGCGAGGAACGGGCCCTGGATCTGGCCCGGGCCTTCCTGGCGCGCCTTCCCGAGGTGCGGCGGCTGCTGGCCACGGACGTCCAGGCCGGCTTCGAAGGCGATCCTGCCGCCACCAGCCCCGACGAGGTGCTGTTCAGCTACCCGGGCCTGCTGGCCATCACCAGCCAGCGCCTGGCCCACGAGTTGCTGAAGCTGGGGGTGCCCCTGCTGCCCCGCATGATCACGGAACACGCCCACAGCCTCACGGGCATCGACATCCATCCCGGCGCCCAGATCGGCGAACGCTTCTTCATCGACCACGGCACCGGCGTGGTCATCGGCGAAACCTGCATCCTCGGCCGCAACGTGCGCATCTACCAGGGCGTGACCCTGGGCGCCAAGAGCTTCCCCCTGGATGCGGAAGGCCACCCCGTGAAGGGCGTTCCCCGCCACCCCGTGGTGGAGGACGACGTCATCATCTACTCCAACGCCACGGTGCTGGGCCGCATCACCCTCGGCAAGGGCTCCGCCATCGGCGGCAACGTGTGGCTCACCCGCAGCGTGCCCGCAGGCAGCATCATCACCCAGGCCAATGAAAAGGACGGGATGCCCGCATGAACAACCTGTTCCGCTTCCTCTTCTCCGCCATCGGCCTGCTGGTGGCCAGCGCCCTCGTGCCGGGTTTGGGCCACGGCACCTTCCTCGACCTGCTGGTGGTGGCCATCCTCCTCGGGGCCCTCAACGCCACCGTGGGCAGCTTCCTGAAGCTCATCGCCCTGGTGCCCGTGGCCTGCTCCTTCGGCTGCTTCAGCCTGGTCATCAACGGCCTGGTGTTCTGGCTGGCGGGGGCCCTGTCCGCCAAGCTGGGCCTGGGCTTCACCGTCTCGGGGTTCTGGGCCGGGTTCTTCGGCGCGCTGGTGACCAGCCTCGTGGCGGCCATCCTCGGCGCCATCTTCATCCCCAAGGACCGGCGGCGGCCCCAGGGACCG
>DPRT01000017.1 GCA_003538615.1 Holophagaceae bacterium | reverse complement strand
CTCCGGCCAGGCCGATGATCTTCTTGAGGTCGTCATCCTTCCAGCGGAGGCCACCGCCGAAGAAGACCGTGCGGAGGTCCTTGTTGCCGATGTCCTGGACACCCGCCTGGACGTAGGCGCCCTTCCAGAACTGGTAGCTGCTGGTGAAGCGGTACCGGGGGTTGGGCTTGTCATCCCGCTTGGTGAAGTCATAGGCCAGGACGCCGAAGCGCAGGCGGTCGTCATCCAGGGTGCGGATTTCCAGGCCGCCGCCGCCCTTGCCCTCGACGATGCCGGCAGAGAAGACCGCAGGGCCGAGGCGCTTGGCGAACTGGGCGGACACCGTGAAGGCCTGGTCCGTGGTGACGAAGCGGTTCTTCTCCAGCACGGTGACCGGCTGGCCGGTGACGGGATCGAGCTGGGTGACGGTGCGGGAGCTTTCATTGATCTTGCCATCAGGGGTGGAGGCGAAGCCCAGGGCATACCAGTAGTCGGGGCGCGGCGCGATCTCGAGGCCGAGGGCCACGCGGCTGTCCTTGCGCTTGTCCCACTGGGCTGCATCCATGTCCAGGCGGAAGTCCATCTTGTTGAAGCCGCCCAGCAGGCCGTTCACATTGTCCACGGCCTCATTGATCTTCTTGATGGTGGTTTCGTCGTTGAGCAGCTTGCCGATGGTGCCCTCGCCCTTGTTGATGCGGTCCGTGAGGGTCTTCAGGTTTTCCGCGGTGCCCTGGAAGCTCTGGGCCAGCTTGCGCACATCGCCCATGGCGCCCTTCAGCTCGGGACGGTTCTCCTCCAGGATGGCATTGAGATTCTTGCCCACGGTTTCGAACTGCTGGGCCAGCTTCGGCAGCTTGTCGCGCAGGTCGGCGGTGATGGCTTCGACGTTGGCCATGGTGTGGTTGATGGCCCCGTGGTTCTCCTGGGCCATGGTGCGGAACTCGGCGGTGAGCACGCGGATGTTGTCCACGATTTCATCAAGCTTCTGGCGGCCCTGCTCCCCGCCGATGGACTCGTTCAGGGCCTGGGTGACGCCCTTCACGTTCTTGCCGATGTCGGCCAGGGTCTCCATGAGGTTGTCGAGGCTCACCCCGGCCTTGCTCGGGATGGGCTTGTCCGCGGGGAAGGGGCCCTTGGCGCTGTGGCCCGGATCCAGATCGATGAACTTCTCGCCCAGGATGCCGATGGAACCCAGGGACACGAAGGCATCGGCGTAGACGGGTACATCGTTCGAAAGGCCGACGATCACGCGGGCCTTGCCGTTCTCCAGCGTGATGGCGCGCACATCGCCCACCTTCACGCCGGCGATGCGCACGGCGCTCTGCAGGTTGAGGCCCGCCACCTGGTCGAAATAGGTGAACTGCTCGGTTTGGTTCCGCTTGCCGCCGAATTCCAGCTTCTCCGTGCGGAAGATCAGCACGGCCAGCAGGATGATGGCGCCGGTGAAGAAGAGGCCGACCTTGGTTTCGAGCTTCATGGGAGGGTCTCCTGGCCTTTGCGCTTGGGCGGGGGCGGGTCCTGCAGGAATGGGCCGTCCGCATCGCCCCGCAGGAACTGCTGGATGACGGGGTGGGGATTGACCTTGAAGTCGGCAGGGGATTCGCAGGCAATGCACTCGCCGCGGAAGAGCAGGGCGATGCGGTCCGCGATCTCGAAGGCGGACTTGAGGTCGTGGGTGATGGTGATGGTGGTGATGCCAAGCTCGTGCTTGAGGTCGAGGATCACGCGCCCGATGACGTCGGTCATGACCGGATCGAGGCCTGTGGTGGGCTCGTCGAAGAGCAGGATCTTCGGCTTGAGGGCGATGGCGCGGGCAAAGCCCACGCGGCGTTTCATGCCGCCGGAGAGTTCCGCCGGCTTGAGCTTGTCGGTCCCCTTCATGCCCACCATGGACAGGCATTCCTCCACCCGGGCCTGGACCTCGTCTTCGCTGATNNCGAAAGCTGGGCGATGATCTTGCCCTCGATGGACACATGGCCCGAATCCGGTGTGAGCAGGCCCATGATGTTCCTGAGCAGCACCGTCTTGCCGGTACCCGATCCCCCCAGCACGACCAGGCTTTCGCCCTCCTCGACCTGGAGGTTCACATTGGACAGCACGACCTTCGGACCGAAGGCCTTGGAGAGGTTGACGACATCGATCAGAGCCATGCCGTCATACCAGCAGAAGCTTGGTGAGGAAGAAGTCGGAGATGAGGATCCAGAGCGAGCTGGTCACGACGCTGCTGGTGGGGGCGTTGCCCACGCCCTCGGCGCCGCCCCGGGTGCGGTAGCCCTTCCAGCAGCCCACCAGGGCGATGATCATTCCGAACACGAGGGCCTTGTAGAGGGCGATGCGCAGGTCGCGGAAGGCCAGCAGCTTGTAGAACTCGTTGCCGTAGACATACGCGCTCTGCCCCTCCACGCCCACCAGGATCAGATAGCCGCCCCAGAAGCCCACGTAGATGGACACCACCGTGAGGAGGGGAACCACCACGATGGAGGCCAGAAGACGGGGCACGAAGAGGTAGTGGATGGGATCAGTGGCCAGGCATTCGAGCGCATCGATCTGCTCGGTGACCTGCATGGTGCCCAGTTCCGCGGCCATGGCGGACCCGATGCGGCCGGAGAGCATGAGGCCGGTGATGACTGGTCCCAGTTCCCGGATGATGGCGAGTCCCTCCACCTGGGAGGCGAGGCCCTCTGCCTGGAACTGCTTGAAGCCGAAGGCGAGCTGGACGGCGAACACCATGCTCACGGCGAGGCTGGTGAGCACCACCACGGGGATCGAGTTCACGCCCACGGACTGGAACTGGCTCAGGAGGGTCTTGCCGTCGAAGGGACGCCTGAAGATCGCCGCGAACGTCCGACCCGCGAGGACCGCGAAGTCCCCGAAAGTGTCCGTGGCTTTCAGCACGCCTGCGCCGGCCTTGTTGATGAAAGTCAGGACCATGAGGCTCCGAACGGAAAGNNCACGTCCTTGGTGATGGTGCTGCCCGCGCCGATGAGGGCCCCGTCGCCGATGGTCACGGGAGCGACCAGCTGGGTGTCAGATCCCACGAAGACCCGGCGGCCGATGATCGTCCGGTGCTTGTTAACGCCGTCGTAGTTGCAGGTGATGACGCCCGCGCCGATGTTGGTGCCTTCCCCGATCTCCGTGTCGCCCAGGTAGGCCAGGTGGCTGGCCTTGGCACCCCGGTGGAACGTCGCCTTCTTGGTCTCCACGAAGTTGCCGATGTGGACGTTCTCGGCCAGGTCCGTACCCTCCCGCAGGCGCGCGAAGGGGCCGATCTTGGCGTGGGCGCCCACCCGGGCCCGCTCGATGACGCTGTAGGGGCGCACCTCCACGTCCCCGCCCAGCACGGAATCCCTGATCACCGCGCCCTGGCCGATGCAGCAGCCCTCGCCCACCTGGACCGAACCCTCCAGCCGGGCGCCGGGTTCCAGGGTGACATCGCGCTGCAGGACCACCCGCGGTCCCACCAGGGTGCTTTCCGGATGGAGGAAGGTGACGCCCTCGGCCATCCAGTGGCTCTGGATCCGCCGCTGGGCTGCCGCCTGCAGCATCGCCTGATCCTGCCGCGAGTTCATGCCGGCCAATTCTTCGGGGTCGCAGACCTCCACGGCCACGGGGATCTCCCGGGCCACGGCCGCCACGGCATCGGTGAGGTAGTACTCCCTCTGGGCGTTGTCGTTCTTCAGGCCCTGGAGGGCCTTGCGGAGGGCGGGCCAGGGCAGGGCATAGGCACCGCCATTCACGCGCTGCACGGCCAGCTGTTCGGGCGTGGCGTCCTTGGCCTCCACAATGCCTGCGAGGCGGCCATCCGGATGCTGGATCACGCGGCCGTACGAACCCGGCGAAGCGAGATCCATGGCCAGCAGCAGCGCCTCGGCGCCGCAGAGCTGGGCCACGGTGGCAGGCGTCGTGAGGGGCACGTCCCCGCAGAGGATGGCCACCCGCGAGGCGCCCAGGCGATCCAGTTCGGGGATGCAGACCTGAAGCGCGTGCCCCGTGCCCAGGGGGTCACCCTGGTCCACGGTGCTGACCGGACAGGGGAGGAGACCGGCCTTCTGCCAGGCGTCGAGGGCCCCGAGAACCAGCTCTTTCCCATGATGGACCACCACCACGGCGCCGCCGAGGCCACCGGGCAGCGCCCGCAGCGCCCACAGCAGCGAGGGGTCGCCGAGGATGGGGTGCAGCACCTTGGGAAGCCGCGATTTCATGCGGGTTCCGAGCCCCGCCGCCAGGATCACTGCCACCGTCGACATGCTGCCTCCCACTTCCAGCCTACAACAGGCGGTCCAGGGACCAGCCTCTGGACTCAGAGTGCCTTCAGAGCAGGGTGGCGGGCCAGAGGCCTCGAAGGGCATTGAG
>DPRT01000018.1:25104-28881 GCA_003538615.1 Holophagaceae bacterium | reverse complement strand
CGCTGGTTAGCCCAGGAACGCCTTGAGCGTCTTGGAGTAGCGCGGGTGCCTGATCTTTCTCAGCGCCTTGGATTCGATCTGCCGGATGCGCTCGCGGGTGACGGCGAATTCGCTGCCCACCTCCTCCAGCGTGTGCTCGGAGCCATCGTCGCCCACGCCGAAGCGCATGCGGAGGACGCGCTCCTCGCGCTCGCTGAGGGTGTTGAGGACGTTGCGGACCGTCTCCTTGAGGCGCTGCTGCACGACCTGCTCCACGGGGGAGACCACGGTCTTGTCCTCGATGAAATCGCCCAGGTGGGAATCCTCCTCCTCGCCGATGGGGGTCTCGAGGGAGATGGGCTCCTGGGCGATCTTCATCACCTTGCGGACCTTGCCCACGGGCATGTCCATGGCGTGGGCGATCTCCTCGCTGGAGGGTTCCCGGCCCAGCTTCTGGACCAGCTCGCGCTGGGTGCGGATGAGCTTGTTGATGGTCTCGATCANNTCCAGGAACTGGAGGCCGCGGTTCGTGTAGCGCTTGGCGATGCTGACCACGAGGCGCAGGTTGGCCTCGATGAGTTCGGCCTTGGCGCCGCGGCTGATGCTCTCCGCGGCCTTGAGGCCGTTGAAGTCCTTGTGGAAGACCTCGCTGGTGGTCTCGTACTTGATGAAGAAATCCGCCAGGGTCTTCTCGATGTGGGCCAGCTCGTCCTTGTACTTGTCCTTCAGCTTGGCGAAGGCGGGGTTCTTGAGCCGGTCCCGCAGCTCGCGGCACTTGCGCTCGCCCGCCATCACCTGGCTGTGCTGGTGGGTGATGCGGTCGATGAGCCGGGTGACGGCCAGGCTGTTGAGGCCCAGCTTGCGGATCTGGCGGGACAGGCGCCCCCGCGCCTGGAGGATCTCCCGGTCCAGCTTGCGCTTCTTGGGCAGGGTCTTGGTGCCCGCGTCCACCTGGGCCTTGACGTCCAGCAGCTCCTGGAGCGCCTGGTCGTAGACCAGCAGCTTCTCGAACTGGTGGTGCACGTGCTGGGTGGCGGAGGTGCTCTCGGCATCCTCGTCGTCGTCCACCTCATCGGAAAGGCCCACNNGTGCCCATCTCCTTGAGGTACATGCGGACCGGATCGTTGAACTTGTCGCTGTCGGGGCTGTCGATCTCGACTTCGAGATCCTTGTCGGCCTTGCCGCCGCCCTCCACCAGGACGAATTCGGGCTCGATGGCCTCGCGGGCCGCCAGCGCATCCGCTTCGGTGGCGCCAATGCCCACCCCCAGACGCGCGAACAAACCCATGACCACATCGAGATCGTTGGGGCTCGAGGTGGTATCGGGGAGGAAGTCATTGAGCTGGTCGACCAGCAGGAATCCGTTTTTCCTTCCGATGGAGATCAGGGCTTTGGTCAGGGCGTAGTAGGCATCACGTGGCGGCGTCGGAACCATTCGGACCTCAAAGAGCGCTGCGGCATCGGGCCAGCGGACGGGGGGACCCGGCGGCCGAGGGAAAAGCAGAACACGGCCAATGTACCGGGCCGAGTCCGGAACTTTTCAGTATAGGGGATCTGCGGATTCAGGCAAGGGCAGAGGCCCGGCCGGGGGTCAGCGCAGCCCCCGCCGCTCGCGGGACAGCTTCTTCTGGCGGGCCAGGAGCTCGTTCTGCCTCGCCATGACCCGCTCGGTGAGCGCGCCATCCACCATGGTGCTGGGATCCTGGAGCAGGCGGTTGTTGGCCTGGATCTCCCGGTCCACGTAGCCCCCTTCGAGCCGGGCGAACAGGGCCTCGGCATCCCGGCCGGCCTCGTCCTGGCGGCTGGCCTGGGCCTCCAGATGGCGCAGGGCCGCGATGGCGCCCCCGGGCAGCAGCGTGAGGTCGCCTTCCGCGTCCAGCAGGGCCTGGAGGAGGGGGGCGCCTGCGAGGCTCTCCCACCAGGCGGGCGGNNTGCAGGGGCACCTGGAGCTGGTGGGCGAGGCTGGCGAACAGGTCCCGGCTTTCGGTGGTGCGGGGCAGGTAGGGCAGGAAGTCCAGCAGGTCCTTGAAGGCGCCCATGCGGTCCGAGATGCGGCGCAGGTCCTTGCCTTCCATGGCCCGGTCCACCATGAAGGCGGTCCAGTCCGGCGCGGCCTTCAGCAGGTCCCGGAAGGCCTCGCCGCCCAGCTTCAGGCACCAGGTGTCGGGATCCTCGCCCTGGGGCAGCTCCAGCAGGCGCACCTCGAAGCCCAGGGGCAGGGCCATCCGCAGGCTCTTCTCCATGGCCCGGCGGCCCGCGGCATCGCCGTCGAAGCAGAGGATGACGCGGCGGGTGAAGCGGCCCAGCTGCTTCAGGTGCTCCTCGGTGAGGGCGGTGCCCAGGGGCGCCACGGCCTGGTGGAGGCCGCTCTGGTGCAGCTGCAGCACATCGAAGTAGCCCTCCACCACCAGGGCCCCGTCCTTCATGGCGCCCTTGGCGCGGTGGAAGCCGAAGAGGGTCTCGCCCTTGTGGAAGAGGACCGTGTCCCGGGTGTTGAGGTATTTGGGCTGGCCGTCCCCGAGGACGCGCCCGCCGAAGGCCACCAGGCGGCCCCGGGCGTCATGGATGGGGATGGTCAGGCGGTTGCGCAGGAAATCGATCTGGGTGCCGCGCTCGCTGCGGCTGGCNNGCCGCCTCCAGGGCGGACCGCATGCGGGTTTCCAGGTCCACTTCCGCGGCCGGGCGCTCCCGGTGCTGGGGGAGGTCGATGCCCGCGGCCCGGGCCAGCTGCTCCAGGGCCTCGGGGAAGGTCATGCCCTCCCGCTCCATGAGCCAGGCGAAGGCGTCGCCGTGTTTGCCGCAGCCGAAGCAGTGGTAGAAGCCCCGGTGGGCCACCACCTGGAAGCTGGGGCTGCGTTCGGCGTGGAAGGGGCACAGGCCCACGTGGGCCGAGCCCTGCTTGCGCAGTTTCACCGCCTGGCCCACCAGGGCCAGCAGGTCCGTGGCGTCCCGGACGCGTTCGACGATCTCCCGATCCCGCATCCTCCAGGCATATCACGAGCGCGGGGGAAAATGTCGTGGCATGCTTGAGGATTCGCGCGGTGGAACCCCATGACCCAGCTCCTCGACACCATCCTCCTCTTCAGCCTGCCCGCCTCGGGCAAGTCGGAGGTGCGGCGCTACCTGGCCAGCCTGACGCCCGACCAGTGCCGCAACGACTTCCACATGGGTCCCACCCTCCAGCTGGACGACTATCCGTACGTCCACCTCATGCACCGCATCGATGACGAGCTGAAGGCCAACGGCCTGGGCTACGCCTACTACCACGGCCCCAACCGCCCCTTCCGGGACAACTGGACCTGGGCCGTGCTCATCGAGCTGCTCAACGAGGACTACGCCAACCTCATGNNTGGACGCCCTCAACCGCCAGAACGCCCAGGACAAGGCCGGCCGCACCCTCGTGATCGAGGCCGCCCGCGGCGGCTCCCACGGATCGGCCTTCCCCCTGTGCCCGCCCCACGGCTACGACACGGCCTTCCAGACGCTGTCGCCCGCCATCCTGGAGACCGCCGCCGTCCTCTACGTCTGGGTGGATCCCGCCGAAAGCCGGCGCAAGAACATCGAGCGGGGCCGGCCGGACGGTCAGGGCAGCATCCTCCACCACAGCGTCCCCATGGAGGTGATGCTGGGCCAGTACGGCACGGATGACATGGCCTGGCTCATGGAGCAGAGCGACCGTCCTGGCGCCATCCGCGTCGAGCGTCTCATCCAGGCCGGCGACCGCTACGAAACCAGGGTCTACCACCTGCCCGTGGCCCGCTTCGACAACCGGAACGACCTCACCACCTTCGTCCGCGA
>DPRT01000018.1:4054-25047 GCA_003538615.1 Holophagaceae bacterium | reverse complement strand
CCGTGGGTGGCGATGCCGTCCCAGCCATAGGTCTTGAGGATCCAGCCCAGGCCGAAGCCCGTGAGGCCAGAGCCGATGTACTGGACGCCATCCAGCGCGCCCGTGACGGTGGCGGCGGCCTTGCGTCCGCCGAAGTCCATGCTGGCGGTGCCGCTGAGCATGCCGTGGACGCCGAAGATGAACATGGCGGTCAGGCCCAGCAGGATCACGGCCCAGATCTGGCCTCCGGTGGTGCCCTGGCCCAGGGTCATGCCCAGGAGGCCCAGCATCACCACCTGGACGAGGTAGAACACGAAGGCCACGGGGGGGCGGCGGGACTGGAACAGCTTGTCGCTCATCCAGCCGCAGACCAGGCCGCCCAGGATGCCGCCGCCCATGAAGGCGATGCCGGTCCACCAGAACAGGTGCTCCTTCTTGCTGAGGTGGTAGACCTCCTGCAGGTACTCGGTGAAATAGAGCATCACCCCCTGGCGGACGAAGCCTGTGCAGAACTCCGCGAAGATCAGGGCGACGATCACGGGATTGTGGAAGACCTTCCGCATGAGGTCCCCCAGGGGCAGGGGGGCGTCCTCGGCGTGATGGGCGTTGGAGCCGTCTCCCGTGTCGAAGTCCGCGTGGCCCGCGTGGCTGGGCCGGTTGCGCACCAGGAACCAGTCCACGGCGAACATGAAGGCCATGGCCGCGGCGGGCACGAACCAGATGACGGTCCAGCTGCGGGAGCTGGCCAGCAGCCAGGCGCCGATGGTGGTGGCCAGGAAGTAGCCCGAGCTGATCATGATGCCGAAGATGCCGCCGAAGACGCCCCGCTCCTTCACGTGGAACCAGGTGCTGTTCACCTTCACCACGGAGAGGGCCCCGAAGCTCTGGAAGTACATGTTCAGGCTCCAGAGGAGGCTCATGCTCACCAGCACCTGGGAGGCGTCGCCGTTCAGGAACATGAACCCGATGGCCAGGTTCACCAGGGCCGCGCCGATGGCGCCCACGAGGATGGCCTTGCGGCCGCCGATGCGGTCCGCCAGGGGCCCGTTGAGGGCCACGGACAGGCCGTAGGTCCAGAAGCCCGCGGAGGCGATGAAGCCCATCTGGGCCTTGTCCAGGTGGTACCAGGCGCCGATGTCGTTCTTCACGATGTTGAAGTTGTAGCGGCCCATGTACATGGCCGCGTAGGTCAGCCCCAGGGGGAACCAGTTCAGGAAGCGGCGGAGACGGAAGGCGGGGCTGTGATCCAAGGGAACCTCGATGCCTCAGGGTAATGGAGCAGCGGCCAGCGCCCAAGCGGTCAGGTTGTAACCGCGATCACTCGGCTTTGCGAAAGGCCTCGTCGGTGCCGGTCCGTTCCCATGAGCCCCGCCGCCGCTCGAAGGTGGCGTGGCGCTGCTTGACCTGCCCCACCTTGGCNNACGGCCCGGACGAAGACGGCCTCCGCCGCGGGCATGGAGAACCCCTTCGGCGCGGCCTTGATGGTCTTGGGGGCATCGGGTTTCAGCCGGAAGGTGAAGGTCTCCCGGGCACCCTCGGTCTGGACGCCGCTGTCGAACCAGCCGCTCCGGTCCAGGTTCTCCTTGAGCGCCACCAGGCGCAGGTGCTCCGGACTGCCCTTGTCCGCCGAAGCCCTCTCAGGCACCGTGACCGGCACCACCACGGGGTAGTCCTTGCGGATCAGATCCTCGGCCTTGCCGCGCTCCAGCTTGGAGCTGCAGGCCAGGGTGAGGAGCAGGACGGGCAGGAGCAGGAGGGGGCGCATGATCGGAATCCTTTCCAGTTCGCAAGGATGGTGACACATCCGGGGCGACATGACGGGCATCAACGGCACCCCGGAGTATCCTATGGGCCCCGATGAATAGGAGACCCGCCGTGAATCCTGGCTACCTGGCCCACCTCAACCGCGAGATCGAGCAGCTGAAGGAGGCCGGGCTCTACAAGACCGAGCGCGTCATCACCTCGCCCCAGCAGCCGCAGATGAAGGCCAACGGCAGGGACGTGGTGTGCCTCTGCGCCAACAACTACCTGGGCCTGGCCAACAACCCGGAGGTCATCCAGGCCGCCAAGACGGTGATGGATGGCCACGGCTTCGGCATGGCCTCCGTGCGCTTCATCTGCGGCACCCAGGACATCCATCGGGAGCTGGAACTGAAGCTGGCGGACTTCCTGGGCTTCGAGGACACCCAGCTGTACTCCAGCTGCTTCGACGCCAACGGCGCCATCTTCGAGGGCCTGCTGGGCGAGGAGGACGCCATCATCAGCGACGCCCTGAACCACGCCTCCATCATCGACGGCATCCGCCTCTGCAAGGCCAAGCGCTTCCGCTACGCCAATTCGGACATGGCCGACCTGGAGGCCCAGCTGAAGGCCGCCGATGCCGCGGGGGCCCGCTTCAAGCTGGTGGTGACCGATGGCGTGTTCAGCATGGACGGCTACATCGCCAAGCTCGCCGAGATCTGCGATCTCGCCGAGAAATATGAGGCGATGGTTATGGTTGATGACAGTCACGCGGTGGGCTTCATGGGCCCCAACGGACGCGGCACGCACGAGCACTGCGGCGTCATGGGCCGCGTGGACTTCATGACCGGCACCTTCGGCAAGGCCCTGGGCGGGGCCTCCGGCGGCTACATCGCCGGGAAGCGCGAAGCCATCGACTGGCTGCGCCAGAAGGCCCGGCCTTATCTGTTCTCCAATTCCGTGGCGCCCGCCATCGTGGCCGCCACCCTGAAGGTGCTGGACCTGCTCAAGAACAGCCAGGGCCTCATCAAGCAGGTGCACGAGAACGCCCGGTACTTCCGCGCCGGCATGGAAAAGGCGGGCTTCAAGCTGCTGCCCGGCGAGCACCCCATCGTGCCCGTCATGCTCTACGAGGCGCCCCTGGCCCAGGAATTCGCCAAACGCCTGCTGGACGAGGGCGTCTACGTCATCGGCTTCTTCTTCCCCGTGGTGCCCAAGGGCCTGGCCCGCATCCGCACCCAGATGAGCGCCGCCCACACCAAGGCCGACCTGGATCACGCCATTGCCGCCTTCACCAAGGTGGGGCGCGAGCTGAAGGTGATCTGATCTACAGCACGATGTAGCGGTAGGTCCCCGGGTTCTGCTCCTTCAGCAGCAGCTGGATGGTCCAGCGGCGGTCGGGGTAGCGCTCGTACATCGTGGCGCTCATGACGGATTCCGACAGCCAGGTCCGGATGTCCTCATACCGCTCGAAGGCGGGAGGCTCCCACCCGCCGTCCCCGGTCCCCCGGCCGCCAGAGCCGGGCTTGAGGTAGTCCAACAGGCGCGCCAGCGCGGCTTCAGGGTCCTGCATCGTCACACTCCATGCATCGAAGGCATGAGCCTACCTGCTTCCGAGTCATCCATCGAGGTGGGCCTCCCCCGGGTCCAGCGAGTGGATGAGGGTGCGCAGCGAGGCCTCGCTCCCTGAATCGAGCGCCTTGGAAAAGGCGATGGCCATGCCCCGGGCATCGGACCGGACCACGGTGCCCCGGGCCACGACCTTCCGTCCAGATTCCCCGTCCGCCAGCAGGATGGCCACGCCGCACTGGCTGCCCAGGGGCAGGCGCTCGACCCCGCCCACCAGGATGCCCCCCATGCTGAGGTTGATGGCGGAGGTGTAGGCGATGATCCGGTCATCCGCCACCAGCTTCACCTGGTAGGCGATGGGAACGCGGTGCGACTGCCGCTTCTGGGGGGAGGGCGCCATGGGGATGTCCGGGTGGAGGCATGATAGCGCAGCAGGCGCGCGGGGTCTCCTCCACCCCAGTCGCTGAAGCAGCGCTTGGCGGGGCTTCCCCTTGATGATGAAATGATGCGGTTGGAGGCTGCATGAAAGTCCTGCTCAAGTCCAAGCGTGAGGAAGGCATCTGGATGGGCGAGGCGCCCATGCCCGAAGTCGGCCCCAACGACGTGCTCATCCGCGTCCACAAGAGCGCCATCTGCGGCACGGACGTCCACATCTACAACTGGGACGAGTGGGCCCAGAAGACCATCCCCGTGCCCATGGTGGTGGGCCACGAGTACTTCGGCGTCATCGAAAGGGTGGGCGCCGAGGTGGAGGGCTACCAGCCGGGTGACCGCGTCAGCGGCGAGGGGCACATCACCTGCGGCCACTGCCGCAACTGCCGGGCGGGCAAGCGCCACCTCTGCCGCAACACCGTGGGCGTGGGCGTGAACCGCACGGGCTCCTTCGCCGAATACCTGAGCCTGCCCGCCTTCAACGTCTTCAAGGTGCCGGACAACGTGCCGGACGAGGTGGCCTCCATCTTCGATCCCTATGGCAACGCCGCCCACACGGCCCTCAGCTTCGACCTGGTGGGCGAGGATGTGCTGATCACCGGCGCCGGCCCCATCGGCATCATGGCCGTGGCCATCGCCAGGCACGCGGGCGCCCGCCACATCGTCATCACCGACGTGAACGAGTACCGCCTGGANNCGCATCGCCCTGCTGGGCATCCTCCCCGGCGACTGCGCCATCGACTGGAGCCAGGTGATCTTCAAGGGGCTGATCCTGAAGGGCATCTACGGCCGGGAGATGTTCGAGACCTGGTACAAGATGGCCGCCATGATCCAGAGCGGCCTGGACATCACGCCCGTCATCACCCACCGCTTCNNCTTTGCTCCGAGGCACCTGCAAAATGCGGCCTTGGGCCGCATTTTGTTTGCTGCGCACGCAGTGCGCAGCCATGTTCCTGGGCTGGCTGGAACCTCAGCGAATCGGCTGCGGCTGGGGTACTGGCGGGTAGTGTCCGTCGGTCCAGGGAGCGCCGTCCTTGATGAGGAGGTCGCTGGCCAGGCCCTCGCCGCCGGGAACGGCGTCGGTGCCGAGGCAGGCCAGGTAGTACCCGTCGAGCCTGGTGTTGAACTTCTGCCGGGCCGGTCCCCGCTTGACCTGGACTTCCTCGATGGGACGCGTGACGTAGGGCCGGTAGAGGAAGGGGTGNNGTGACGCGCTTCATGGCCGCCCGGACCTGCTTCTGGCGGTCGGCCAGGTCGCGGTTCACGAAGGCCTCGATGAGGAAGAGGTCGCGCTTGGCCTGCTGGGCGGCCTCGGAATCCGGGTAGCGGTCCGCCAGCTGCTTCATCATGGCCTTGGCTTCGAGGCTGCGCCCTTCGAGGTTCAGCTTGCGGGCCTCCTCGTAGAGGTTGGCCGGCAGCCGGGGATCCTCGGAACTGCAACCGGCCAGGAGTGCGAGAAGGGCCAGGGCGGGGGCGGAGCACGTGCGATGCATGGCATGAACCTTAGCAGAGGCGTGGGACGTTAGGATGGAGGAAAGGGAGGGGACATGAGCGACAGGCCGATGCTGGTGGGCATCGTGGGAGGCTCCGGGAGCGGCAAGACCTCCGTGGCGGCTGAATTGGTGAAGCGCCTAAAGAAGAAGGCCGTGGCCACGCTCCTGCTGGACATGGATGCCTACTATGCGCCCCTGGAGGTGGTGAAGGGCCGCTTTGGCGGAAGGCCCGTGAACTGGGATCACCCGCATGCCTTCGACCTGGAGCTCATGGCCGCGCACCTCACCGCCCTCCATCGCGGCGAAAGCATCCGCAAGCCCGCCTATGATTTCACCCTCTCGGACCGCACCGGCTGGGAGGAACCCGTGCCCCCGGGCCAGGTGGTGATCCTGGAGGGGCTGCTGCTCTTCGCCCTGCCGGAGCTGCGGGATCAGCTGGACACCAAGATCTTCGTGGACACCGATGCCGACATCCGCATCCTGCGGCGCATCCGGCGGGACACCAAGGAGCGGGGACGCAGCCTGGAAAGCGTCATGGACCAGTACGAGAACAGTGTGCGGCCCATGCACCTGGAATTTGTCGAGCCCAGCAAGCGCTGGGCGGATCTCATCGTGCCCACGGGCGTGGAGAACCGCACGGCCCTGGACGTCATCACCCACCACATCTGCAGCCGCGTGCTCGGCCAGGAGGAGGCCCAGCGTGTTTGAGAACGGCATCCACCTGTCCGCGGAAGCCTACCGGGATCTTCCGGACGCCGTGCAGCGCCTGGACGTCCGGGAGCGTTGGGAATACGACCTGGCGCGCATCCCCGGCGCCATCCTGATTCCCCTGGGCGAACTCGCGTACCGGGCGCACGAGCTGGATCCCTCCCGGCCCGTGGCGGCCTACTGCCACCACGGCAGCCGCAGCCTCCACGCCCTGCGGTTCCTGCAGGGCGCTGGATTCGGGGACATTGCGCACCTCGCCGGCGGCATCGACGCCTACAGCCGCATGGATCCTTCCATTCCGAGGTACTGATGCGGCTGCTGCACTGCCATCCGGAGGGTTTCGATCCTGCGGCCGCCTGGACCCAGGAGTCCGAGAGCGTGCGGCAGGACTCGCGGCTCTTCCGGCAGATCGTGGCCCGGCGCCGGAGTCCCCACTCGGGCCGCCAGCATGACTTCTACCGGCTCCAGGGCCCCGACTGGGTGAACGTGGTGGCCTTCACCCAGTCAGGCGATCTGCTGGTGGTGGAACAGTTCCGCCATGGCATCGACGCCCCCACCCTGGAGATCCCGGGCGGGGGCTGCGATCCGGGCGAGGCACCGGAGGCATCGGCCCGGCGGGAGTTGCGGGAGGAGACGGGGTTCGCATCCGACCACTGGGTATCCCTGGGCTCCTGCACGCCCAACCCGGCCACGCAGAACAACCGCTGCCACAGTTTCCTGGCCCTGGACTGCCGCCCGGTGGGTGCGCTGGAGCTGGATTCCGCGGAGGAGCTGCAGGTCTGGGCCTGCGCCTGGCCCGAATGGCTGGCCCGCATGCGCCGAGGGGAGATCCACCACGCCCTGGTGCTGTCCGCCTTCCAGCTGCTGAGCCTGTGGGAAGGCTGGCCGGCGCTGCTCGGGAAGCTGGAGGGCCCCGGCGAAAAGCGGGGACAGGATTAACAGGATTAGAAGGATCAACAGGATTCAAAAGAAGTACAGCACCGCACCCATCCTGTTAATCCGGCTTTTCATCCTGTTAATCCTGTCTCTGCCTTTTCCTGGACTCAGCCAAGGCGCTAGTCTGGAGGGTGGATCCGCATGAGGAGTGCCCATGGCCAGCGAATGTTCGTTTGATGTCGTCTGCAAGGTGGACCTGGACGAGGTGAAGAATGCCGTCTCCCAGGCCATGAAGGAGATCGGCCAGCGCTACGACTTCAAGGGCTCGGTCTCCAAGATCGAGCTCAAGGACGACAAGATCCTGGTGCTCACCAGCGACGACGAGGTGAAGCTGAAGGCCGTCATCGACGTGCTCCAGACCAAGCTCCACAAGCGGGGCGTGAGCATCCGCAGCATGGAATACGGCAAGATCGAGCCCGCCTCGAAGGGCACGGTCCGCCAGGACGTCACCATCCACCAGGGCATCCCCGTGGAGAAAGCCAAGGGCCTCATCAAGGCGGTCAAGGACGCGAAGATCAAGGTCCAGGCCAGCATCCAGGGCGACCAGCTCCGCGTGAGCGGCAAGAGCCGGGACGACCTGCAGGAAGTCATCGCCCTCTTCAAGAAGGACGATCAGGGGTTGGACCTGCAGTTCACCAACTACCGGGGCTGACGTGTCACGACTCGACCTCTCNNTTCGAGCTGATCCATACGGCCACCCTCGTCCACGACGATGTCATCGACCACGCCCAGCTCCGGCGGGGCATGCCCACCCTCAACCGGCTGTGGGGCAACACCCTGACGGTGCTCTTCGGCGACCTGCTCTACCTGGTGGCCATGAACGAGGCCATTGCCGGGCGCAGCTGGCGGATGATGGAGATCTTCGCGGAAGTGACCACCCGCATGATCGAGGGCGAGCTCATCCAGAACGACGTGCTCTTCAAGCTGGACACGAGCCGCAAGGACTACTTCGACATCCAGGAGCGGAAGACCGCCCTGCTGTTCAGCGGCTGCACTGAGACCGGCGCCGTCCTCACCGGGCGGGGCCAGGACGAATGTGTGGCCATGCGCCAGTACGGCCTGGAGGTGGGCCGCGCCTTCCAGCTGGTGGACGACCTGCTGGACTACACCGCCACCAGTGAGCAGCTGGGCAAACCGGCTTTCAGCGACCTGCGGGAGGGCAAGCTCACCCTGCCCATGCTCACGCTCCTGGAGAAGGCGCCGGACGAGACGCGTGAGATCATCCGGACCATCTGGGACCGGGGTGAGGAAGTGCCCATCCCGGCGGATGAGGAAGCCCGGCTGCGNNCCTGCTGCGGGAGATTCCCGAGGCCCTGCTGTCGCGCAGCATGTGAGCGCCGGGATCAGGCTTCCACTTCGCCGAGCCGCAGATCGAAGGGGATGCCCGCGCGCTTGCAGGCCGCGATGAAGCTCTCCTTGTCGGGGCACTTGAGGTAGGCCTCCATGGGCTCCACCTTCTTGTCCTTGATGAGCTCCACCAGGGCGTCGTTCATGAGCCGCTGGCCGTAGCTCCGTCCCGTCTGCATGGCGCTGGGGATCTGGAAGTTCTTCCCCTCGCGGATGAGGTTGGCGATGGCGGGGCTGATGAAGAGCGTCTCCAGGGCGGCGATGCGGCCGCCGCCGATCTTCTTGAGCAGGGTCTGACTCACCACGCACTTCAGCGCGTCCGCCAGCATCACGCGGATCTGCTGCTGCCGGTCCGCCGGGAACTGGTCCACGATGCGGTCGATGGTGCCGATGGCGCTGCTGGTGTGCAGCGTGCCGAACACCAGGTGGCCCGTGATGGCCGTCTCCAGGGCGATGGCGATGGTCTCCAGGTCGCGCATCTCGCCCACCATCACGATGTCGGGGTCCTCGCGCAGGGCCGCCCGCAGGCCGTTCTTGAAGCTGTCCGTGTGGGCGCCCACCTCGCGCTGGTTCACCAGGCACCCCTTGCGGGGATGCACGAACTCGATGGGATCCTCGATGGTGAGGATGTGGTCCCGCCGCTTCTGGTTGGCTAGGTCGAGGATTGCGGCCAGGGTGGTGGACTTGCCGCTGCCCGTGGGGCCCGTCACCAGCACCAGGCCCTTGGCGAGATCGCACAGGCGGCGCACGGGATCGGGCAGACCCAGCTTGTCCGGATCGGGAATGGCGTTGGGGATGACGCGGCAGACCAGGCCGGGCCCGACCCGGTCCAGGAAGTAGTTCACGCGCAGGCGGCAGCCTCCGGCCTCGTAGGCATAGGCGAAGTCCGCATCGTGGCGTTCCTGGAAGTGCTGCCAGGCGGTGGGGGTGGCCACGGCCTCCATCATCTCCAGCAAGGTGGCCGGTTGCAGCGGACCGAAGCCCTCCAGTTCCTTCATGTCGCCGTGGACGCGGGCCAGGGGCGGCTCCAGGGAGGTGCAGTGCAGGTCCGAGCCCTGCTGGGCCAGCAGGGCGGAGAAGAGCCGCTCGGCCAAGGGGTGCCCCTGGCTGCGATCCGGCCTGGGAGCTTGAGGGGCGGGAGCCACCGGCGCCGCCTTGGACGGGGAAGCGGCCGCGGATACCGCAGCAGGAGCCGGCGCTGGCGTCGGCGCGGTAACAGGCGCCGGGCTGAGCCTGGCCTGGGAGCGGGCCGGGCCCTGGTGCTCCGCGATGATGAGCGGGGCCTCCATGTAGCGGCTCAGGCGGATGACGAAGGTCTGGCCGGAGAGATCGTGCTCGAACTCGGCTTTGCCATCCTTCTGCCAGGTGGCCTTGAGGGCTTCGGGAATCACCTCCCCCGCCAGCACCTCGACCATCACCGTGGGCAGAGGGTTGGGCAGGAGGTCCAAAGCCTCACCGTTCTTGAGCTCCAGGCGGGGCTTCTTGTCGGCCTCCAGGCGGAGGCGGGCGCCGCCCTTGGCGATGACGTGGGAAAGCAGCCGGTCCAGCTGGGCCATGAACGCCTCCTGAGGCTCTCAAAGGATGCCACGGGTCACAGCCTTCGGGGTTCGGACCTGGGGACCCGGCCGCTAGACTGGGGGGTGACCTTCTCGGGAGCAAGCATGAACATCCATGAATACCAAGCCAAGGAGCTGCTGCGGCAGTACAAGGTGGCCACGCCCGACGGGAAGGTCGCCCAGGACGCCGAGGAAGCCCGCATGATCACCAAGGAATTCGGCGGCGCCAGCGTCGTGAAGGCACAGATCCACGCCGGTGGCCGCGGCAAGGGCGGTGGCGTGAAGTTCGCGACGGACCCCGACAAGGCCGCCGAGCTGTTCAAGGCCATGATCGGCATGCAGCTGGTCACCAAGCAGACCGGCGCCGAAGGCCGCAAGGTCCGCACGGTGTTCCTCTCCAAGCCCGTGGACATCGAGCGGGAGCTCTACCTGAGCTACCTGGTGGACCGCGTCACCAGCCGGATCACCATCCTGGCCTCCACCGAAGGCGGCGTGGAGATCGAGGAAGTCGCCGAGAAGACCCCCGAGAAGATCGTCAAGGTGGCCGTGGATCCGGCCCTGGGTCTCAGCGGCTTCCAGGCCCGCCAGGTGGCCTTCGCCCTGGGGCTCGAAGGCAACGCCTTCAAGCAGGGCGTGGTCTTCCTCCAGAACCTGTACCGGCTCTTCGTGGAGAAGGACTGCTCCATGGTGGAGATCAATCCGCTCGTGATCACGAAGCAGGGCGACGTCACCGCCCTGGACGCCAAGATCGGCTTCGATGACAACGGCCTGGTCCGCCATCCCGATGTCCTGGCCTACCGCGACCTCAACGAGGAAGCTGAAGAGGAAGTGGAGGCCAGCAAGTACAACCTCAACTTCATCAAGCTGGATGGCAGCATCGGCTGCATGGTGAACGGCGCNNGCCATGGCCACCATGGACATCATCAAGTACCACGGCAGCTCCCCCGCCAACTTCCTGGACGTGGGCGGCAGCGCCACCGAGGATGCGGTGAAGAACGCCTTCCGCATCATCCTGCAGGATAAGTCCGTGAAGGCCGTCCTGGTGAACATCTTCGGCGGCATCATGCGCTGCGACATCGTGGCTTCCGGCATCGTGAACGCCGCGAAGGAGATCGGCATCAAGGTGCCTGTGGTGGTGCGCCTCGAAGGCACCAACGTCGAGGAAGGCAAGAAGATCCTCGCCGAGAGCGGCCTCAACCTCATCGTTGCCGTCGACCTGAAGGACGCCGCCGAGAAGGTGGTGGCTTCCATCAAGTAGTCCCACCACGGAACCCGATCGATTCCATTCTTGCGAGGTATGACATGGCAGTTCTCGTGGGCAACCACACCAAACTCATCGTTCAGGGCATCACGGGCCGCGAAGGTCTCTTCCACGCCAAGGGCTGCCGCGACTACGGCACCAACGTGGTCGGCGGCGTGACCCCCGGCAAGGGCGGCACGGAGATCGAAGGCTTCCCGGTCTTCAACACCGTCCAGGACGCTGTCGCCAAGACCGGCGCCAACGCCACCATGATCTTCGTCCCCCCCGTGGCCGCCGCGGACGCCATCCTCGAAGCCCTGGATGCGGGCATCGAGCTCATCGTCTGCATCACCGAGGGCATTCCCGTCCTCGACATGGTCAAGGTCAAGCGGGTGCTCCCCAACTACCCCAAGAGCCGCCTCATCGGCCCCAACTGCCCGGGCATCATCAGCCCCGGCCTGGCCAAGATCGGCATCATGCCCGGCCGCATCCACAAGCAGGGCCACGTGGGCGTGGTCAGCCGTTCCGGCACCCTCACCTATGAGGCCGTGGGCCAGCTCACGGCCCTGGGCATCGGCCAGAGCACCTGCATCGGCATCGGCGGCGACCCGGTCAGCGGCACCAGCCACATCGACGCGCTGGAGCTGTTCAACAACGACCCCGACACCCACGCCGTCATCATGATCGGCGAGATCGGCGGCAGTGCCGAGGAAGACGCCGCCGCCTGGGTGAAGGCCAACATGAAGAAGCCTGTGGTGGCCTTCATCGCCGGCCAGACGGCCCCTCCGGGCCGCCGCATGGGCCACGCGGGCGCCATTATCTCCGGGGGCAAGGGCACCGCCGCGGAGAAGATGAAGGCCCTCACCGCCGCGGGCATCACCGTGGTGCAGAGCCCCGCCGACATGGGCAAGGCCCTGGCCGAGCGGCTGAAGTAGCAAATTCCTTTCCTATCAAAAAGGGCACCGGCGCTTTCCCGGTGCCCTTTTTGCTGGAATGGTCCCAGAGCCATGTTGTACTCGGGACATGTTGATTTCACGGGAAATGGTCCTGGACCAGGACATCGGTCTCAATGCCGCCCTCTTCGGGGGGGACATGATGGCCCGCATGGACAAGGTGGCGGGCATCGCCGCTTCGCTGTTGTCGCGCAACCGGCGCTTCCTCACGGTGAAGGTGTCGGAGCTGCTCTTCCACAGCCCCGTGCGGGCCGGGGAGATCATCGAATTCCACGTGGCCGTCGTCCGCCAGGGCCGCACCAGTCTCACCCTGCAGCTGGAGGTGCAGGTCTACGAGCCGGTGACGGACCGGCGCCGGGATGTCACCAGCGGGGAGTTCGTGATGGTGGCCGTGGACGAGGCCCTGCGCCCCGAACCCATCCTCTGGAAGCCCGACATGGTGCAGGCCGCGGCGGAGGCCCGTCAGCGGCAGGCCTGATCGCGTGTCTCCACACGGGGATGGCCGCAGGCATGCTGTACAGGCGTATCCTGGAGCCATGTCCGATCTCATCAAGGCCCATCTGGACCACCGGCGCGTCTGGCGGGACTTCGACTACTGCTACCCCGTGATCTCCCGCCGCAGCCGCGGAGTCAGCCTGGGCGTGAACCTGAATCCCGACAAGGTCTGCAACTTCGATTGCGTCTACTGCGAGGTGGACCGGATCACGCCCCCGAAGCGGAAGGATCTGGATCTGGCCCTGCTTGAACAGGAGCTGGGCCTGCTGCTGGATCTGGCCACCAGCGGTGAGATCTACGAGATCCCGCCCTTCGATTCGGCCCGGCCGGAGCAGCGGCGCCTCAATGACATCGCCTTCAGCGGCGATGGAGAGCCCACCACGGCCCGCGAGTTCGCGGAGATCGTGGACCGGGTGGCCCGCCTCAAGAACCAGCGGGGCCTGGACCTGGTGAAGCTGGTGCTGATCACGGATTCGAGCCGCCTCCAGGCGCCGGAGGTGGTGAGGGGCCTGGAGACGCTGATGGCGAACCAGGGCGAGATCTGGGCCAAGCTGGACGCGGGAACCGAAGCCCACTACCGCGAAATCTGCCGCAGCCAGGTGCCCTTCCAGCGCATCCTCGACAACCTGGCGGCCACCGCCCGCCGCTGGCCCATCCTGATCCAGACCCTGTTCCTGAGCTGGAAAGGGCAGGGGCCCGGCGAGGCCGAACTCGAAGCCTACTGCGGACGCCTGGAGGCCATCCTGGCCCAGGGCGGCCGCCTCCAGGCCCTCCAGTTCTACACCGTGGCCAGGCCCACACCGGAGCCCGAAGCCCGGCCCCTGTCGCGGCTGGAGATGGATGTCCTCGCCTCCGTGGTGCGCTCCCGGCTGCCGGGCCTGCCGGTGGAGGTCTACTACGGACCGGAGGAATGGGCCTGATGCGACGCCGGGCCGTCCTTGCAGCGGCGCTTCCCGCGGCCCTGGGCCTGTTCCTGGCCTGCCGGTCGCGCCCGGCGCCGCCACCTCCCCCTCCAATCCGCCTGCGCCTGGTGGCCGTGGGGGACATCCTCATGCATCAGGACGTGAAGCTGGCCGCGGAACAGGCACCGCAAGGTTTCCCGGCCCTGTGGTCGGACCTGGTGCCGCTCTTCCAGGGGGCGGACCTGGCCTTCGGCAACCTGGAGACACCCGTGGCGCCCGCCACCGGCCGGCCTGGCATCCCCTTCCAGTTCAACGCCCCGGCAGCCCTTCCCGCGGCCCTGCGCGCCAGCGGCTTCACGGTGCTGTCCACGGCCAACAACCATGCCTTCGACCAGGGTCCCAAGGGCGTGCGCGAAACGCTGGATCGCCTGCGGGCGGAGCGTCTGGTGGCCATCGGGAGCGGCGAGGACCGTCCCCGGGCCGAGGAACTCCAGATCCTGGAGCGCCAGGGCCTCAAGGTGGCCTTTCTGGGCTTCACGGATCTCTTCAACCTGGATCTGAACCGGAAGGCGACGGAACCCTGGGTGCGCCCTCTGGATCTGGAACCGGCGCTGGCCGCCGTGCGGGAGGCCCGCTCCCGCGCCGACCTGGTGGTGGTGAGTGTCCACTGGGGCAACGAGTACCAGCGCCAGCCCACGAAGCGGCAGCGGGACATCGCGAAGCTGCTGGTGGGGGCGGGCTGCGACCTGCTGCTGGGGCATCATCCCCATGTGCTCCAGCCAGCGGAGCTCGTGGAGGCGGACGGCCGGAAGGCCCTGGTGGCCTACTCCCTGGGCAACTTCATCAGCAACCAGGACCGCATGTACCGGGCCGATCTCTTTCCGGTGGCGGGCGGGGACAACCGCGATGGTGCCGCGCTCCAGGCCGTGTTCGAGCAGCGGCGGGATGCCTCGGGAAACCCCCGCATGGTCCTGGCCGAGACCTCCTTCGAGCCTTTGTGGACCGAGAACAACTGGGGCGTCCCGTCCGCGAGGCGGGAGATCCGCGTCATCCGCGTGGCCGCCGCCGAAGCCCGGGTGCGGGCGGAGGTG
This sequence comes from Holophagaceae bacterium, assembly GCA_003538615.1. GTDB lineage: Bacteria > Acidobacteriota > Holophagae > Holophagales > Holophagaceae > Geothrix. The sequence goes on along the minus strand of DPRT01000018.1, from coordinate 10,606 downwards.
GAGGCCCTGTCGGTTCCGCAGGGAGGGCCGGAGGCTCCGGCCCGGCGGGCGGCGCTGCTGGAGAGGCAGGAATACCTGCGCACGCTCATCCTGCGGCGGAGGCGCATTGCGGAGACCCTGGGCGAGGCCTTTGTGGCCCGCTAGATCAGGCCGAGTTCCGCGCGGTGCTCGTTCAGCACGGCGATGATGCGGGCCAGATGCTCGTCCTCGGTGCCGCCCACGGCTTCCATGAGCATGCGGAAGCCCTCGGCCACTTCGAAGCGGTCCACGCCCGCGGCGAAGGCCCTGTCCTTGAGTTTCTTCTTCACGCTCCTGGGCTCCAGGCCCTCGGTGCGGGTGGGCCGCACCAGCGCGCAGGCCATGACGAAGCCGGTGATCTCGTCCGAGGCCAGGAGGGCCTTGTCCAGAAGGTGATCGTAGGGCACGTTCCAGCGGGTGTAGTGGGCGCTGATGGCGTGGGCCAGGTCTTCGTCGCCGCGTTCCCGCAGCCAGGCGACGATGCGCTTCGGATGCTCCTCGGGCCAGCTGTCGTAGTCCGCATCGTGAAGCAGGCCCGCCAGTCCGAAGCGCTCCACATCCTTTCCCAGCTTCGCGGCCAGGTCGCGCATGACCAGCTCCACCGCCCGGGCATGGGTCCGGAGCTTGTCCGATGGCGTCCACGCGCAGAGCAGGGTCCAGGCTTCGTCACGGGTCAGCATCGGGCGTCCTCAGGGTACGAAGATCGTGGGGCGCAGGGGCGTCGGCTCGGGATCGCCGGGATAGCGCACGGCTTCCAGGAACAGGCCCGAGGCCGGGGCGGCCTTGGCCCCCCAGTAGAGGTTGGCGGCCTCGGTGGGGTTGCGGAGGTCCTCCTGGACCCGGCGGGGCTCCTCCTCGCCCATGGCGCAGGCCACGGCCGCGCCCACCATGCGGCGCACCTGGCGGCGGAAGAAGTGGGTGGCCCGCACGCGCAGCAGGATGAGCGAGCCGCTCTCGGCGGTTTCGCAGCGGAAAATCCGGCTCCGGCCATCCTCCTCGGAATCCAGGTCCGCGAAGGCGCTCAGATCCTGGTCACCCTCGAAGGCGCTCCAGGCCTTGGCCAGGCGGTCCAGGTCCAGGGGACGCTTCACCCACCAGATCCAGGGCTTGCCGAAGGCGCTGCGGCGGCGGCTGATCTGATACTGGTAGGTGCGGTCCGCGGCGTCATGCCGGGCGTGGAAGCGGGGCGGACAGGTGCGCACATCGCGGAGGGCGATGTCCTGGGGCAGGGCGGACTCCAGAATGCGGCGCAGCTCTCCGGGGCGGGGGGCACCCTTGGCCTCCAGGTGCAGGTGGGCCACCTGGCCCAGGGCATGGACGCCGGCATCCGTGCGGCCCGCGCCGCCCAGGTAGACCAGCTTCAGGCCGGCCTCGTGGATGGCGTGCTCCAGGCTGCCGGCCACGGTGCGGACGCCTTCCCGGGACTGTTTCGGTCCCTGTTTCTGCCAGCCCTGGAAGCGGCTGCCGTCGTATTCCACCAGCAGGCGGAAGGCGGCGAAGGGTGCGGGTTTCGCGGCCATTCCTCAGCTCCCGGTGATGGCCTTCACGGCCTCGATGAGTGCGGCGGGGTCGTGGATGGGCTTGGCGATGTAGCCCTCGGCGCCAGTCAGTTCCAGGTATTTCTCCCGGTCGCCGAACATGGCATGGGCCGTGGCCAGCAGCACCGGAATATGCCGGGTGGCCTCGTCCTTCTTGAGCAGCTGGGTGATGAAGATGCCGTCCACCTTCTGGCCCTGGTAGCTCGACCGGGACAGGCTCACATCCATGATCACGGCCTTCAGGTCGGCTTCCCTCGCCAGGCGGAGGATTTCCTCGACTTCTTCCGAAACCAGGACTTCGTATCCGCCTTTTTTTACAAGCACCGTCTGGATGAATTTGACGTTGATGGGATCGTCTTCAACCAGAAGAATCCGTTCGGACATGGCAGCCTCGTGGCATTCAGCCTATCGGTTCCTAACGGTAAGTGCCAAGTCTTTGCTGTGTTTCCAGCTTCTCCAGCAGATCATCCGGCACCTTCAGGCCGCCCCGCCCGCTGCCCAGGCGGAGGCCGGGCTTGTGGGTTCCGTGGTAATCGCTGCCGCCCGTGACCACCATGCTGAGCCGCTGGCCCAGGGCCACGAAGTATTTCTGCTCCGCCGCCCGGTACTCGCCGTAGTAGCCCTCCAGGCCCTCGAGGCCCTCAGCCTGGAGGTCCCGCATCGCCTCGTCCCAGCGGAAGCCGCCCCCGGCGAAGCGGCCGGGGTGAGCCACCACGGGCACGCCGCCGGCCTCGCGGATCCAGCGGGCCGCCTCGGCGGGGCTCAGCTCTTCCCGTGGCACGAAACCAGGGCAGTCGTCCCCGATGAGGCGTTCGAAGGCCTCCGGCGCCCGGCGCACGAATCCCCGGGCGGCCAAGGCCTTGGCGAAGTGGACGCGGGAGAGCAGGGGGGTGCCCGCCTGGGCCTGGACCTCCTCATGGGTGATGGGGCAGCCCAGCTCCGCCAGGCGGAGGATCATGCGCCGATTCCGATCCTCGCGCCGCCCGCGCAGCTCTTCAAGGCGGGCCTGGAAGCGGGCATCGGCGGGGTCCACCAGAAGCCCCAGCACATGCAGCGACCGCCCCAGGAACCGGCAGCTCAGTTCGGTGCCCGCCAGCAGCCGGGTCTTTACCCGGGGCTGCATGGCCAGGAAGGCGGGAATGCCGCCCAGGGTGTCGTGGTCCGTAAGGCAGAGGGCTGTGAGCCGGGCCTCGTCCCCGAGCAGGGCCAGGGCTTCAGGCGTATCCGTGCCGTCGGAGTGGAGGGTGTGGCAGTGGAGATCGATCATCGTCGGCGGTTCAGGAAGGGGGCGGGGCGAGGCCCTTGTTGGCCCGGTAGAGGGTGGCCAGCAGCACGGCCACGGCCTGGAAGAGCTCCGGGGGGATGATGCGGTCCAGGTCCAGGGGCTCCAGGGCGGCCAGCAGGTCCGGGTCCTTCGACACGAGGACTCCGTTCTCCTTGGCCAGGGCCAGGATGCGCTCCGCGAGGAGGCCCTGGCCCTTGGCGACAAGGCGGGGTGCCGCGTCCTGGAAGGGTGCCTCCGGCCGGTACCGCAGGGCGGCGGCGCGGGGGCGGGTGGATCCTGGGCGGACCGCTGGGCGAGCCATGGTCCCCTATCGGCCGGAAAGCCTACTGGACGAAGTTCGCGGCGCTCTGGGCGTCGTCGGCGGGTTCATCCATGGCGAGGCGGCGGAACAGCTTCACGTCGGCCAGGGACAGGATGCTCATGTAGGAGAAGCCGCTGAAGAAGAGCCAGAGGAAGGGCACCGAAGCCCACTTGCGGAGGTAGATGGCCACAAGCACCGCGCCGAAGTAGTAGATGGCGAAGCCCAGCTCCAGGAAGGTCATGAGGCTCTTGGGCACCTTGTAGGCGCGCTTGGTGACGGACTTGCCGCTCGCGTCCACGCCGTACTTGGGGGTGCGCTTGAACTCCTTGTCGTCGGTGAAGAAACCTTCCAGCACAGCCTTGGCCTGGTTCAAGGCCAAGCCGATGCCCAGGCCCATGAGGCCGGGGATGTACTTCAGGCGCTTCGTCCAGCCGGTGTTGTCCGTCAGTTCCTTCTGCGAAAGACCGAAATAGAGGCCCACGCTCACCGCGTTCAGCAGGAAGAAGGGGCCGTCCGTGAGCAGCAGGACATGCACGGGCGTGCCGGCCCGGAAGATCATGGCGGGAACCATGATCACGGAGAGCACCACCATCAGCATGTAGTTGCAGTTGGCCGTGAGGTGGAACCAGCACTCCAGCTTGGTGTGCAGGCTTTCGTTGGACTTCCAGATGGTGGTCATGAGCTTGCGGATGACCTGGGCGTTGCCCTTGGCCCAGCGGTGCTGCTGGCTCTTGAAGGCATTGACCTCCACGGGCAGCTCGGCGGGTACCACCAGATCCTTGAGGTAGACGCCCTTCCAGCCCTTGAGCTGGGCGCGGTAGGAGAGATCCGCGTCCTCGGTGATGGTGTCGTGTTCCCAGCCGCCGGCGTCGGCGATGGCGGCGACCCGCCACATGCCTGCGGTGCCGCTGAAGTTGAAGAAGGCATGGGACCGGTGGCGGGCCGTGTGCTCGAAGACAAAATGGCCATCGAGCAGGATGGCCTGCACCTGCGTGAGCAGGGAGAACTCGCGGTTCAGGTGGGCCCAGCAGCCCTGGACGAAGGCCACCTTTCCGTCGGCGAAGTGGGGCACGGCCTTGCGGAGGAAATCCTCGGTGGGCAGGAAGTCTGCATCGAACATGGCCACCAGCTCGCCCTTGGCGACCTTGAGGCCTTCGGAGAGGGCGCCGGCCTTGAAGCCCGTGCGATCCGTGCGGTGGAGGTAATGGATGTCGAAGCCCAGGGCCTTGTACCGGTCCACCACGGCGCTGGCCACCTTGATGGTCTCGTCCGTGGAGTCGTCCAGCACCTGGATCTCAAGCTTCTCCTTGGGCCAGTCCATCTTCACGACATGGTCCATGAGGCGCTCGATGACGTTCATCTCGTTGAACACCGCCAGCTGCACCGTGACCACCGGAAGGTAGCTGGCATCGCCCTTGGGCTGAGGCACGTCCTTCTTGTGGCGGTAGTAGAGCAGCAGCATCCAGAGGCGGTGGGCCCCATAGACGCTCAGGATGGTGAGCAGCGTGAAGTAGGTGCCGAGCACGATGGTCTTGACGACGTCCATCACGGAATAAACCTCCCACAGCCCGGGTCAGCAGGCCTGCTTATAGTGTGGCAGGAGTGATTGGAAAATCCACGAAAAACCTAACAATCTACCGCCTCATCTCCGATGCGTCCGGTAGGATGGCAACCATGGGCGACCTCGACCACCTGAACCTCCCCCAGACCATCGGCCGCTACCAGGTCCTCCGCCTTCTGGGCTCGGGAGCCATGGGCAGCGTGGTGCTTGCGGAGGACCCCCGCATCAAGCGCAAGGTGGCCATCAAGCTCATGAAGCTGGACGCCGTGAAGACCGAGGCGGACAAGCACGAGCACCTGATGCGCTTCCAGCGGGAGGCCGAGGTCTCCGGGCTGCTGAACCATCCGGGCATCGTGGCCATCTACGACGTGGGCGAGGAGGATGGCTACGGTCCCTTCCTGGCCATGGAGTACGTGCCAGGCAAGCCCCTGGACGGCCTGATGAAAGAGGGCGCCGCCCTGCCCAACCGGGAGAAGCTCCGGATCGCCGCCGGCGTCGCCGAGGCCCTGGACCACGCCCACGCCAAGGGGATCGTCCATCGCGACGTGAAGCCGGGCAACGTGATGGTGGGCGAGGACGGCCGGCCCAAGCTCATGGACTTCGGCATCGCCAAGCGCGAAGACGCCAGCCTCACCCAGACCGGCACCTTCCTGGGCACCCCCAGCTACGCCAGCCCCGAGCAGATCCGCGAGGGCACCGTGGACAGCCGCTCGGACATCTTCAGCTTCGGCGTGCTGGCCTTCGAGCTGATGAGCGGCCAGTCCCCGTTCCCAGGCACCTCCATCAACACCATCCTCTACCGCATCGTGAACGAGCCGCCCATCGAGGTGCAGCCGCCGGTACTGGGCATGCTGCCCGAGGGGTGGCGGCGGGTCTTCGGCAAGGTGCTGTCCAAGCGACCCGAGGATCGTCATGCCACCTGCACAGCCTTCGTGCGCGACCTGCTGGACGCCGTGGTGGACCTCGGCAAGGAGGACCGCCGGGAACTCCTGGGCCTCCTGAAGATGAGCGGAGACTCCCCGATTCCGGAGATCCGCTCCACGTCCTTCGACGAGACCATGATGGTGCCACCGGCCCCGCGCCGGGGGGCAGGCCGCATCTGGCTTTCCGCCGCCGTGGTGGCCGTCCTGGCGGTGGGGGGCTGGTTCCTCTTCCGGGGGCCCCGGGGTGAGCGCCTCCAGATCGATTCCCAGCCCACGGGCGCCAGAGTCTTCGTGAACGAGCTGGCGGTGGGCACCACGCCCATGAATCAGCCCCTCCAGGCTGGCGACGTCCTGCGCCTGGAGCTGAAGGGCCACCGGCCCATGGCCTACACCTTCAAGGTCGGTGAAGCCCCGCCCACCTTCCCCCTGGAGCCCATCGTTACCGAGGAACTGATCGATTCGGTGCCTCCCGGTGCCACGGTGGTGCTGGACGAGAAGCCCCTGGAGGGCGTGACTCCCCTCACGGTGCGCTGGAACCAGGGCCAGTCCCACCGCCTGACTCTGACCAAGGACCAGCTGGGCTACGCCTCGGATTTTGGTCCCGGCGAAGTCCCCCGCGGCCGGACCTTCGAGCTGAAGGAGGCCACCACCGCCGAAAACCGGCAGGAGCCCCCCCTGGACCCCAATGCCCCCGGCGTCCTCAAGCTGGCTGGTGCCTTCGCTGTGCGCGTGAAGGTGGATGGCAAGGACATGGGTGAGCTCGCCCCCGGTGCGAAGCTGCCGCTGCCTCCCGGCACCCACAAGATCGACCTGGCGAGCGCGAAGCACTACTACAAGGACACCCGCAGCCTCAGCGTGGCCGCAGGCCAGACCGTGTCCCTGAACCTGCCTGCCCTCGCCACCCTCACCGTGGAGACCTTCCCCGG
>DPRT01000018.1:0-4044 GCA_003538615.1 Holophagaceae bacterium | reverse complement strand
GGAAGGATTCCCTCCGCATCACCCTGCGGGTGACGCTCCGGCCGCAGGGCTGGCTGCGCACGGGCCTCCGGCTGCGCCGGACCGCCCCTGGCAGCCCCCCGGGCTACCAGAGGCTGGCCCTACCTGCGCGCCAGCTCTGATTTCGAACCCTTCAGGCGCTCCCCAACGAAAACGACCGCCTTGCGGCGGCCGTTTTCGTTGGGGAGGAAGGATTCGAACCCTCGGTACGCAGGATCAAAACCTGCTGCCTTACCACTTGGCTACTCCCCAGGCGGAAAATCAAGCATAGCGCGGGTTCGCGCGCCGCCCAAGCCCCTGGTCTTCAGGGTCTCCTCAGGGGTTGCTCTTCGGGGTGAAGCCGAATTCCTCGACGCCCAGCAGGTCAGGTCGCACCTGCGCGGCCTCGCCGCGTTCGATGCGGCTGAGGGCCCGGTGGCCGGTGGCGGTTTCGTAGGCCAAGAGCACCTTCTCCTCGATCTGCTCGCGGAGTGTGTTGTTCAGGGGGTAGGCGATGTCCTTGAAGCTGCCGTCCCGCTTGCGGCGGCTGGGCATGGCCACGAAGTAGCCATCCTCGGATTCCACCACGCGCAGATCGCCCACCAGGAAGCAGTCGTCGAGGACCAGGGCCGCGAACGCCCTCAGCTTGTCGTCGCCTTCCACCTTGGTGATGCGGACATCGGTGATGTTGAGCATGGCGTTCCCCGGTCTTGAGTCGTCAGGCCTCAGGAGCGAGAGCCTCGCTCCAGATTAGCGGATCTCGATCCATCCCCACTGGCGGCCCGTGGTTTCGCCGCGGCGGTAGGAATACAGGAGGTCCGGGCGGCAGACGGTGCAGAGGGCCACGCTGCCGTCCTTGGCCGTGTCCAGGCCCAGGTCCAGGGCCTGGACCCGCAGGAAGCCGTGCAGGTCGAGGTGGGGCTTTCCGGAAGGGCCTTCGCTGCGCAGACCCTCATGCCAGGCGGGATCCTGACGGGCGGCGGCGATGACCTCGCCACCCACTTCGAAGTGACAGGCGAGGATGGCGGGGCCGAAGGCCCAGACAAGGTCCGCCGGACGCCCACCCAGGGCGCAGTAACGGGCCACGCCCCGGCGGAGGATGCCGCCCCCGGGCCCAGGATCGCCATGCCCGGTGGCGCCCCGCCAGCCCGCATGCAGGGCTGCGACCCAGGGACTGCCATCGGTGAGGGGCCCCGCCAGCAGCACGGGCACGCAGTCGGCCACGCGCACGCCGATGCGGACGCCAGGTCGGGTGGTCCAGAGGCCGTCACCTTCGATGACCGCCTCGGAGGCCTCGACGATGCCGCAGCGGTGGACCTGGTCCAGGCGCCGGGCGGGCAGGTCTTCAGGGAGATCCAGACGGGTGGAGAAGCCCCAGGCCAGGGGAAAGGGGAGCTGGAGGTCGGGGACGAGCACCGGGTGCTCAGCCTTTCGATCCCAGCCGGGCTTCCATCCACTGCTTGATGCGGTTGGCGTCGCCCAGGCGGGAATACTTGCCCCAGGAATCCAGGAGGATGATGAGCACGGGGCGGTTCGCCAGCATGGCCTGCATGACGAGGCAGCGGCCCGCTTCCTGGATGTAGCCGGTCTTGGAGAGGCCGATGGTCCAGCGGGGGCTGCGCACCAGGGCATTGGTGTTGGGGAACTGGATGCTGCGGCGCCCGGCCTGGATGGTGGTGGCGGGGCGGGTGCTGAAATCGCGGATTTCGGGGTAGCGGTAGGCGGCCTCGAGCAGGAGCGCGAGGTCCCGGGCCGAGGCGACGTTGCCGCTGGAAAGGCCCGAGGGGTCCTCGAAGCGGGCCTCTTCAAGTCCGAGCTCCCTGGCCTTGGCGTTCATGGCCTGGACGAAGGCGGAGAGGCCGCCGGGGAAGGTGCGGCCCAGGGCATGGGCCGCGCGGTTTTCTGAGGCCAGCAGGGCCAAGAGGAGGGCCTGCTCCCGGGGCAGCCGCGTGCCCACGGGCAGGCGGGACTTGCTGTGGCGAAGCCTGTCCTTGTCGTCATTGGTGATGGTGAGGATTTCCTGGGGATCCAGACGGGCATCCAGCAGCACCATGGCCGTCATGAGCTTGGTGAGGGAGGCGATGGGCTGCACCGCCCCGGCCTGCTTGGCGAGAAGGGTCTGGCCCGTGCTCTGGTCCAGCACCAGGGCGGAGGCGGACTTCAGGGACAGTTTGGCGGGGCCGCGGCCCTGGCCAGCGCCCAGGTACCCGCAGGAAACAGCCAACACGAATCCCAGCAATCCTTGGCTCCGTCCGATCCGCATGCGCACTCCAAGAAGATTTCGATTGTCTTCACGTCTTACCAGTCTATCGGATCAGGAGGTCCCTTGCTCAAGGGGTCAAGGCCACAAAAGGGCCAGTATGCTCAAATCCGTGACGGCCCAGGCGGCCAATCCCCAGTACATGCCAGCTTCGTGCCGGTGATCCGTCCAGGTGCGCCAGCGGGCCATCCAGGGCAGCAGCACCGCCAGCCAGGCCAGCAGCGAAAGGGCCAGGGGCAGGGGGCTCCGCCCCATGGCAAGGACTCCGGCGGCGAAGAACAGATGGGCGGCCAGGGCGGCTACGAGGGCCAGGGCCAGACTGCGCCCCACGCCCACGCGGATCACCAGGGTGAGATCACCCCGGCGGCTGTCCTCCGCCACCTGGTAGATCTGGGTCATGGGATAGAGGGTGGCGAAAAGGAAGGCGAAGCCTCCGGAAACCATGAGGATGGCCGGCGTGAAAGGCCGGCCCGTGAGGGCCCACCCGGCCAGGGGCGTGAACAGTCCGAAGCCGAGGCAGTTGATGAGCAAGTCCCATCCGGCCCGGGCCTTGAGGCGCACCGGGGGCACCGAGTACAGCACGCTCATGACCACGCAGGCCAGGTTGAGGAGGGCGAAGGGCAGGGGCAGGAGGAATCCCAGGGCCACGGAAGCGATGAGGAGCGCCGACGAGAAGGCCAGCAGATGCTCGGGCGGTTTCGGCGGGGCCTTCAGGTAGCCGATGTCCCCTTCGTCCTGGTCGAAGGCGCTGTTGATGGCCAGGGTGCCGCCATTCATGAGGGCCACGAAGACCAGCCAGCCCAGCAGGGCGGGCCAGGCCGCCTGGGGCCAGCCCCAGGCCAGCAGGGTGCCCAGCAGGAAGTGGGCGGTCATGATGGGCCATTCCATCGGCCGCAGGTGGAGCAGGTAGGGCAGGGCCCTGGGCCCGAGGAGGCGCTGGAAGAAGGTCCGGATGGGGAAAGCGGAGCCGGCCCCGGTCACGCGATGCCCTCATGGCGGAGGGGTTGGACATCTCCGGCGGGGCGCCGGGGCTCCACCAGCGCTTCCATGGCGGTCATGAGGTGCGGGACGCTGAAGTCCGTATCCACGCACATGCCGTGGGGCAGGGCGAGGGGGATCACGTAGCAGGGAATCTCGGGCATCTTGGCGAGCCCCTTGAGCAGGCGGTCCGTGCAACTCACGGCTACGACGAGATCGGGGCGGTACTCGCGGGCCTCGCGGTAGGCCTTGTGGCTGCGGTTGGTGATGCGTCCTTCCCACCGGTTGAGCAGGAGGGCGTTCATGTAGTCGCCCACGGGGCAGAGGCCGCATTCGTAGCAGGCCTGGAGGTCGTCGAGGATGCCGGCCTTGCAGCGGGCCATCTGGATGCAATGGGGCAGCAGGATGAGTGCCCGCTTGGCCCGGTGTTCCGCGAAAGCCTGGCGCACGCGCTGATTGTTGTGGCCGCAGAATGAGAGGACCCAGGAGTCCTCGTGCCCCAGCCAGCGGGCGAGGGGCCGCAGGGCGTAGGCCCAGAAGGTGTCCTGGCGCATGATCGCCGTGCGGTTGCGGAGAAAGGCCCGGCCCTGCAGAAAGCTGGGCCAGGCGGCGGCGAGGGCGCCTACGCCGGCCAGCAGCCACCACCCACGGCCTGCGCTGTGGAAGGCGGCGGCGGCGAATGCGAGCACCGCGACCGCCAGGGGCACGCCCCGGCGGAAGCAGAGGAACAGCGCGCCCCGATCCTCCGGCAGGGTGCCGGGGGTGGGCAGGGCGCGGGGGGGCTTCACTTGGAGGCTCCGGCCAGGCCG
>DPRT01000052.1 GCA_003538615.1 Holophagaceae bacterium | reverse complement strand
GACGGCGGCTGGCCCACGTGCGCGAGGTGCACCGGGCCGGTCTGGGCGACGACCTGACCGTGGGCCTCCTGGACGGGGCCATGGGGAGGGGCCGGGTGCTGCGCCTGGACGAGGCTGCGCTGGAATTGGCACTGACCCTGGATCAGGCGCCGCCGCCCAAGCTGCCGCTCACCCTGGTGATCGCCGTGCCCCGCCCCAAGGTGCTGAACCGCGTGGTGGCCGCCGCCGCCAGCCTGGGCGCCGCGCGCCTCGTGCTGCTCAACGCCTGGAAGGTGGAGAAGGCCTACTGGGCCAGCCCGAGGATGAAGCCCGAGAACCTGCGCGACCAGCTGATCCTCGGGCTCGAACAGGCCAAGGACACGGTGCTGCCGGAGCTGCGCCTGGCGCGGCTCTTCCGGCCCTTCGTGGAGGACGAGCTGCCGGGCCTGCTGGCGGGGGGCACGGGCCTCCTGGCCCATCCCGGCGCCGGGGCTGTGGCTCCGAAGGTCCTGGCGGCCCCCGTCACCCTGGCCATCGGCCCCGAGGGCGGCTGGATCGACGCCGAAGTGCAGAGCCTCCTGAAGGCAGGCCTGCAGCCGCTGGACCTAGGCCCCCGCATCCTCCGCACGGAGACCGCCCTGGCGGCCCTGGTGGGGAAGCTTTTCTAGGAACCGCGAATGGCGCGAATGGCCGCGAATGCAGCGGGTTATGCCCTCCTCGAGCGCCGGTCGGATCCGCCCCCATGAGCGGAGGCGGAAGCAAGCCTGGCGACCATTCGCGCGCCCGCAGGGCGATTCGCGCCATTCGCGGTTCAATTTGGGTTCCTCATCTCACGAGGTATGATGTTCCACCCGTTCCGGAGTCTTTGATGCTGAGCTTCCGCGTTTCCGCCCTCGCCTTCGCGGCCCTGGCCCTGGTGGCCCAGGACCGTCCCCCCCGCTTCGTCAGTGCCCCGGATGTGCATGGCGACCGTGTGGTGTTCACCTGGGAGGACGACCTGTGGCTGGGTTCCCTGAAGGGCGGCCCTGCCCGGCGGCTGACGACCCATCCGGGCCTGGAGACTTCGGCCCGCTTCAGCCCCGACGGCAAGTGGATCGCCTTCAACGCCCAGTACGACGGTGCCACGGAAGCCTACCTGGTGTCCGCGGAGGGCGGCGTGCCCAAGCGCCTCACCTGGACCGGCTTCGTCTCCGTGCAGGGCTGGGCGCCGGACAGCGCCAAGGTCCTGTTCAAGACCATCTCCGACCATGATTTCCGCCCCATCGAGCGGCTCTTCACCGTGGACCTCGCGGGGCACGAGCCCGAGGCTGTCGCGGTGCCCCGGGGCGTGCAGGGCAGCCTGGGGCCGGACGGGCGCCTGGCCTACAGCACCAAGGGCGTGGTGGAGTACTACTGGAAGCGCTACAAGGGCGGCCGCCACCAGGATCTCTGGCTGGCGGACCTGAAGGCCCAGCGCTTCGAGAAGCTCACGGACTACGTGGGCCGCAACGGCGCGCCCATCTGGGCGGGCGGCAAGGTGCTCTTCGAATCCGACCGCGGCGCCAACGGCATCACGAACCTGTACGCGGTGGACCCTTCCACCAAGGCCGTGGAGCAGCTCACGGACCTGAAGGACTTCGACGTGCAGCAGCCCAGCACCGATGGCCGCACCGTGGTCTTCGTGCAGGGCGGCCACCTGCAGGCCCTGGACCTGGCCACCAGGGCCGTGCGCCCCGTGCCCGTCACCACCGCCAGCGACGGCTGGAAGGCCGCGCCGCGGCCCGTGAATCCCAAGGAGTGGATCCAGGCCATGAGCCTCACGGGCGGCACCGCCGTCCTTGAGGCCCGGGGCGAGGTGTTCCTCCTGCCCACGGACGCCGCCAAGCCCGCGAAGAACCTCACGCAGACGCCGGGCACGCGCGAGCGCTTCCCGCGCCTGTCGCCGGATGGCAAGCGCGTGGCCTACATCAGCGATGCCAGCGGGGACTACGATCTCTATGTGCAGCCCGCGGAGGGCGGCGCGGCGGAGCGGATCCCCACGGGCCTGAAGACCGCCCTCTACCACCTGGAGTGGAGCCCGGACGGCACCAAGCTGCTCTTCGGGGACAAGAGCTTCGCGCTCTACGTCATGGACGTGGCCGCGAAGAAGCTCACCAAGATCGATGAATCCCGCGAACTCAAGAACGACCAGTTCACCTGGGAGGTCAGCGACTACGCCTGGGCCCCGGACTCCCAGTGGATCGCCTACAGCTTCGTGGAACCCAGCCGCAACGGCCGCATCCACCTCTTCAACCTGGCCACGAAACAGAAGGTGGCGCTCACGGACGGCTTCTACGACTGCATCAATCCCCGCTTCGACCTGGACGGCAGCACCCTCTACTTCCTGAGCTACAGCAACTTCCACACGAAGCTCGACCCCGGCCAGGACAACCACATCCAGTCTGCCCCTGTGCAGGTCATGGCCGTGAAGCTGAAGGCGGGCGAGGACAAGGCCTCTCCGGTGTCCTCCTCTGCGTCCGCCTTCCGCATCGATGTGGCGGGTCTTTCCGACCGCATCGCGCCCCTGCCCGTGAAGGCGGGCAACCTGTTCCACCTGAAGGCCGGCCGCGGCATCGTGGGCTGGGACGAGGTGGAGGGCTGGGACGACAACGTGGTGGAGGAGCTCTACAGCCCCCGCGGTGCCGCCAAGTGGAAGGTGCACCTCTATGACGCCGCCGCCAAGAAGGACAAGGAGGTGGTGCTGAACGACCTGGTCAGCGACTGGACCTTCGATGCCGAAGGCCGGCGCCTGCTCATCCGCAAGGGGGCCGACTTCCATGCGGGCGAGGCCGCGGCCGCGTTCGCCTCCAAGGCCCTGCCCGAGAAGCTGGACCTGGAGCGCCTCACCATGACCGCCGATCCCCGGGCCGAGTGGAAGCAGATCTTCGAGGACACCTGGCGCTGGTACCGGGACTTCTTCTGGTCCCCCACCATGAACGGCAACGACTGGGAGGCCATCGGCGCCAAGTTCCGCGCCTGGCTGCCGGACCTGAACTCCCGCCAGGAGCTGAACTGGCTGCTGAGCCAGATGGTGGGCGAGCTGAACGTGAGCCACACCTACGTGAGCGGCGGGGACTTCGGCCCGGCCCGGCCCGCGCCGAACCCAGTGCGCACCGGCCTGCTGGGGGCGGACTTCCGCGCGGAGAACGGTTTCTACCGCTTCGCCACGGTGTACGGACCCACCGCCATCGCCCGCGACCTCAAGGCCCCCCTGGCGGACCCCGCGCCCCGGGTGAAGGAGGGCGAGTACCTCCTGGCCATCGACGGCCGGCCGCTCAAGGCCCCCGAAGCCATCGCCGCTCGCCTCCAGGTCATCAAGGGCCAGAAGGTGACGCTCACCGTGAACACTAGGCCCACGATGGACGGCGCCCGCACCCTCGAGGTGGAGCCCGTGGCCAGCGACTGGAACCTGCGCTACGAGCGCTGGATCGCGGGCAACATCGCCGCCGTGGACAAGGCGTCGAAGGGCCAGCTGGGCTACATGCACATCACAGCCATGGGCGACCAGAACATCGGCCAGTTCGACAAGTACTGGCGCGCCTTCCGCTACAAGAAGGGCATCGTCATCGATGTGCGCGGCAACGGCGGCGGCTGGACCGAGTACTTCATGATCGACAAGCTCGAACGCAAGCAGGTGGGCTTCAACGTCATGCGCGGCGTGGCCCCCTTCCGCTACCCCAACACGGCCTCCGACGGCCGCTACGTCTTCCTCACCAACGAGCAGAACGGCAGCGACGGCGAGGCCTTCCTCATGCACGTGAAGGCCCGCAACCTCGGCACCATCGTGGGCGTGCCCAGCTGGGGCGGCCTGGTGGGCATCATCAACACCCAGTTCACCCTGGACGGCGGCCGCGTGGAGCAGAGCAACAACGGCTTCTACGGCCGGGAAGGGCAGTGGTGGGTGGAGAACCACGGCGCCGACCCCGACCTGCTCGTGGAGAACGATCCCGCCAGCCTCCAGAAGGGCCAGGACCGCCAGCTGGAAGTGGGCATCGAGACCCTGCTGAAGCAGCTGCGCGAGAACCCCACGCCCGCCTTCCCGGCGGTACCGGCCTATCCGAAGCGCTGAGCCGTTCGCACGGAAACGGATTCACCGCCAAGACGCCAAGAAAGCCAAGCGAGCCGGTGATGTGACGTCCCCCCGGAAAACTAGA
>DPRT01000015.1 GCA_003538615.1 Holophagaceae bacterium | reverse complement strand
CGCCGGTCGCGCCGGTCGCGCCCATCGCGCCGGCCGGGCCCACAGGACCCTGGGGACCGGTTGGTCCCGCAGGGCCCGCGGGTCCCTCAGGTCCCTGGGCCCCGGTCACCGTGCCGGGCACCCACTTGGCGCCGTTGTAGAGAAGGCCCTGACCAGACACGGGCGCGGTGGTGCTGAGATCCAGGGGGATGCCCTGCAGCTGGAGCAAGGTCATGGCGTTCTGCGTGCCGCCCACATCCCCCGCGAAGGCGCCGCTCACCTCGAAGGCGCTGCGGGCCTGGAGGGCCGGGACGAGGTCCGTGTCCGGTGCCAGGGCGATGCCGGCAACGGTGGTGTGCAGCTTGAGGTTGGGCTGGGCCAGCAAGGTGGGGGGAATGGCGGGCATGGGCGCCGCGCCCAGGGACACGCTGTAGAGTCCGCTGTTCACGGAAATGGACTGGCTTCCGGAGTTCCAGAGCTCCGCGCCGGATCCGTCCAGGATGGCGAAGATGAAGGTGCGGGTCCCCGTCACGGGCAGAGCGGCCTCCAGCAGTCGGCCCTGGCAGGCCAGGACGGGGGCCGGAGCGGCGGGCTGCTGGGCGATGAGGGCCGGGCAGGCCGCGAGGCCCGCCAGGAGGGAGATGGTTCCACGGTGTCTCATGAACGCTCCTTGAAAGCAGTCGTCAGCGGTCCGTCGGCACGCCGCTGGGATGGAACCCATGCCGCACCCGGGTGCTGTCATTGGCATCCCTCACGGTCTGGGCGGAGAAACCCTCCCGCACGATGGCCTGGTTCTCGAAGGGCCCCCCGGTCTGGCGCCCCCCCGCCGCCTGCACCAAGTCATCCCGGAGGTGCCCCGGCGCCAGGGCCTGGGCCACCGTGAGGCCCAGGGGCACGTCGTGGGTGAGGGCTCCGGCCTGGGCCCGGAGGCTCAGTCCCGCGTAGACGGACGGGGCCACCCCTGGAGCCACCACCACCGGAAGTTGCAGCGAGGTGGCCCCGGCGGGTACGGTGCCGCTGGCCACCACACCGGCGGGAAACCCCACGCCCGTGATGGCGACGGCGGACGAGAACCCGTTCAGGCGGGACAGAGTGACCGTGAGGAACCCGCTTCCGCCCGCAGGGATCTGGAGGTTGGCGGGTGTCACCTGGAGGCTGAAATCCGCTGCGGCCGGCGGTGCGGTCGTGCTCCCTCCGCCCCCCCCGCCGCCACAGGCGAGGAGGCCCGACAGGAGGGCGGCGCAGGGGAGAAGCTGGAATCGTCGGCTCATGGCAGACCTCAGGGCTGGGTTGAAGGTGCCGCCCCGCACCCGCCGGGCCCAGGCACGCTTTCGGGAAAGGGGGTGGGCCGCCCGGCCGCCTTCACTTCCAAAGCGCGGTGCGGAACAGGAGGACGCGATCGCCCACCTCCACCCACCCCGCCAGGAGGCCCGTGAGGCCTGGCACGGCGAACAGGCGCTGGATGGTCTTCCCGGCCGTTCCTGGAAGAATCGCCGGAGCCGTCCAGGCAGCGCCATCCCAGCGGGAGAATCCGATCCCTTCATGGACGCCGCCGGCGCCGCGCTGGATCCACAGCAGGGCCGGACGGCCCGAGGCATCCCGGGTGCCCACCAAGACCTCGGTCGTGGTGGGCCTCGGCAGGAGCGTCCGGGGCGTGCCGGGCGCCACGCCGGACAGGGGCGCCACCCACAGGCCTTCGGACCCCAGCCCGGCCATCCATCCCGTGCCCCCGGCCTCGCGGAAGGCGATCAGGTTCTGGGCGGGCAGGGGCAGGCTCACCTTGTCCCCCACGGTCCAGGCGCCGGAGGCGGCGCGACTGCGGGGCCAGGCCTGGCGCTGGGCGTCCCCCTCCCCGGCCACGCCATAGAGCAGCCAGGTCTCCAGGCGGCCCTCCGCATCCAGGGACCAGACGGGAGGATGCCCGGTGGGAAGGGCCTGCTGGGAGAGAGGCCCCCACCCGGCGATGGCCGTTGCGGCGCTGGCGCCCTGGACATAATCCACGGCCTCGTTCTCCACCCAGGCATCGTCGCCCGTGGAGAAGTCGAGCGTGTAGGCCCCCCGGCCATCGCCCGCCAGGTCATGGAGGAACTGGCTCGAGTACATGTTCAGGTGATGGGATTGGGGGATGCCCCAGGCCCCGCCCGCCTCGAGGCGGGCGGCCTGGACAGTGGCGAAATCCGCCCCCAGGCTGGTGTCCGTGCGGAGGCCCGACCAGGCGGCGAGGGCGCTGCCATCAGTGCCGGTGGCCAGGTGGAGGTTCGCGGGAGCCTTCAGATCCACCGTCAGGGCGGTGGTCCGGGTGCCGAAGGGCGTGGTGGATCCCAGATCCACCGGCACCGTCCGGAGGCGCGTGGCGGTGCTGCGGGGCACGGCGTCGAACCACGCGATGAAGCCCTTCCCCCGGGCATCCAGGGCCGCCACGGGGAACTGGAGGCCGTTGATGCCGCTGGCCCCGTCCAGCGCCTGGGGGGCCTCCCAGGTGCCGTCGGCGCGCAGGCGGGCCGCCACCTGCTCCCAGTAGGGCGTGCCCCCGGCATCGACGCCGGTCCGCATCCAGGCGGCGAGGACGGCGCCCTTCCCGTCCCCCGCCAGCAGGGCGCCACCCATGTAGCTGGACGCGGCGAGATCCACGGGCGCCTGCCAGGCCGGGGCTGGCGGAGGGGCTGGGACCTGGGCCTGGGTGGTGACATCACCGCCACCGCCACAGGCGGCCAGGCAGCAGAGCAGCGTGCCGGAGATCAGGGGATGGCGCATGGATGCCTCAGAGGTAGTAGCCATGCAGGACGATGCGGGCCATGGACATCAGGCTCTTGGGATAGAACTGCTGGGCCCAGATCCTCACGGTCATGCCCTCGGGCACCATGAAGCCGCTGGTCCAGGTCTGGCGCTTCACCCCCATGGCGTTGGCGGGGATGTCCGCGAACGTGAAGAGGGCCATGCTGCCGGAGTAGCCGGATGCGGAGTGCTCCAGCAGCAGCTCGAGGGAGGCGGGAGTTCCAGTCCCCGGCTCATGCAGCACCCAGGCCTGGGCATCCGTGATGATGAGCGTGCGGCCCTTGGGCACACGGAACGGCTTCGCGCCCGATTGGAACGACCAGGTGCCGTTCTGGTAGACGCCCTGATCCAGGGTTTCCGCACCGGTGTTGAGATCGCACCGCACGGCGAGATCCAGGGCCACCAGCTCCGAGGCGGGCACCCCCAGGTGCGTGGTGGGGGCCTGGGCCGAGGCGGGGGCGCAGAGCAGCAGGGTGGCGAGGGCGAGGGGTTTGAGCATGGGGACTCCGCGGTGGGGGCGCGCCCCGGCATGGACCGCGGCCATCCCCAGGCTCGGCCCCAGCCTTCTCGCCTCCCAGGCACGGTTTCAGGAAAGGAGGTGGGCCACCGGCGGGAGGGGGGAAATCGGTCCACCTTCGCGGCAATTGCACCCAAAGCCCACGGCCAAGCGAGCGGCTCGCCCGCATCGCCCACTTGAATATCTCCCTGTCGGCCTGGGGAGTCTCAGGCCGACAGGACCAGACCCGCCCTGCTTCGCCCCCCTAATTTGGATAAGTACACCGTGCCCAAAAGGTTCGCCTGTGAGTGAGGGCAACGCCACCCTCCCGGCCAGACCCCACGATGAAAACAACCCTATTACATTGTGTTTTCTCTCTGCATGGCCATCTGGACTGAAAGAGTCAATGCAAGACAGAGAGAGGCAAGCAAACCAGCATCCATGACGAACTCCCGAGAAGGTTTTCAATTAGGTATCAAGCCTCAACGGTATTCAAGTGAATTCCAGCTCTCCAATCGTTGCGATGCGATGAAGTCATCTATGGAGGCGGCGTATGGATTGAATACAAGATCAACGGGCCGAAGTGCTCGCAGCCGCGCGCATCAGGGGATGACCCGCAAGGAGGGGCTGCGCGGCGAGGGCCTTCTGGCGCCAGCGCTCCGCCTCCTCCACCCGGCCGAGATCCCTAAGGAGCACGGCCTGCAGCAGCAAGGGCTCGGGGTCGGCCGCAGCAGAGGTTTTCAGCAGCTCTTCATTCAGCTTGAGCCCGCGGTCCAGGTCCACCGCCGTCCCCAGGGCGCGGTATGCGCGGACCATGCCCACCTTGGGCGACCGGATCACCGGCATACTGCGGCTGGCTTCGGTGAAGTCCGCCAGAGCCTGCCTGGCGAGGACCCGGGATCCCGCCTCGGCCTGGGCCAGCCGGAACCAGCCACGAATTTCCCCCACGGCGGGATGCTTGAGCGCGGCCTCCATGGCGCTGACCGCCTTGCCGGCCGCTTCCACCTGAGAAGGATCCAGGGCCATGCTCGGGCTCCGGGCCAGCAGCCGCGCGGTCAAAAGCTGGGCCTTGCAGACCTTCAGCAGGGGCACGGCCGGATAGTGGGGAATGGCCGCCTCGAGGCCGGGCAGGGCCTCCCGGATCAGGTCCTCCCCGGGACGCCCGGAGAAACCCCGGGCCTTGAGGCGCTCAAAGGCCGCATAGCAAAAGTTGGCAAGGTGACCCACCTGCCCCGGCTCGGCCTTCATGAGTTCCTGGTATTCGGCCATGGCCCGGCCAAATACCGGATCGGGGTCCCCGCCCGCCATCCAGACGCTACGTCCGTGGTGAATCGGAATCTCCGCCGAAATCCCCAACGCCCGCAGCCGGCTCACGCCCGGAAAACCCTCCCACTGCTTGGCGAGTTCCTGGAGCTTGGCCATGTCCTCCTTGGGATTCAGCCCGTCATCCATTTTGGCGCTGACCTCACCCTTGATGTTGGTCAAGGCCATCAGCAGCGCGTCCGGGTTCCAGGACTGAAGGCGGAAGGCCTCCATCGCCGCCCGGTAGCCGTCCTGGTAGTTGGAGCCGCTAGGCAGGCCCTGCTGGTTCAGGTTGTTGCCCAGATTCTGGTGGGACCAGGCCAGGCGCATGTGGGCCTCCCCCCATTCCGGGGACAGGGTGGTGGCGCGCCTGCTGGCGGCCACCATCTCCTCGGCATGGCGGATGCCGGCGCTGTCGGCCTGCATGTTGTCCACGACGCCGAGGGTACCTAGCAGCGATACCCTGGCCAGCCAGAGGGGGGCCAGGTCCTGGTTCAGCGCCAGGGCCTTGTCGATGTAGGAGAGACCCTCCTCCGCCAATGGCCGGATGTCGCCGCCCCGCTGGGCCAGGACGACCGCTTCCAGATCCTTCAAACGCCCGATGATGAAGGGCACCGCGGGATCGCTGCGCAGGTCTTCCATCAGGTTCTTGGCCACCCGGGTTCCTTCCCGGGCGCACACCAGGGCCCGGTCGGGATCTTTCCGGTTGAAGGCGTCATTCCCCTCCCGCTCCCAGACCTGGGCCGCCAGCAGGGTGCCATCCGTCCGTTCCGCATCCATCTGTCGGGCGGTAAGAGCCCAGTTCCGAGCCTCTTCATAGCGGCCATGGAGCAGGGCGATGTGGGCCTTGAGGACCGGATCCAACCCGGCCGCCTCCAGGTGCGCCAGCGCGGGTCCCTTGAATTCGCGCTGCAGCTCGGCCAGCCGTCGCTCCCGGGCGGCCGGCTCCTGGATGACCTCCACCGCCGGCAGGTCGCGCTGGTAGAGCTTGCCGTAGACCAACCCCAGGGCCTCATCCAGCTCCCGGCCTTTGAACCCCCGGCGCTGCGCCGCCTCAAGGTCCCGGCGGGCCTCCGGCAGGCGCTCGAGAACCAGCCGGACCCGGCCCCGGGCATAGGCGACGGCCCCCGACGCCGGTCCCCGGTCCTGCTGGTCCATGTGCAGCAGGCTGGCATCGATTTTGGCCATGACGGGCCTCAGGTCGTGGGCCGGGGCCAGGTGGGCCAGCCGCAGGCGCAGCTCGAGCGCCTTGGCTTCCGCGCCCACCTGCGCCGCCTCGTGGGAAGCGATGGTCGAACGGCGGCTGCTCCACGCGACGAACCCGATGGCGCCAAGCACCGCGAGAAGGCCCGCGCCCAGGGCGCGCGCAGGAAGGGGATTCCGCCGAGCCCACCTGCCTCCGCGCTCCAGCCACCCCACAGGGCTAGCAAGAATGGGCTCCCCGCGCAGTACGCGGTCGAGATCGTCGGCTAGGGCCTCGGCCGTGGCGTAGCGCTGGACAGGATCCTTTTCCATGGCCTTGGCCACGACCGTGGCCAGGTCCCGGGGCAGGCCCGGAACAGCGGAGGCGAGGGAGCGGGGGTCCTCCTCCAGCACCCGC
Source organism: Holophagaceae bacterium (assembly GCA_003538615.1). Classification (GTDB taxonomy): domain Bacteria; phylum Acidobacteriota; class Holophagae; order Holophagales; family Holophagaceae; genus Geothrix. The sequence goes on along the minus strand of DPRT01000015.1, from coordinate 2,490 downwards.
CGCAGCAGATCGCCGGGATGCAGCTCCCCTTCCGGTGTGGCGCCATGGAGGTCCCGCGTGCTCCGTCCTTCTGCGGTGGGACCGGCTGTATCCCGGAAGGGCGGACGGCCCGCCAGCACCGCGTAGAGGGTGGCGCCGAGCCCATAGATGTCGGCCCGGAAATCCACGGGGGAGAGGCCCGCCACCTGCTCCGGGGCCATGAAATCCACTGTGCCCATCAGCAGGCCCGACCGGGTGAGGCCGCCCTCGTCATCCCGCGCCAGGCCGAAATCGGACAGGAGGGCCTGGAGCCCTTCCCGTGAGGCCTCCACCAGGAGGTTGGCGGGCTTCACGTCCCGGTGGACGAGGCCCTGGCGGTGCGCGGCGCCCAGCCCCCGGGCCGCCTGGGCCGCCAGGCTGACCTTCAACCGCCAATCGGTGCCGGCATCCAGGTCCGCGAAGGTCTTCCCCTCGACCAGCTGGAGGAGGATGCAGGGGCGGCCGTTCAGGGTGCCCGTGTCGTGCACCCGCACCACGTTCGGGTGCTCCACCCGGGCCTGGAGCCGGGCCTCCAGGAGCAGCCGGTCGGCCTCCTTCGGATCCGCGCTCCGCACGAACTTCACGGCCACGGGGCGTTCGAGTCCCGCATCCCAGGCCCGGTGGACCTCCCCCATGCCCCCGGCTCCCAGGAGGCCCCTGAGGGTGATGCGGCCATCCAGGACCGTCAGCAGCAGACTCATCGATCCTCCGCCAGCGCGGCACGCATGCGGAGGGCGACCTCCTCAAGATCGGACTCCGGATAGTTCGAGAAGCCCAACCGCAGATGCTGGACCGGACCGCCGTCGAAGGCAAAGCGGCGCCCAGGCTGGAAGGCGACGCCATGCTCCAGGGCGCGGGCGGCCCAGCGGTCCACGTCCACGCCCTCCCTCACCTTGGCCCAGAGCGCCAGCCCGCCTTCAGGAACACGGAAGGACAGGTCCTCCCCCAGGGATCGCTGCAGCGCCCGGCACAGGGCATCGCGCCGGGTCCGGTAGGTCTGCTGCATGCGGTTGAGGTGGCGGTGGATGGCCCCGTCATCAAGGAGTTCGGCGAAGGCCCGCTCCAGAACCATGTCCCCCTGGCGATCCAGGGCCTGACGCAACGCGCGGAGCCGGGCGATGAGTGGCGCCGGGCCATGCACATAGCCCAGGCGGAGGTTGGGGCTGAAGATCTTGCTGAGGGTCCCCACGTGGATGACCACTCCGGCGGGATCCTCGGCCGCCAGCGGCGCCCGGGGGCGGCCCTCGAAGAGGAACTCGCTGTCCTGGTCGTTCTCGATCACCGCGAAACGATGGGTCTCGGCCAGCGCCATCAGACGTGTGCGCCGTTCCGGGGAAAGCTGCACGAGCGTCGGGTACTGGCGCAGGGGGGTGACGAACGCGGCCCGCAACCGCTCCGACTGGGCCAGCTGGTCCAGGGCCCCGACCCTCAGGCCCTCTTCATCCAGGGGCACGGGCAGACAGCGCGCCCCGGCCCGGGCAAAGGCCTCCCAGGTGTCGGGCTGGCCCAGGGCCTCGACGGCCACCACGTCGCCCGGGGCGAGCAGGGCCTGGGCCACCAGGAAAAGGGCCATCTGGCTGCCCCGGGTCACCAGGATATTCTCCGGGGAGGCCTTGATGCCCCGGGCGTCGCGCAGCATCCGGGCCAACGAGTCCCGCAGCATGGGATGGCCCTGGGGATCCTCCAGTTCGAGATTCTGCTGGCGGTTGAGGACAAGCGCGCGGCGGTAGGCCCGGGCCAGCTCCGCTCCCGGAAGCAGCCGGGGATCCGGCAGGCCGCTGGCGACCTTCAGGAGGCTCGGGGAACCCTTCCGCACTTCCGCATCGATCCCCGGAGACAGGTCGAATCCCATGGCGGCGGCAGCCTCCGGCGCTTCCGATTTATCCGATCCTCCAGGCATCCGGGATGGCGGATGGGGCGCGACCACGCTCCCTTCACCGGGCGTGGAGACAACCCAGCCCTCCGCCTGAAGCTCGTGGTAGGCGGCCATCACCGTGTTGCGGCTGACGCCAAGGCGGACTCCCAGGACCCGGTATCCAGGCAGCGGATCCCCCGGCCGCATCCGGTTGCGGTGGATCTCGTGCATGAGGGCATGGGCGATCTGGAGGTAGACCGGCTCCCGGCTCTGGGGGTCGAGAAAGAGGTTGGGCGTGTTGGCGCTCAGATGGGGCTCCGGTGGGGTGGCCCCAGTCTAGGGGATCCATCCGGTCAAATGGAATGTGGTTGGAACCTGGCCCCTCGGACCTGGGCCCGGTCNNTGGCCAACCTTCAGACGACTCTCTGGAGGTCACCATGCCCAACATCCACGCTCCCTCCCCATCGCCCGCCCTGCGCCGGAGCAGACCCCTCCGGGCCCTGGGCGCCTGCCTTGCGGCCGTCCTGTTGATGGCCTGCGGCGGGGGCGGCGGAGGCAGCTCCGCCCCGTCCTCGCCTCCGCCAGCATCCACGGCGACTCTGACCTCCATCACCCTC
>DPRT01000117.1:14567-16708 GCA_003538615.1 Holophagaceae bacterium | reverse complement strand
GCCAGGGCCGCGCCCAGGCTGCCCGCCAGGGCCGCGATGGAGCCGCCGCCGGGGGCCGGCGTGTCGCGGCTGACCTCGTCCGTGAAGGCGTGGACGGGCATGGCGACCAGGGACTTCGGGTCGTAGGTGGGCAGGCCCAGCACCTTCTTCTCCACCTCGAAGGGCGCCACATCACTCAGGCCCATGGAGAACACGGCGGTCTGGAGGATGTCCCCGGTGGGCACGCCCGTGGACTTGCCCATGGCCTTCAGGTAGTGGCGGCCCGAGGCCAGCAGGCACTGGAAGGGCACCAGGCCCACGATCTCGCTGCCCGTGACCACCAGGCCGCGCTCGGCGGCGAGGCGACGGGCCTCCTCCAGCACCGTGTGGGGCGCGGTCTGCTTGTAGTCCGTGAGGTTCACGCTGATCTGGGCGCGGCGATAGGTGTCCACGTACCAGCCGATGGCCTTGCAGTGGCTGTAGATGCCCCGGCGGCGCACCTTCTGGCCCACGGGGCTGGCGGGGTCCACATCGTTCAGGCGCATGAGGGCGGGGAGGTTGTAGCCGTGCGCGCTGGCGCAGTGATCCACGGTCTCCTGGAAGGTGGCGCCGGTGAAATCGCAGTTGCCGCAGGGGAAGCTGCCTTCCGCGTAGAAGATCAGCTCGCCGGCCTGGTAGTAGGGCTTCACGCGCCCGCGGCGGGCCACGCGGCCCTTCTCGCGCAGCTCGAAGGCGATGTCCGTGGCGTGGGCCTTGTCGGCGCTGTTCAGCGTCACGTTGTAGGCCACGAGGAATTCCCGGGCACCGATGATGGCCGCCCCGGCCTGGGCGTTGTAGGGGGCCGCGAAATCAGGCTGCCACTGGGGATCCTGGAGCTTCTTCTCCAGGCCTTCGTACTCGCCCCGGCGCACTTCGGCCAGGTTGCGGCGCTCGGGCCGCGATGCGGCGGCCTCGTAGAGGTAGACGGGGATGGCCAGCTCGGCGGCCACGCGGGCGCCCAGGCGGCGCGCCAGCTCTGCGCAGTCCTCCATGGTCACGCCCTCCACGGGCACGAAGGGCGTCACGTCNNACCACCTGCTTGATCTTCGCGGCATCCCGGCCTTCCGAGATGTTCGGCACACACTCCACCAGCCTGCGGGACATGATTCCTCCGTTCGCTCAAGTCTAGCCGTGGCGGCTCCAGAGGCGGGCCTCGGGGCGGCCAGCCTCTGGAGCATGGTTGACAACTTGTCAAGCGAGAGGCTTTACCCTCCTCGGAACGCGCAGCGTCCCGAGTCCAGCCGAGCGTCTAGCTCGAAGCGCCTCCTTCATTCTTCACGCCACTGACCACGTGCCCCGTGGGCCCCACTTTGGCGGCGGTGTCGCAGTAGCCTGTCTGATCGTCGAAGAAGAAGTCGGGTTCGAACTCCCGCAGGAANNGGGACGCCGGCCCGCTCGATCTCGTGGGCCTGGAAGGCCTTCAGCCCGCCGGAGGCATAGACGCGCTCCGCCTCGTCGCTGAACAGCACCGCGTCGCCATCGAAGGCGATGCGGATCTCGTCCGGGTGGCGGTCCGCGGCCATGGCGCTGTCGGGGTAGACCCGGGCGGCGGCGAAGCCCGCGTTCAGGGCGGCCCGGACATCGTCCTCCTTGGCCGACAGGAAGAGGTTCGCCCCCAGGGAGGTGAGGTAGGGGTAGGGATTGCGGCCCCGGGTGAAGACGCCCCGCTCCAGCTGGAGGTCCGATTCCTGGGCGCTGCGGAAGACCCGCAGGCCGCTCACAGGATCATTGCGGGAGAGGATCACCACGGCCACGCGGTTCTCGCCATCGGTGTTGAAGGCCAGCAGCTTCTTCACCAGCGGGAAGGCCACGCCGGGCTGGGCGGGCACATCCAGCCGTGACAGCTGGAGTTCCATATAGGCCCGGTCGTCGGATTCCTCGAAGACCCGGTTCTCCTCCTCGAAATCGAAGAGGGCCCGGGAGGAGATGGCGACGACGAGCTTGCCGGAAAGGGATTGGGGCATGGTCCCAGAGTACATTGGAGCCATGCCGCGCCTCTACTTCGATGCCAACGCCACGACACCGCCCCATCCCGAGGTGGTGGAGGTGGTGCAGCGGGCCATGGCGGAGGATTGGGCCAACCCCACCAGCACCCACCGGGAGGGCCAGCGGGCGCGGTTCCG
>DPRT01000117.1:0-14513 GCA_003538615.1 Holophagaceae bacterium | reverse complement strand
TGCTGCCAGGCCTGGGGCAAGGTGTCCGTGGACCTGTCGGGTTGCGATGCCGCCGTGTTCAGCGGTCACAAGGTGGGTGGTCCCCGGGGCGCGGCCCTGTTGTGGATGCGGCCGGGCCTGCCCTGGGAGGCCCTGATGGATGGCCCGCAGGAACGCCGCCGCCGCGGCGGTACCGAGGATCTGCCGGCCATCCTGGGCCTGGCGGCGGCCGTGCGCCATTTGACGGAACGTCAAAGCATGAACGCCTCGCTGGCGACGGTGCGCGATGCATTCGAGACCGAAGTCACATCCTGGGACCGCGACATCGAGGTCATCGGCCTGGGCTCACCGCGCCTGCCCAATACCAGCTGTCTCCTGTTCCGGGGCCGGAATGGCGAGGCTCTGCACGCCGCCCTGGACCTGGCGGGCTTCGCCGTCAGCACCGGCAGCGCCTGCCACAGCGGGGCGGTAAAACCCAGCCACGCGATCATGACCTTGGGGTATGGTTTGGACGACGCCCGATCGGTGCTTCGCTTTTCGATGCTCCCCGACGTGCAGACCAGCGAGGTGGAGGCCCTGGCGGCGGCCATCAAGCGATTGACATGACCCCCTGATTCCCCGCTGCGTGGAGGGACCCTTGCTCGAGCACATCCTCTTCTTCTTCGCGCACAATCCGCTCCTGATGCTCTTCGCAGTGGTGGCCCTGGGCTATCCCATCAGCAAGATCCGCATCGCGGGGGCTTCATTCGGCATCGCCAGCATCCTCTTCGCGGGCATCGCCCTGGGGGCGCTGGTCATGGCGCCGGGCCTGGACCCCGGCCTGAAGAAGGACATCTCCAAGGAGATGAAGCTGGTCTACGAACTGGGCCTGGCGGTGTTCGTCTACGGCATGGGCCTGTCCATCTCCCACAGCTTCTGGGCCGCCTTCAGCCGCGAGGGCATGAAGAAGAACGCCGTGGTCCTCCTGGTGATGCTCACCTCCACGGCCTTCGTGGTGGTGCTGGCCAAGGCCATGGGCTTCAACGCCCGCTACGCGGCGGGCCTGCTCACGGGCAGCTTCACCAACATGCCCGCCCTGGCCGGCGTCATCGAGCGCGTGAAGTCGCTGGGGGCGGGCCCCGTGGAGCTGGCCCAGCCCACCGTGGCTTCGGCCATCGCCTACCCCATCGGCGTGCTGGTGCCCATGCTGATCATCCTCGTCAGCTCGAAGGTCTTCCGCGTGGATCTGCGGGCGGAGGCGGACGGCCTCAAGGACTATCAGGCGGGCCACCAGAAGCTGGAGGTCTGGACCGTGCGCGTGACGAAGCCCGAAGCCGAGTCCCTGACCAAGCGCGAGATCCGCGCGGCGGGCCGCTTCCAGGTGGTCTTCGGGCGGGTGCTGCGGAAGGCGGAGCTGCTGCTGCCGGGGCCGGAATTCCGCCTGAAATTGGATGATCTGGTGACGGTGGTGGGCTCGCCAGACGACCTGGCCCAGGTGCAGGCCCTCATCGGGGAGCGCAGCCATGTGGAGCTGGACCGCGACCAGAGCGCCCTGGATGCCACCCGGGTCTTCGTGTCGCACCCGGACGTGGTGGGCGTTCCCCTCGGCAGGCTCGATCTGGTGAACAAGCACCAGGCCATCATCACCCGCGTCCGCCGGGGCGATCTCTGGTTCGTGCCGGACGGCGACACGGTGCTGGAGCTGGGCGACCGCGTGCGCGTCACCACCCGCCGGGACAACATCGAGGCCATCGAGGCGTTCTTCGGGGACAGCTACCGCGACCTCAGCGAGGTCAGCTTCCTCACCTTCGCCATGGGCCTGGCAGCGGGGCTGGCCCTGGGCCAGCTGCCCATCCCCCTGGGCCACGGCATCATCTTCAAGCTGGGCTTCGCGGGCGGGCCCCTGGCGGTGGCCCTCATCCTGGGCCGCTTCCACCGCATCGGCCCCCTGGTGTGGAACTTCCCCTACAGCGCCAACCACACCATCCGCCAGTTCGGCCTGGTGCTGTTCGCGGCGGGCATCGGCGTGATCTCCGGCGAAGGCTTCCGCGCCATCGTCTCGAAGGACGCCTCCGTGCTGCCCCTGTTCCTGGGCGCGGCCTTCCTGGTCTGCTTCGTGGCGGACTCCCTGACCATGCTGCTGGGCTACAAGCTGTTCGGCATCCCGCTCAACATCATGTTCGGCATCCTGGCGGGCACCCACACCCAGCCCGTGGTGCTGGGCTACGCCAACCACCACACCGGCAACGACCTGCCCAACGTGGGGTTCGCCACGGTCTACCCACTGGCCACCATCCTCAAGATCGTCCTGGCCCAGGTGCTGCTGGTGCTGATCACTTAGGGATTCAGCGCCCGGGGAGCAGCGCGTCCACCGGCCGGCCGTCCGGAGCCTGGGCCCACCGGATGTCCAGCCAGGCGGCCACTGTGGGAGCCAGGTCCCAGAGGGGGACGGCTCCCAGAGGGCCGCGGCCCGCGCCCAGGACCACCAGCCAGGCGTGCATGGCCCGGGTATCGGCCGAGTAGGCATGGGCCCCCTGGCGGCCATGCCACTCCGCGGCCTCCTCACGGCTGGAGCGGGCCTTGGACAGCCACTGTCCTTCGGGCGCCAGCGCCACCAGATCACCCACGCGCGGGTTGCCCGACAGGTGGTGGCGAGCGGGCACGCGGTCCCGGGTCCAGGCCTTCAACCCGGCTTTGCGCAGGCGTCCAAGGGCCTTGGCGGCATCGCCCGGATGGCGCAGGTAGACGTAGGCGCTGCCGCCGTGGGCGACCAGGTCGCAGGGGATGCCGTCCAGAAGGGAGGGCATGTGGACGCGGCGGCGCATGGGTGCCATGCCGTGGTCGGCGGTGAGGATCACCCGCAGGCCGGGGTGGGCTGCCAGCAGACGCCGCAGCCAGGGCGCCAGCTCGTCGTCCAGGCGCGCCAGCTTGGCCCGGGTCCCGGCGCTTTGGGGGCCCTGGACATGGCCTTCGCCATCGGTGCCGGACAGGTAGGTCATGACGAGACGGGCGCCGTCCCCCAGGGCCGCTTCGCTGAAGGCCAGAGCCTCGGCGTCCGGGTGGCCCGGCGCGAAGCTCGCCATGCGCCAGGGCACGACGCCCTCCCAGGGGCCCGTGGCGCCCACCCAGTGGTAGACCGCGGTGCGGACGCCGCTGCGGGTGGCGGCCACCCAGAGGGGCTCCCGTTGCAGGTCTTCAATGTGGTGGGCGATGGGGATCATCTTCCCCGTGGCGGGGTCGCGGTAGCTGTTCGCCACCACGCCGTGGTGTTCGGGCCAGCAGCCCGTGGCCAGCGTGGCGTGGCCGTTGTAGGTGGTGGCGGGGAAGGGGGGCAGGCCCGCGCCCCGGCGGCCCTCCTTGGAGAGGGCCCAGAGCTTCGGCATGGCGCGGGCGGTGAACTGGTCCGCGGCCAGGCCGTCCGCGCTGATCATCAACACGGGCGGCGGTTCCGCAGGGCGGCCCCGGAGCGGCAGGAGGGCGAGCAGGAGGGCGAGCAGGGCGGATCGGCGCATCCTTCGAGGGTAACAAGCTACCCTGGATCCATGAGCACTCCCCGCTGGCCCTACCCCCTGCTCCGCCTGAAGCCCGGCAAGGAGGCGCTGATTTCCAAGCGCCATCCCTGGGTCTACTCCGGCGCCCTGGCGAAACCTTCGGAGGCCGCCCTGGTGCGGCTGGCGGACGATTCCGGCCAGGTGCTGGGCGTGGGCACCGCCAGTCCCGCGAACCCCCTGGCGGCAAGGCTGTTCCGCTTCGAGGACGCGCCGTTGGATGAGGCCTTCTTCCGGTCGCGGTTCGAATCGGCCCTGGCCCTCCGCAAAGACCTGGGCCTCTGGGATCCCGAAGGCGGCTGCCGGTGGATCTTCGGCGAAGGCGACGGCCTGCCGGGCCTGGTGGTGGACCGCTACGCCCAGGCCCTGGTGCTCCAGGTGGGCACGGCGGGCCTGGAGGTGCTGCGCGACCTGTGGTGGCCCATCCTCTTCGAGCTCGGCAAGCGCGAAGGCATCACCGCTTTCGTGGAGCGCAGCCAGTCCGGCCGGCGGGAGGAGGGCCTCGATCCCGTGAACCGCCTGCTCAAGGGCAGCCTCAGCGGCCCCGTCACGGTCCGGGAGGGCNNAAGCGCGTGCTCAACGCCTTCGGCTACACCGGGGGCTTCAGCCTCCACGCCGGTCTGGGCGGGGCATCGGAAGTGGCCACCCTCGACATCAGCGCCCCGGCCCTGGACCAGGCGGACCGCGACTGGGCCGCCAACGGCCTGGATCCCGCCACGCACCTGCGCATGGAGGGTGATGCCTTCGAGCTGATGCGCACGCTGGAGCCTATGGCCTGGGACCGCGTCATCGTGGATCCGCCCGCCTTCGCCAAGCAGCGCAAGGACGTGGACAAGGCCTTCAAGGCCTACAAGGACGTCTTCCGCCTGGGGGCCCGCGCCACGGCCCCCGGCGGGATGCTGTGGGTCTTCTCCTGCAGCCAGCACCTGGACCGCCTGCGCTTCCAGGAGGCCGTGTGGACGGCCCTGCTGGAGGCGGGCCGCGAAGCCCGTGTCCTGGCCCATCTGGGGCAGCCCGCGGACCACCCCTACGCGCTCAACCATCCCGAGGGGTTCTACCTCAAGGGGCTGTGGCTGAGCCTGTCCTAGCCCAGCCGCTCCACGGCCTCGTCCACGCCCTTGGCGTGCAGGGCCCCGAGGTTCAGGTCCAGCAGGTGGCTCAGCTTCACGTTGCCCATGGCGCCCAGCATCGATGCCTTCAGGCGGGGGATGCTGGCTTCCATGGAACCGATGAGCTCCTTCACCTGCTTGCGGCGGCTTTCCAGGCTGGAGCACCCGCAGAGGGGGCAGCCGCAGGGCACGATGGGGAAGCCCCGCAGCCAGGCGTAGCGCTGGAGATCCTTCTCCTCGCAGGTGCCCAGGGGCCGGATGACGGTGTTGGCGCCGTCGTCGCTCACCAGGCGCAGGGGCATGGTGCTGAGGCGGCCCTCGAAGAAGAGGTTGATGAGCAGCGTCTCGATGAGGTCGTCCAGGTGGTGGCCCAGGGCGATCTTCGTGTAGCCGTGCTGCTTGGCGAAGGAATACAGCACGCCGCGCCGCAGCCGCGAGCAGATGATGCAGGGCAGNNGAAGGCCACGGGGGCCCGCTTGCGCAGCCGCTCCAGCACGTCCAGCAGGGCCCAGGAGTCCTTGCCGCCGCTCACGGCCACCAGGATGCGGTCGCCGTCTTCAATCAGCCTGTAGGCCGCGTTCGTTTCGCCCACGCGGCGGGCGAGCTTCTTCTCCAGCCGGGGCAGGGTCTTGAGGTCAGCCTCGGTGGGCGGCAGGGCCAGGCTGGGCAGGGCGCAGGGATTGCTCACGGCCTTACATCACACCGCAGGCTTTGCGCTCGCCGCGGACCAGCTGGCCCTGGACGTCNNCGGTTCCAGAGCATGCGGCTCATGCGCTCATCGGCCATGAGGATCTTGCTGGCGGCCTTGGGATCCTCCTTGGCCACGGCGTAGAAGCTGCTGTCCGTGAGGCGCAGGATCTCGCCCACGCTCACCTGGTTGCAGGGCCGCGTGAGGATGTAGCCGCCCTTGGGGCCGCGCACGCTGGCCACGACACCGGCCTTCTTGAGCTTGTTGAAGATCTGCTCGAGGAAGGGCAGGGAGAGCTTCTGGCGCTCGGCGATCACATGCAGGGGCACCGGCTGGCCGTGGCTGTGGTGGGCCAGGTCGAACAGGGCCTGCATGCTGTACCTGCCTCGGGCCGAGATCTTCACGGCGGTTCTCCAGGTTCCAGGTTAGTATTCTTGAGCAAACGAGTCAAGTTTATCGCATCGCTACACTGGACCCAGGAGAATCCCATGAAAGCCGCCATCCTGGCCCTCGGAACCCTGGGCGCCCTGGCCCAGACGCCGCCCATCCCCCCCCCCATCCCCCCGGCCCAGCCCGGCGGCCTCTCCTGTGATCCCAAGGACAAGCTGCCCCTGCTGCTGGGACCGGCGACGGCCCAGGAGATCCTCGCCCATCGGGCGATCTTCCGGGACACCCTGGCCAAGGCCCCCCTGTCCGGAGGGTTGAAGGCCCGCTGGAAGGCCGTGCAGCGGCCCTTCACCCTGGTGGCGGTGTTCGGCTCCTGGTGCGGCGACAGCCATTACCAGCTGCCGGATCTGCTGGCCCTGGAAGGGGAACCCAATCCCTTCATCGAGGTCCACTACCTGGGCGTCTACCGGGACAAGCAGGCTCCCGCGGCCCAGTGGCCCGCGGGTTGTCCGGCCCAGAAGGTGGCGCGGGTTCCGACCTTCTACCTTTTCGCCACCCAGCCGGGCGGGGCGCAGAAGCTGGTGGGGACGGTGGTGGAGAATCCCCCGAGGGCCGGGCAGCGCATGGCGGAGGCCCTGGTGGAGCTGGTGGAGACCGCATCCATGCAGTAGATTACAGCCCGCCCCCGGGTTGGCCGATGGAGGGGGCACGATGCGCTGGCGCTCCCTTCTACTCCCGATGCTCCTGCTCTGCGCCCTCCGCGCGGAGGAACCCATCCGCGTGGCCATGGACGAATGGACCACGCTGAACCCGCTGCTCATGTCCCGGGACACGGACATGGAGGCGGTCGACCTGATTTTCGACCGCCTGGTGGACATGGATGCCAAGGGCCAGTTCATTCCGGGCCTGCTGAAGGATTGGACGGTCCTGAAGGGCGGACGCGAGGTGCTGCTCCAGCTCCGGCCGGGCATGACCTGGCACGACGGCAGTCCCATTGAGGCCGAAGACCTGGTCTTCACCTGGCGGACGCTGCGTCTGCCCCAGGTCCGTGCGGTGGCGGATACGGTGGGCGGCGTGGCCAGCCTGGACAGCCTGGTGGCCGAAGGCCCCCTGCAGGTGCGGATCCGCCTGGCCCGGCCCCGCGGGGCCCTGTTGTCGGATTTGTACAGCTTCGTCCCCGTGCCTCGCCGGCACTACCAGGTGGGCGCGAAACCCCAGGCCGCCGCCGTGAATTTCCAGCCTGTGGGCTCGGGTCCCTACCGGGTGGTGGGCCGGGCCACCACGAAGCATCTGCGGGTCGAACGCTGGGACGGCTATCGGGGGGCCCACCCGGGCCTGTGGCCCGCCTTCGAGTTCACGGATCCCGCCCTGGAGAAGGCCATGATCCCGGCGGTTCTGGAGGGGCGCTACCACTACGCCCTGACCGGCGGGCTCTCCCATTACCTGGTGCGGAAGGGGGTCCGCGGCGAAGGGCGCCTGCAGGCCCACGCGGTGCCCCAGGCCGCCTTCGGCGCTTTCTTCCTGAACTGCGACCCGAAGCGCAGCCTGCTCGGGGAGCTGGCCCTGCGGCAGGCCCTGGCAGAGCTGGTGCCCTGGCAGGAATTCGCGAGGGCCCGGAGGTTCTTCCCCACCCGGCTGGCATCGTCGTTCTGGCCGCCCGAGAGCTGGGCCCACGATCCCACGCCGAGACCACTTCCCAACTCCCACCGGGCTTCGACCATCCTGGATGCCGCGGGTTGGCGTCTGGGGCCGGATGGGATCCGGCAGGACCGACAGGGGCGCAGGCTCCAGCTGGTGGCCTACGAGCAGGCCGTTGCCGTCACCCGCACCCCCGTTCGACTGCTCGCAGAACAGGCGGCCCGGGTGGGGATGCGCATCGAGGTCCGGCAGCTGACCTTCGAGTCGCTCACGGAAACCTCCGCCCGCCACGAGGGGGACCTCTGGTCCTACGGCTGGGCTGTGGCCCTCGATCCAGATGTGGACAGCCCCCTCTTCACCCGGGATGGCTACCGGACTGGGGCGAATGTGAGCGGCTACCTGAATCCCGAGGTGGACCGGCTCTTCGACGAGGGGCGGCACACGCTGGATCCGGTGGCCCGCCGGAGGATCTACCTGAAGCTGTCCGAGATCATCTGGCGCGACAAGCCCGTGATCCCCTTGAACTACAACCTGGCGCGGGTGCTGGTGGACAACCGGCTCAAGGGCGTGGCCTTCAACGTCCTGGGCCAGTCCCATGGATTCTGGCCCGGCCGGCGGGGCTGGAAGCTGGAAGGTTCCAAACCCTGACCGGAGCGGCGATCAGAGGCGGTCGAAGCGGATGACTTCCACCTTGCCGGGCTTGGCCTTGGGGGCTTCGTCCCGTTCGCGCTCGTGGCGCGGCTCGCGGTGGGGACGGGATTCCGGCCTGGCTTCGGGCTTGGATTCCGCGTGGTGGCGGGGCTCGGAGCGACGGGGCTCCGGCTCGTGCCGGGGCGCAGCCTTGGGGGCGGGGGCCGGGGCTGGAGCGGACTGGCGCTCCCGGCCGGCCCAGACGGCGCCCACCTGCTTGATGCGATCCACCAGGCGGGCGGGTTCCAGCACCTGGATGCCGTCGCCGAACTGCATGGCCCAGCGGGCGATGGCGCGGAGATCCGTGGCCGAGAAGGTCACGAGGGCCTGGCCGTCGCCCTGCTCCTCGAGCTTGAAGTGGGGGAAGGCGGGAGGGGCCTGCTTCACCGCGAACACCCACTGCTTGAGCAGGGTGGCCTTCACGGCGATGGCTTCGCCGCCCAGCCAGCCGCCGATCTGGTTGGCGGGGGTGCCCTCGGGATAGGGGCCCTGGGCCGCCCGGCCCGCGCCTTCGACCTCGTTCACCTCGGCCAGCAGGTCCACGCGGTGATGGCGCTCGGCGTTGTAGCGGCGGTCCCAGCCCCAGACGTACCAGGCCTGGCTGAGGGCGTCGAAGGTCAGCTGCCGGGGCTCGAAGGTGCGGGGGGCGTTGGCGTCCGTGTCCGCGAAGATGAACTCCACGGCGCGGCCCTCCCGGATGGCGGCCAGGAGCGCATCGACCAGCCGGGATACCTCGGCGGCGGTGGCCTGCTTCTCGATGGGCTTGGGCTCCGGCAGGGCCGGGGCGGCCAAGGGTTCGGGTTCCACGGCCTTGGCGGCCTTGCCCTTCGCCGCGCCCTTGGCGGCCTTCACCTTGGGTTCCACCGCGTCGGCCTTCTTCGCCGCGGCCTTCCTGGCAGGGGCGGCCTTGGCCTTGACGGGCTTGGGTTCTTCCGCGGGGGCGGCGGTCAGGGGCTTCTTTCGGGGGGTCTTCGTCACGGCCATGGGTAGGGGACTCCTGGCCCATCATCCCCCATTCGAGCGGGAGCGGTCCACCGCCCAGTTGGGCCGCGGCAGGTGCCATGCTTGGGGCATGGGCCATCGCAACCTCCGCTTCGCCGCCATCATGGGGCTGCACACCTTCATTTCCGCCGGAACCTTCCTCCTGGGGAAAACCGCCGCGGACGCCATGCCGACCCTGGCCCTGGGGCTCTTCCGGTTCCTCATCGCCGGGGCGGGGTTCCTGCTGCTGGCACGGATCCGGGGGCTGGAGCTCTGGCCCGTAGCGAAGGCCGAATGGCGCGCCTATCTCTGGGCCGGGTTCCTGGGCGTGGCCCTGAACCAGATCGCCTTCCTGGGAGGCCTGGCCCTGACACTCCCCTCCCACGCGGCGCTGATGTACGCGCTGACGCCCACCGTGGTGCTGCTGCTGGCCTGGGCCCGGGGACAGGAGCGGCCGGGGCCGCGCAAGCTCGCCGGACTGGCCCTGGCCTTTTCCGGGGTGGTGGTGCTCTTCTCGGGCAAGGCTGGCGGAACGCTGCCGCCCCACTGGATCCTGGGGGACCTCATGGTCCTGGTGGCGGTCATCGCCTGGGCGGGCTACACCGTGATGAGCCGACCCCTGGTCCAGAAGCACGGCGCTCAGCGGGCCACCACGTTGTCCATCCTGTTCGGCCTCGCGATTTTCGCGCCCATGGGCCTCTTCGGCCTGCCGCACCTGGCGCTCGCCGCCGTTCCACCCATGGCCTGGATCGGCCTGGTGTATCTGGGGCTCATCACCAGCGTGGTGTCGTACCTGCTGTGGTTCCACGCCTTGTCCATGAAGGAGCCCAGCCGCGTGGCCATCGCCACCAACGGGCAACCCGTGGCCACGGCCATCCTGGCCTGGATCTTCTACGGGCAGGCCATCACGCCGGCCTTCGCCGTGGGCGCGGTGCTGGTGCTCGGCGGCGTCCTCCTCACGCAGCTCTGAGGCGGCTCATCCCCCGCCGCGGGGATGCATCTGGTCGTAGAGGGCGCGGAGCCGGGTCTGGTGGACATGGGTGTAGATCTCGCGACCTGGTGGGTCGCAGAGCAGGCTCCGGGGGAGCCTGCGGCGCGGGGACCCACCCCGAGCGAATCACGATCGGGGATGGAGCTGATCGTAGAGTGCCCTCAGCCTGGTCTGATGGACGTGGGTGTAGATCTGGGTGGTGCTGATGTCGGCGTGGCCGAGCATGGCCTGGACCGAGCGGAGGTCGGCCCCGTGGTCCAGCAGGTGGGTGGCGAAGGCGTGCCGCAGCACGTGGGGGCTGACGGCCTCGGGCCGGAGTCCGGCCGTGCGTGCATAGCCCTTCAGGAGGCGCCAGAGGTGCTGCCGGCTGAGGCCTTCGCCGCGCTGGCCCACGAACAGCTCGCCCCCCCGGGGCCTGAAGCCCGGGCGCAGGGCCAGCCAGGCCCGGATCCACCGCTCGGCGCCGCTGCCGAAGGGGATGAGGCGCTCCTTCCGGCCCTTGCCCATGACCTTGAGGAAACCTTCGTCCAGGAACACGGACAGGGCGGGGAGGTCCGCCAGCTCGGAGACGCGGAGGCCCGAAGCGTAGAGCAGCTCCAGCCAGGCCCGGTCCCGCACCCCCAGCGGTGTGGCGGTGTCCGGGGCCGCCAGCAGGGCCTCCACCTGGCTTTCGCCCAGGGTGCGGGGCAGGATGCGGGGCGGCCGGGGTGGCTTGACAACGGCTTCGGGGCCCGCGCCGCCGCCGCCCTCCATGCGCAGGAAGGCCAGGAAGGCCCGGAGGCTGGAGCTCATCCGCGCCAGGCTGCGGGGGGCCTTGCCTTCGGATTGCTGGGCCACCAGGAAGGCCGTGAGGTGGTCCCGGGACAGGTCCGTGGCGGGGAGCTCCCGGCCGCAGGCCCAGACGGCCAGGTGGCTCAAGTCCGAGAGGTAGCCCGAGGCCGTGTTGGGGGAGAGTCCCCGCTCCACCGCCAGGAAGGTGCGGAACTCCCGCAGGCTGGCGGCCCACCCCAGGGGCCAGCCCTGCTCGGGTTCTTCATGGATTCGCACGCGCGGCATGGGACATTCCTGGATGGGCACCTAGCCAACCTACCCGGAGTTTGGCAATCCGGCGGAGAGTGTGTTACGGTTTCCGGGTTCGTTTGGAGGAGCCCACGATGGCTGATGTGCGTAAGAAGGTTATTGCGATTATTGCCGAGCAGCTGGCCAAGCCCGAGGATTCCATCTCCGAGTCCAGCCACTTCGTGGACGACCTCGGTGCCGACAGCCTCGATACCGTCGAGATCATCATGGCCATCGAAGAGGCCTTCAGCCTCGAGATCCCCGAGAGCGAGCAGGAGAAGATCCGCACGGTGGGCGACGCCATCGCCTACATCGAGAAGCACGCGAAGGCCTGATCCATCGCGATCGTGACGTGCCGCAGCGCCCCCATAGGCCCTGCGGCACGTTCATTTTCACGTCAGTTCCACGAGGTGAATCCATGACCAGGACCGTCCAGCGCCGCCGCGTCGTCATCACCGGCATGGGGACCGTCAACCCCTGCGGCCTCACTGTGCCCGAGACCTGGAGCAACCTGCTGGCGGGGAAGAGCGGCATCGGCACCATCGACCGCTTCGACGTCACCGATTTCGCCTGCAAGATCGCGGGGCAGGTGAAGGGCTTCAACCCGGATCTGTTCATCGACAAGAAGGAACAGAAGAAGATGGACATCTTCATCCACTACGCCCTGGGCGCGGCCCACGAGGCCTGGGTGGATGCGGGCTTCGACCAGATCGAACTGACCAAGGCCGAGCGCGAGGTCTTCGGCGCCTACATCGGCAGCGGCATCGGCGGCCTGAGCACCATCTGGGACGAGGCCAACGGCTATCGCGGCCCCCGTCGCACCAGCCCCTTCTTCATCCCCAGCCTCATCGTGAACCTGGCCAGCGGCCAGGCCAGCATCAAGTACGGCCTCCAGGGCCCCAACAGTGCCGTGGCGACGGCCTGTGCCACCGGCGCCCACGCCATCGGCGACGCCTCCCGCCTCATCGCCTTCGGCTACGCGGACCGCATGATGGCCGGGGGCAGCGATTCCGTGGTGAACCAGCTGGGCGTGGGCGGCTTCGCGGCCATGCGCGCCCTCAGCACCCGCAACGACGAACCCGAGCGGGCCTCCCGCCCCTTCGACCTGGACCGCGATGGCTTCGTCATGGGCGAGGGCGCCGGCATCGTCATCCTCGAGGAATACGAGCTGGCCAAGGCCCGGGGCGCGAAGATCTATGCCGAGGTCGCCGGCTACGGCATGAGCGGCGATGCCAATCACATCACCACCCCCGCCCCCGAGGGCGAGGGCGGCCAGCGCGTCATGCGGGCGGCCATGAAGGATGCGGACATCGCGCCCGAGCAGGTGGGCTACGTGAACATGCACGGCACCAGCACGCCCGTGGGCGACAAGCTGGAGTGCATGGCCATCCACAAGGTCTTCGGGGACCACGCGAAGAAGATCAAGGTCAGCAGCACCAAGTCCATGCACGGGCACCTGCTGGGCGCCGCCGGCGGCCTGGAGACCATCGTGGCCGCCCTGGCGGTCCAGACCGGGAAGATCCCCCCCACCATCAACGTGGACCACCAGGATCCCGAGTGCGACCTGGACGTGACCGCCAATGTGGCGGGCACCCTGGATGCCGAATACGTCATGAACAACGGCTTCGGCTTCGGCGGCACCAACGGCTGCCTGGTGCTCCGGAAGGTCTAGGAGAAAGAAAGGATCCACCGCCAAGACACCAAGGGCGCCAAGAGAAGCTGAGTTGATCCGGAATTCTTTCTTGGCGTTCTTGGCGTCTTGGCGGTTTGCTTTTAGCCATGGCCAAGGCAATCCCCTTCAAGCTCGTGTCGCCCTACTCGCCCGCCGGCGACCAGCCGGAGGCCATCGCGCAGCTGGTGGCGGGGCTGGAGCGGGGGGACCGGGCGCAGACCCTGCTGGGCGTGACGGGATCCGGGAAGACCTACACCATGGCCTCCACCATCGCCCGGGCCGGGCGGCCGGCGCTCATCTTCGCCCCCAACAAGACCCTGGCCGCGCAGCTGTTCAGCGAGTTCAAGCAGTTCTTCCCCGAGAACGCCGTCGAGTACTTCGTNNTCAGCGCCACCCGCTGCCTGCTGGAGCGCCGGGACACCATCGTGGTGGCCTCGGTCAGCTGCATCTACGGCCTGGGCGACCCCAGCTCGTACCTGAACCTGTCCGTGAACCTGAAGACCGGCCAGACCATCGACCGGGCCATGCTGCTGCGCGACCTGGTGGCCATCCAGTATCAGCGCAACCACCTCAGCTTCGAGCCCGGCATCTTCCGGGTGCGGGGCGACGTGGTGGAGGTCTATCCGGCCTACGAGGACGTGGCCTACCGCATCGAGCTCTGGGGCGACGAAGTGGAGCGCCTGTCGAAGATCGACCCCCTGCGGGGCGTGGTGGTCGAGAAGCTGGACGACCTCACCATCTGGCCGAAAACCCACTACGTGACCCCCGAGGACAAGCTCAAGGCCGCCATCCACGACATCAAGGCGGAGCTGGAGGCCCGGGAGAACGAGTTCCGCGCCGCGGGCAAGATCGTGGAGCTCCAGCGCCTCCACCAGCGCGTGATCTACGACGTGGAGATGATGAAGGAGATGGGCCACTGCAGCGGCATCGAGAACTACAGCCGCTTCCTGGATGGCCGCCAGCCGGGCCAGCCGCCCCACACCCTGCTGGACTACTTCCCCGAGGACTTCATCGTCTTCATGGACGAAAGCCANNTGCAGCAGTGCGGCGGCGCCTTCGTGGAGCAGGTGGTGCGGCCCACGGGCCTGGTGGACCCCCTTGTCGAGGTGCGCCCCGTGGGCAGCCAGGTGGATGACCTGCTGGAGGAGATCCGCAAGACCGTGGCCCGGGACGAGCGGGTGCTGGTGACGGTGCTCACCAAGAAGCTGGCGGAGCAGCTCACGGCCTATTACCAGGAGCTGGGCATCAAGGCCGAGTACCTGCATAGCGAGATCGACACCCTGGAGCGGGTGGAGCTGCTGAAGAACCTGCGCCGGGGCGTGTTCGACGTGCTCGTGGGCATCAACCTGCTGCGGGAGGGCCTGGACCTGCCGGAAGTGAGCCTGGTGGCCATCCTGGACGCGGACAAGGAGGGCTTCCTCCGCAACAACCGCAGCCTCATCCAGACCATCGGCCGCGCGGCCCGCCATGTGAACGGCCGGGCCATCCTCTACGCCGATGTGATGACCGGCTCCATGAAGCAGGCCATGGGCGAGACCGAGCGGCGCCGCAATAAGCAACTGGCCCACAACCTCGAACACGGCATCACGCCCGAGACTGTGAAGCGCAACCTGGACGACGTCATGGGCGAGGCCCTGGCCCGGGAGTTCATCAACGTCACGAAGGAGGAGCGGGCCGCCGAGGAGCCGCTACTCTACCTGGAGGACAAGGCCTTCGAACGCGAGATCGCCAAGCTCGAAAAGCGCATGAAGGACCTGGCCTCCCAGATGAAGTTTGAGGATGCGGCGGAATT
>DPRT01000120.1 GCA_003538615.1 Holophagaceae bacterium | reverse complement strand
TCCAGCAGCTTCGGGCCCGAGGCCGTCCACATGACCCCCAGGAACAGCACGCCCCGGGCCGCGAGGCCATCCTTCTGGAGGCCGCGCACCGTGGGCTCCACCAGCTCGGCGCGCATGCGCGCGATGTCCCCGGGGCGCAGGAAGGGGATGGGGCCGAAGGCGCCCATGCCGCCGGTGTTGGGGCCCCGGTCGCCTTCGAAGATGCGCTTGTGGTCCTGGCAGGCGGGCAGCAGCGCGAAGGCCGCATGGCGGGCGTCCACATCCACCAGCACGTGCAGGGACAGTTCCATGCCCACCAGGGGCTCTTCGAACACCACGGTCCGGCTGGCATCGCCGAACTGGCCCGCCATGAAGGCCCGGAAGGTGGCCAGGGCCTCGGCCTCACTTTCCGCCAGCACCACGCCCTTCCCCGCCGCCAAGCCATCGGCCTTCAGCACGATGGGATAGCCGTAGGACCAGCCGCGGATCAACGCCTCGCCCTCGGCATGGTCCGCCACCGTGTGGCTGGCGGCGCAGGGGATGCCGTGCCGTTCCATGAAGGCCTTGGCCACTGCCTTGCTGCCCTCCAGCCGCGCCGTGGCCGCATTGTGGCCGAAGACCGGGATGCCCAGCGCCCGCACCGTATCGGCCACACCAGCCACCAGGGGCACCTCGGGCCCCGCCACCACCAGGTCGGGGCGGTTCGCGGCGCACCAGGCCGCCACCGCGGCAGGGGCCTCCAGATCCAGCGCCGCACATGCACCCAGTTCCGCCAGGGCATCGCTGCCCGGCGCCGACACCAGCTCCACCGGAGCGGTGGAAGCCTTGAGCTTCAGGGCCAGCGCATATTCCCGGCCGCCTGAGCCGAGGAGCAGGATCTTCATGGGAGCCTCCGCTTCCCAGTATCGCCCAGGGCAGGACCGCTCAGGCGAACGCCTTCGCCTTGGCCGCCTCGGAAATGGCCAGCACCGCCGGATGCCGCAGGCGCCGGTCCAGGGTCAGGGCATAGATGCGCTCCCGGACGCCCCTGGCCAGCCCGATCCGGCGGACTTGGTACTGGCGCTCCACCTCCTTCACCAGCGGGGCGGGCGTGGCGAAGAAGCCGTGCCCCCGTTGGCCGAAGGTCTTGAGCAGGGCGCTGTCGTCGAATTCCCCCACGATCCGCGGGTGGAGGGCCTCGGTTTCGAACCACTGGTCCAGCCCGCGCCGGAGGGCTGTGCCCTCCGGGGGCAGGAGAAACGGGGCATCTTCCAGACACCGGGGAAAAGATCCGGGATGGGCCTTCCGCAGCGCAGCGGTCCCGCACACCTGCACCCCGCATTCACCGAGCGCGTGGCTGAAGGCACGGACCGCGCTGTTTGCCGGGGGCGCGGCATCCGTGAGCACCAGGTCCAGCTCGTGCAGGGAGAGTTTCGCCAGCAGGCGCTCCGTGCGGTCTTCGAGGCAGACCAGGCGGATTCGTTCCGGCAGGTGCAGGGCCGGTTCCAGCAGCCGGTGGACCATGAGCTTGGCCAGGGCATCGGAGATGCCCACCGTGAGGACCGGCACATGCCCCCGGACCAACCCCGCCAGCGACTCCCGCAGCTCCTGCCCCAGTCCGAAGATGCTGTCGGCATAACGGAACGCCGTGCGGCCCGCGTCCGTCAGCGCCAATCCCCGGCCCTGCTTCTCGAAGAGGCGCACGCCCAGGGCGGTCTCCAGGGTGCGGATCTGGGCGCTGAGGGTGGGCTGGGCCAGCCTCAAGCGCTCCGCCGCCCGGGTGACGCTGCCCTCCCGTGCGGTGGTCCAGAAATAGTGCAGGTGATGGTAGTTCAGCCAGTCCATCGCACGCTCCTATTCATCTATTTTATCTATATTTTATATATTTTTATCTATTTGATTGATGCATTGAAAATCCCGAAACTGAGGCCCGGAGGCAGCATGGACATCCAAATTCGAGCCATCGGAATCCCGGCCACCGAGGCGATCGAGACCCACATCGAGCGCCGCCTGGCCTTCGCCCTCTCCCGTTTCTCCACCCATCTGGACCGGATCCTGGTCAGGTTCAGCGACCTGAACGGCCCCAGGGGTGGAACGGACAAGGTTTGCCAGGTGGACCTCCAGCTGAAGGGTCTGGGTCTGGCCTCCGTGGAGGCGAGGGACGCCGATCTCTACGCCGCCGTGGACCTGGCAGCCGCCAAGGCCGGGCGGCGGGTGGCGCGGCTGCTGGACCGGCACCGGCCCTAGGGGTGCCTCCTTGAACCAGTCCACGGTCCTCCACCCACCTGTCCACCACACCGCAATCACCTGAAGGAGTTCCTGAATGGAAAGCATCGGTTCCCCCTGGATGTGGGGCGGCTTCATCGCGTTCGTGCTGGCCATGCTGGCCCTGGATCTCGGCGTGTTCCACCGACAGGCCCACAAGGTCAGCGTCCGCGAAGCGGCCGTCTGGAGCGTGGTCTGGGTGGGCCTCGCCCTGGCCTTCAACGCGATCCTCTGGAAGGCCTTCGGTCCCCAGCGCGGCATGGAGTTCCTCACGGGCTACCTCATCGAAAAGGCCCTCAGCGTGGACAACATCTTCGTGTTCGTGCTGATCTTCGGCGCCTTCTCCGTGCCGGAGGCCTACCAGCACCGGGTGCTCTTCTGGGGCATCCTGGGGGCTCTGGTCATGCGGGCCATCTTCGTGGGCCTGGGCGCGGCCCTCATCGCCAGCTTCCACTGGGTGCTCTACCTCTTCGGCGCCTTCCTGGTGATCACAGGCATCAAGATGCTGGTGATGCGGGACCACGGCTTCGATCCCAGGAGCAATCCGGTATTCCGCCTGTTCCAGCGNNTCCAACATCTTCGCCATCCTCGGCCTGCGCAGCCTCTACTTCCTGCTGGCGGGCGTGGTGGACCGTTTCCACCTGCTGAAGGTGGGCCTGAGCCTGGTCCTGGTCTTCGTGGGGCTGAAGATGCTGGTGGTGGAGGCCTACAAGATCCCGGTGACCTGGAGCCTTGCCGTCATCGGCCTGCTGGTGGGAGGATCCGTCGCAGCCTCCCTGATCTGGCCCAAAGCCGCCCGCCCCGCTGAATCCCGCTGATCCCGAAAGGAGCCGATATGCCCGTCAAGCCCAGCACACCGGAAGAGGAATTCTTCGCCCGCCAGGAGTTCGAGCGGAAGCGCAGCCTGGCCCAGGCCCGCGAACAGGCCCTCATGGAGGA
>DPRT01000151.1 GCA_003538615.1 Holophagaceae bacterium | reverse complement strand
CTTGGCAAGGCTGCAACGAGCGGGAGCGCGGGCATTCCTGGGCACGGCCAACCTCTGGGAAACCGCGAAAAGACTTGCGGATCGCGAGGCCGAAGATGCAAGCAGCACCTCACCTACTTATACGCCCATCCCGCCTGGAATCCCGTCGTCGCGGAAAATCGGAGTGGAGGCATCTGCAGGGTGTGTCGCCGGACACATCGTTTCGCTGAAAGTGAAATGGGCATTCTCGTGGAAGAGAACGCCGGTGGACCTTCGGATGGGAATGAGGCTTGCGGCGTGGAGGGCCGGGGATGAGGGCATGAACCCTTTGAGAGAGGCCCCGCCCTTCCGGTGTAAGATCCTCCTGAAGGCCATCCAGCAGGTTTCGTTCCGAATCCTAAATAACTCATTAAAGGTGTATTGAAGCCATTTTCGCGATCAGCACCGTGGATCGGCCCATCATTCTGATGCCGTTTTCTTCCATTTCGATGGCATCCCACCGCCGGATCGCGCCCCGGCATCGGCCATGGGGATCAGAAACGCATGGTGTTGCCGACCGTGAGCTGCCAGCGGGCCTGATAGGGCTCGCGGTTCAAGGGCACGGCCACATTCAGGAGGATCACGCGGCCCACGGAGCTCTTGAGGTTGCCCAGGCGCAGCCCGACCCCCACGTCGGAATAGGTGCGGGACCAGCCCTGCCCGTCCATCCGGCGGACGGAGCCCAGGTCCGCGAAGGCGCTGTACCCCAGCCTCACAAGGCCCCACCAGCGCTGTCCGGTCAGGTACCGGTAGTCGAAGGAGGCCTGCCAGCGGGCATCTCCGGGATGGAGCTGGTTGGGGAAGCCCCGCATGCCCTGGTCGCCACCAAGGTAGTACCAGTGCTCGGGATCCGGGCGCCGGGCCCGGTCCACGGCCACGAGACCGGCCAGGATCTGGTTCTCCGCCAGCTTGTGGTATTTCACCAGGGAGAGGGCCAGGCGGCTATCCTCCAGGCCGGTGGCGGGCCTCCGGCCATCCCNNGTGAGGTCCCCACTCGAGGAGGACCAGCCCTTGGCCACCTGGACCTTGAAGAAGGGGGCGTTCAGGGTGGATCCCCAGGCCCGGCTGTAGCTCCCCAGCTCCAGCTCCCCCGTCCAGGCCAGGTTGTGGTCCTCGGGGCTGTCCATGCCCGACAGGTTCTCGAACTCCTCGAAGGCATCCTCCTGGATGGCCAGGGTCACGCCGGCGCCCCGCAGCCGGCGGTCGGTCAGGACCGGGACCGGCAGGGTGCTCAGGGGAATCGTCTGGGTGATGGGGCCGTAGCTCGTGTCCTGCCGCACGAGGAGCAGTCCGCCCCGCCAGACCCGGTTGCCTGAGGCCTTCATCAACCTGGCGCCGGACAGGCGGACCTCATCCTGGACGAAGGGAGCCTGGAAGACCTGGGCGCCCTGGTCATAGAGGTGAAGGCTGGAACGGCTCTGGGACAGGGCGACCCCGGTGGACCACGGCGTATCCAGNNCTTCCGAAGACCTGGGGATCCCCATAGGCCAGGCCCCAGGTGCTGCGCTCGTGATCCTTCGACAGGTCGAAGGCGACGCTTTTGCCTGAGCCGAAGAAGTTCTTCTCGTCGAGCCCGAGGTCCATGGCCTGCTGGCCGCCGACGTGGGAGTAGCCCACGTTCAGCTGGGTCGTCCAGGCGTCCCGGACCCTCACCACGGCCACCACGCTGCCGTCCGGCTGGACCGCAGGATCGATGCGGACCTGCTTCACGAAGGGGAGGGCCCGGAGCAGCCGCTCGGTCTCGCGGACCCGGCGCTCCCGCACGGGCTCGCCTTCCGCGAAAAGGAGGACCCCCCGGATGACCGCCTCGCGGGTGGAGGCGTGCAGATGGTTGGCCAACCGGCCGATCCAGATGTCCTCTTCCGGCTTCGCGAGATCGAAGACATTTCCGATCTCCACATCGATCCGACCGATGGTGGCCTTGCGGGCCTCCAGGGCGCTCCAGGGGTTGGCGGGCCGGGCGGCCTGGAGGGGCGCAGCCAGGCTCACGAGGGAGATGGCGAGACCGGCTCCGGCCCTTCGAATGCCGCACAAGGTGGCTCCCGCGAAGATCCAGGCCCTAGCCTAGAGCCGGCCCAGGAGAAGCAGGACGATCAGCACAAGCAGCAGCAGCCCCAGACCTCCACTCGGGTAGTAGCCCCAGTCCCGGCTATGGGGCCAACGCGGGGCGGCACCGATCAGCATCAGGATCACGATGACGATCAAAATGGTTCCGAACATGGGCGCCTCCTTTTCAAGCGGCCTTCAACGATCCGTGGCCCAGAGGGGGTTCAGCCGGTCCTGCGCCCCACCGCCAGGAGAATGACGCCGCCCATGATCGCGAGGCCTCCCACCAGGGGCGGCAGGGGGACGGACCTGGTGCGGTCTGCCAGCACGTGGACGGGGCCGATATCCACGACCTTCTCCCGGGTCGTATAGGTGAAACCCTGATAGGCGATGGCAGCGATACCCGCGGTGATCAGGAGGATGGCGAAGATGGTGGTTGGTTTCACGGGGGCCTGCCTCGTCAAGATGGATGGTCATCCGCCTGGATCGCCGGGAATCGCGCCAGGCGGGACCACCCGGGATTCGATTGGACTACCGCTGATGTTTCCAGCCGCGGCGGCGGCTCTCCTTCGGCCAGTGGGAGCGGGGCAGTTCCCTGCGTTCGCCGTTCCGCGATGACGCGTAGTACCAGCGGTCATTGGTGTGGAAATAGTGGTAGCCGCCATGGGCGTAGTAGTCGTCCGCATCCACCTCCACGAAGGTCGGCAGGATGGGGATGACCTCCAGGCCGCCCCGGCGGCTGGGCGCCACCAGGCAGGCCGAGAGCAGGAGGATCGAAAGGACCGGGACGAGGGCTTTGCCGTTCATCTAGGACTCCATGGCGTGGGATTGATGCACAAGTCATTCACCCCTGCGAGGCAGGCGGTGGGACGCTTCAGAAGTGGGTGGATGCCTGCTCCCCCGGGATTCGTCCCACCTGGGAAGTGAACCTTGGCTTGAAGTCAGCACGTCCCGCGCCACATCACTAATATCTTTTTAATCAACCTTTTGTATTCAATCAAATCCGTCCATGCCAACGGGCCCCAATCAGGATGATGGGTCGATTCCTTCAATTCGAAGGGAGCCCTGCCCGGCGGCCTCGAGGATGGCGCTCCCTGCAGAGGGGAAGCATTGACCCCTGGCTCCTTATCGCCACCGGGAGGTTTGGAACAGATGCTGCTCCTGGTGCGAGGGGCTGCGGCGAAGTCATGCCAGGCGGGCCGAGACGACCTTCTCATCAAACCCTCCACCCCTTTGGAGCCGACATGCCGGTGCTGCCATGAACCCGTTCGGGCCCCCCGCCCCGCCCCCCGGTCGCGATCTTGCGGGCCAGCGGCCTGCCGACCCGAGCGCCAGGACCGTGCGTTTCGTGGTGTCGCGCACCACCTTCATCAGCCTGGCCCTCATCCTGATCTCACTGTGGCTGCTGATCCGCCTCTGGCCCGTCATTCTCGTGCTGGTGGTGGCCCTGTTCATCCTGGGGACGCTGAGCCCCACCGTGCTCTGGCTGGAGGAGCGGAGGATCCGGCGGGGCTTCGGCATCATGATCGTCTTCACGGGCGTCATCACCCTGGCGGTTCTGGCCGTGACGCTGACCGTCCCGTCGATGGTGGCGCAGGGGGTGGCATTGTTCGAGCGGGAGCCCGCCTTCCGGGCGGCGCTGGCAGACCACCTGGCCCGCTACCACCTGAGCGCGCCCTTCGCCGACTGGCTGCGGAACCTCAGCTACGGCGCCCCGGGGAACGGCGTCGGGGCCACGGCCTTCGCCTACTCCCTGCGCATCTTCCAGGTCGCCGCCTACGGGCTGAGCGCCCTCTTCCTCGCGCTGTACATGATGATCGACCGGGACCGGCTGCGCGGCGGACTCTTCGCCATCACCCCCCGCAGGCACCACATCCGGCTCACCCGGGTCATCCTGAACCTGGAAACCATCGTCGGGGCCTACATCCGGGGACAGCTGATCACCTGCCTCCTCATCGGCGCCTTCACCTTCGTCCTGCTCACGGCCTGCGGCGTCGAGAATGCCATGGCGCTCGCAGTCTTCGCCGCCGTGGCCGACATCCTCCCCTACATCGGCGCCATCCTTTCCATCGCGCCCGCAGGCCTGGCCGCCATCGGCCACAGCCCCACCGCCGGGGCCATCGTCATCCTGGCGATGCTGGCCTACCAGGAATTCGAAAGCCGGATCCTCGTCCCGAAAATCTACGGCCACGCGCTGCGCCTCCCATCCTCGGTGGTGTTCTTCGCCCTCATGGCGGGCTGGACGCTGATGGGATTGCTCGGGGCGCTCCTCGCGCTCCCGGTGGCCGCGACCGTCATGATGCTCATCGAGGAACTCCGGGTGGACCTGCCCGGGGAGCAGGAACAGGCCGCGGGCGCGATCCTCCGCGCCCGGGATGATCTCGAGGAGGAAGAGTACGAGCGCCGGACCGAGGGCGTGACGGCGGAACAGGCCGCGGCCATCGCCGTCGAGATCTCCGTGGATCGGAGGAACCAGGACCTGAACTCCGGAACCTCCCCATGAGTGGGTTGATCCAGGGACTTCGCCGGGCCACCCGCCCCAGCTGTTGATACCCTGGCATCTGCATGGACATCCAAACGCCTGATACCCGCACCGCGCTGCTCCAGGCAGCCTTGATCTGTTTCGCGGATCACGGCTTCGACGGGACGAGCATGCGGATGATCGCCGAGCGGGCGGCTCGGCCGCTGTCGCTGCTGTCGCACCACTTCGGCAGCAAGGAGGGGCTCTACCTCGAGGTGTTCAAGCACCTGCTCGAGTCGAGCGGCAGGTCCGCGCCCACGGGCGAAGCGGCCGGCCTGATGGTGCGTGACCGGCAGGGGGCCATCCGGATGCTGCGGGAACAGATCCACAGCATGTACGAAAAAGCCTCCCCCGAGGCCACCGCCGCCCGCCCCCTCCGGGACTACGAAGCCCGCCTCTGGGTCCAGGAGTTCCAATCACCCCGGCCCAGCCTCCACCAGATCTTCAGGGACTACATCGGGCCGACGGTGGATGTGATCCGGCGCTGCATCACCGTCCTCCGCCCCGACCTCACCGAAGCCCAGGTCTCCTTCATCGGCGCGGCCCTGGTGGGCCAGGTGGCGGGGCACGGCGCCATGGCCGGGCTCAACCGGATCCTGTGGGGCGATCACTCGGCCTGCGGAGGCCGCTTCCAGGAGGCCGAGCTGCTGGTGGACTATTGCCTGAGCGGGTTGCGGGACGCTGGCCGGGCCGAGGACCAGGAGTAGGGCCCCGGGCTGCGGAGCTCGACCACGCGTGCCGACAGGCCCGGATGTCCTGGGCCCACAGGCTGGAGCCTGCTTTCGCGCTCTTCCGCCCCTCCTTCCCGCGCTTCGCGTTCGCGGTTGAAGCCCCTCGATCTGGTCAGGGCCAGTCGATTATCGAAATTCAACACTTAAAGTCGGTCGTTCGACCAATTAATTNNCGTTCGAGTCCCCATGTGCCCTGCCCTGACATCCCATCCCGAAACGCGGGCCTGCCTCATCGAGGCGGCCCTGACCTGCTTTGCAAAAGATGGGTACGACGCCACCTCGATCCGGACGATCTCCTCGGCCGCGGACAAGAACTCCTCGCTCATCGCCTACTACTTCAAGAACAAGGAAGGCCTCTACCGCGAGGTCATCAAGTACCTGCTGGACCGCTTCAACCCGGGACCCTTGCGGAGCGGGCCCGAATCGGAACCTGCGGATCCAGCGGACGGAAGGTCCAGGCTCCGGGCCCACATCCGCAGGCTGCTGAGCGAGGTCGAGGCCCACTTCCATTCCGTGGATCCCCTGAAGGATGCGGCCGCCCGCCTGTTCCTGAGCGAGATCCACGCCCCGAAGGACGAGGTGAAGGACCTGCTGCAGGCGCGCCTGGAGCCGTCCGTGCGGGAGCTCCGCAGCTGCATCCGCGCCCTCCGGCCCGATCTGTCGCCCGCGGAGGTCGATTTCTGGGGGATCACCATCCAGGGCAGCTGCGTAGGCCACGCCCTGCGATCCGAGATCAACCGCCTGGTGTGGACCGAAGCGGATTCCCACCTGCCCCTCGACGAGATGGCGGACCGCCTGACGGACTTCGTCTGCCACGGGCTCATGCGGTCCTGAAACAAGCCATCAAAGCTCCTACCCTTAGTCCTGCGCCACCCAACCAGCGCGCCCTTTGACAGCCACCCCCATCGCCACTCAGGGGCTTCCCCCAGTCCATCAAGGAGTTTTCCCATGCAGAGCCCAACCCGAGGCGGAATGATCCCCATCATCGGAATCCTGGTGGCCGGCGGGCTGCTGGTCGGCTGCGGCAAGAAGGAACAGGCCCGGGCCGTTCCCGAGGTGGCCGTGGTGACGCTGCAGCCCGAGCGGGTGGCCATCACCTTCGAGCTGCCCGGGCGGACCTCCGCCTTCCTCATGGCCGAAGTGCATCCCCAGGTGAACGGCATCGTCCAGAAGCGGCTCTTCACCGAAGGCAGCGACGTGAAGGAGGGCGAGGCCCTCTACCAGATCGATCCGCGGCCCTACCAGGCCGCCTATGACACGGCCGCCGCGGCCCTGGCCCGGGGCGAGGCCAACCTCCCCGCCATCCGGAAGCGGGCCGAGCGGTTCAAGTCCCTGGCCGCCGACAACGCCGTGGGCCAGCAGGACTACGACGACGCCACCGCCGCCCTCAAGCAGGCCGAAGCGGAGGTCCAGGCCCTGAGGGCCGGAGTCGAATCCGCCCGGATCAACCTCGGCTACACCCGCATCGTGGCGCCCATCTCCGGCCGCATCGGCAAGTCGAACGTGACACCCGGCG
This sequence comes from Holophagaceae bacterium, assembly GCA_003538615.1. Lineage (GTDB taxonomy): Bacteria > Acidobacteriota > Holophagae > Holophagales > Holophagaceae > Geothrix. The sequence goes on along the minus strand of DPRT01000151.1, from coordinate 4,420 downwards.
CCCTGGCCACGGCCTACCAGGGCCCGGCCTTCGCCACCATCCAGCAGCTGGGCCAGGTCTACGTGGACTCCCCGCAGTCCAGCGCCACCCTCCTGGGGATCCAGCGGAACCTCGCCGCCAAGCGCATCAAGGGCGGCACGCCGGAGCAGGCCAAGGTGAAGCTGCTCCTGGAGGACGGGACGCCCTACCCGCAGACCGGCATCCTGAAGTTCTCCGATGTCACCGTGGACCCCAGCACCGGCTCGCAGATCCTCCGCATGGTCTTCCCCAACCCGAACCACACGCTGCTGCCGGGCATGTACGTGCGGGCCATCGTCGAGGAGGGCGTGGCGGAGCAGGCCATCCTCGTGCCCCAGCAGGGCGTCAGCCGCGACCCCAAGGGCAACGCCATCGCGATGGTGGTGGATGGCTCGGACAAGGTCGAGCAGCGGACCCTCAAGGTGGACCGCGCCATCGGCTCCAAGTGGCTGGTCACCGAAGGGCTCAAGGCCGGGGACCGGGTGATCCTGGAGGGCCTGCAGAAGGTCCGGCCCGGCGCGGCCGTGAAGGTCGTGCCCTTCGGGGCCAAGCCCGCCCCCGCGGCTGCGAAGTAGAGGAGCCGCGCCATGGTCAACTTCTTCATTGATCGGCCCATCTTCGCCTGGGTGGTCGCCATCGTCATGATGCTGGCGGGCCTCCTGGCCATCAAGACGCTGCCCGTCTCCCAGTACCCGCCCGTGGCCCCGCCATCCATCTCCGTGGACGCCTTCTACCCCGGCGCCTCCGCCAAGACCGTCGAGAACACGGTCACGCAGATCATCGAACAGAAGATGACGGGCCTGGACCGGCTGCTCTACATGTCCGCCAGCAGCGACTCCGCGGGCCACGGGTCCGTCACCCTCACCTTCCAGCCCGGCACCGACCCCGATGCCGCCTGGGCCAAGGTCCAGAACAAGCTGGAGCTGGCCAAGCCCCTGATGCCCCAGGTGGTGCAGCAGATGGGCATCAGCGTCACCAAGTCCACGAAGAACATGTTCATGATCCTGTCCCTCAGCTCCACGGATGGCAGCATGAACGCCGAGGACCTGCGGGACTACCTGGCCTCGAACGTGGAGAAGGTCATCAGCCGGGTGGAGGGCGTGGGCGAGGTGATGTCCTTCGGCACCCAGTACGCCATGCGTCTCTGGCTGAACCCCGACAAGATGGTGGCCTACCGCATCACGCCGGACGACATCCGGCAGGCGGTGAAGGCCTACAACGCCCAGATCTCCGCGGGCCAGGCCGGCGGCCTCCCCGCCGTGAAGGGCCAGCAGCTGAACGTGACCGTGAACGTGCAGGAGCTCCTGCAGACGCCCGAGCAGTTCGGCGCCATCCCCCTGCGCATCAACCCGGACGGGTCCAGCATCCGCCTGCGCGACGTGGCCCGGGCCGAGCTGGGCACCGAGTCCTACGAGAGCGAGACCCGCCTGAACGGCAGCCCTGCCGCCGGCATGCTCATCCGCCTGGCCTCCGGCGCCAACGCCCTGGACACCTCGAAGCTCATCAAGGCCAAGCTCAACGAGCTGCAGCCCTACTTCCCCGCGGGCGTGAAGGTCGACTACCCCTACGAGACGACGCCCTTCGTCTCCGTGGCCATCGACGAAGTGGTCAAGACCCTCATCGAGGCCGTGGTCCTCGTCTTCCTGGTCATGCTGCTCTTCCTCGGGAACTTCCGGGCCACGCTGATCCCCACCATCGCGGTGCCCGTGGTGCTGCTGGGCACCTTCGCCATCCTCCAGTACGCCGGAATGACCATCAACATGCTCACCATGTTCGCCATGGTGCTGGCCATCGGCCTGCTGGTGGACGACGCCATCGTCGTGGTGGANNTGGAGAACGTCGAGCGCATCATGCACGAGGAGGGCCTCTCCCCCCTGGAGGCCACCCGGAAATCCATGGGCCAGATCACCGGCGCCCTCGTGGGCATCGGCCTGGTGCTGTCCGCCGTGTTCGGTCCCATGGCCTTCTTCGGCGGCTCCACGGGCATCATCTTCCGCCAGTTCTCCTTCACCCTCATCACCGCCATGATGCTGTCGGTGGTGGTGGCCCTGGTGCTGACGCCTTCGCTCTGCGTCAGCTTCCTGAAGCCGGTGCAGAAGGGCCACGAGGCAGCTGAGACGGGCTGGAAGGTCACCCGTCCCTTCTTCCTCTGGTTCGACCGGTTCTACTACAAGATCAACGCGATCTTCGTGGCCCAGCTGGGCCAGGTGCTCACCAAGTGGGTTCGCTACAGCGTCGTCTACGGGCTGATCGTGGTCGGCATGGGCGTGCTGTTCATGCGCCTGCCCACCGCCTTCCTGCCCGAGGAGGACCAGGGCATCATCATGACCCTCGTCCAGCTCCCCGCGGGCTCCACCATGGAGCAGACCCAGAAGGTCATGGCCGAGGTGCAGAAGCACTTCCAGGTGGACCAGCAGGAAGCGGTCGACACCTGCCTCACGGTGGCCGGATTCAGCGTGGCGGGCCGCGGCCAGAACAACGGCATGGCCTTCGTCAAGCTGAAGGACTGGCACCTGCGGGACCGCTCCGACCTGAAGGCCGACGCCGTGGTCCGCAGGGCCATGGGCGCCTTCAGCCAGCGGCGGGACGCCATGGTCTTCGCCGTGGCNNAAGCTCATGGAGGCCCGCAACCAGCTCCTCGGCATGGCCGCGCAGAATCCCCACCTCAAGGCGGTCCGGCCCAACGGCCTGGATGACCAGCCCGAGTACAACGTGCGCCTGGACCAGGACCGCGCGGGCGCCCTGGGCGTGCCCCTGCCGGTGATCAGCGACACCCTGGCCAGCGCCTGGGGCGGCTCGTACATCAACGATTTCATCAACCAGGGCCGCGTGAAGCGCGTCTACATGCAGGCGGACGCGCCCTACCGCATGCAGCTGGAGGATCTGGACCGCCTCTTCGTCCGCAGCAAGACGGGCGCCATGGTGCCCTTCTCTGCCTTCTCCAAGGGCGAGTGGAGCTTCGGCTCCCCCAACCTGCAGCGCTACAACAGCTTCCCCTCCGTGAACATCCAGGGCGAGCCCGCCGCCGGCAAGAGCACCGGCGAGGCCATGGCCGCCATGGAGGACATCGCCTCGAAGCTGCCTCCGGGCATCGGCTTCGAATGGACCGGCCTCTCCTACCAGGAGCGCCAGGCCGGCGCCCAGGCCCCGGCTCTCTACGCGGTCTCCATCCTGGTGATCTTCCTTTGCCTCGCCGCCCTCTACGAAAGCTGGACCATCCCCTTCTCGATCCTGCTGGTGCTGCCGGTCGGCATCTTCGGCGCCGTGCTGGCCACCTGGGGCCGGGGCCTTTCGAGCGATGTCTACTTCCAGATCGGCCTGCTGACGACCCTGGGGCTCACCGCCAAGAACGCCATCCTCATCGTGCAGTTCGCACAGGAGCAGATGGCCCAGGGCGTGGGGCTCGTGGAGGCGGCGCTGGAGGCCTCGCGCCTGCGGCTCCGGCCCATCCTGATGACCTCCCTGGCCTTCACCTTCGGCGTGCTGCCCATGGCCCTCACCCGCGGCGCAGGCGCCGCGGCCCAGAACGCCATCGGCACCGGCGTGGTCGGCGGCATGCTGTCCGCCACCTTCATCGCCATCTTCTTCATTCCGCTCTCCTTCGTCCTGGTGAACCAGATGTTCAAGAAGAAGCGCCCGGAAACCGGGGCCGCTGTATCCGAGGAGGGGCAGGCATGAGGTCCTCCAACCTGTGGTCCGTCCTCCCCCTGGCCCTGGCCATGACGGGCTGTGTCTCCATGGCCCCGAAGTACCGTGTGCCCGAGCCTCCCGTTCCCAAGGCCTGGCCCGAGGGCCCCTCCTCCAAGGCCGCTGCGGCCGTGACCACGGGGCCCGTGGCCCGCGACCTTGCCTGGCAGGACTTCTACGTGGACGAGGGGTTGAGGAAAGTCCTCGACCTCGCCCTCCGGAACAACCGGGATCTGCGGATCGCGGCACTGAACACGGAAAAGGCCGCGGCCCTCTACCGGATCCAGCGCGCCGACCTGCTCCCCAAGGTCAATGTCCTGGCCCAGGGGACCAAGCAGCGCCTGCCGGCCAGCGTTTCCGGGACCGGGCAGTCGATGGTCGTCGAACAGGATGCCGTCAGCGTGGGCATCAGCGCCTGGGAGCTGGATTTCTTCGGGCGCGTCCGCAGCCTGAAGAACCGCGCCCTGGAGCAGTACCTCGCCACCGGGCAGGCGCGCAACAGCGCCCAGATCGCCCTCCTCGCCGAAGTGGCGAACGCGTACCTGGCCCTGGCCGCCGACCGCGAAAGCCTGAAGCTCGCCCAGGAGACCCTCGCGAGCCAGGAGGCCTCCTACAAGCTCATCCAGCGCCGCTTCGAGGTGGGCGCCACCTCCGAGATCGACGCCCGCCGCGCCCAGGTGGGTGTGGAGACCGCCAAGGGCAGCGTCGCGGCCTA
>DPRT01000087.1 GCA_003538615.1 Holophagaceae bacterium | reverse complement strand
CTGCTGCTGGACCTGGCCTACCTGGACTACACCCGGGAGCCTGAGGCCGTGGCTGCGGCCATGAAGGACTACGCGGCCCTGGGGGCCGAGGGCCGCGTGCTGGTGGGCGCGGCCCTGTCCCTGTCCAAGTCCATGACGCTGTATGGCGCCCGTGGTGGCGCCCTGGCGTTCCCGTGGTGTGACGACCCGGCCCTGCAGGCGGCGCTGACGCAGTCCTGCCGGGGCACCTGGTCCAACTGCCCCCGGGCGCCCCAGGCGCTGATGCTGCGCCTGGCGCAGGACGGCAAGGCCCAGGCGCGGCTGGCGGCGGAACATCGCCACTGGTCCGAGGTGCTGGCGGCGCGCGCCCTTGCTCTGGATGCAGCCCTGGAAGCGGAGGGCATGGAGGCCCTGCACTGGCAGGGCGGGTTCTTCGTCACCGTGCCGTCGGCCTCCCCTGCCGCGGCCTGCGAAGGCCTGAAGGCCGAAGGCGTGTTCACGGTGCCGCTGCCGGAGGGCCTGCGGGTGGGCCTCTGCGGCCTGCGGGCCCAGGAGGCGCCCCGCTTCGCCCGGGCCCTGCGGAAGGTGGCCCTCCGGTGATTCGGGCTTGGACAGGAGCCTCATCTGAGGTATTCTGTTCGACCGCGGGCGTATAACTCAGCGGTAGAGTGCTACCTTCACACGGTAGAAGTCCCAGGTTCGAATCCTGGTACGCCCACCAAAACCCCCGCCGGGTGGCGAAAAAGGCTCCTCCGGGAGCCTTTGCAGCCGGAACCCGGCGAGGGGTTTTTAGGTACAGCCNNCTGCCTCTCCACCCTTCGGGAGCCTCCCATGCCTCTGATCCTCGCCACCCAGGTCCGCGCCGGGATGATCGTCAACTTCGAGAACGAGCTCTGCCGCGTCATCAGTGTCGAGCACCAGACCCCCGGCAACCTGCCGGCCCGGGTCCAGGTGAAGATGAAGCGGCTCAAGGACGGCATCAACCGGGAGAACCGCTTCGGCAGCTCCGACAAGGTGGACAAGGCCAGCCTCGAGCAGCACCTGCTGGAGTTCCTCTACGAGGACGGGGACAACCTCATCTTCATGAACAACGAGACCTACGAGCAGCTTGAGGTCAGCAAGGAGATCCTCGGCGACGACATGGTCTTCCTGGAACCGAACATGCAGGTGGAGATCGAGTTCTACGAGGGGCAGCCCATGGGGGCCACCCTGCCGCCCAGCGTGGTGCTGGAGATCGTGGAGACCGATCCCGTCATGAAGAACGCCAACGCCACGGGCTCCTACAAGCCCGCGAAGCTGGACAACGGCATCACCGTGGGCGTGCCCCCCTACATGGAAGCGGGGCAAAAGATCCGCGTGAACACGGTGGACCGAACGTTCATGGAGCGGGTGAAATAGCCCTTCCCATGCCCAAGGCCCCGGTAGGCAGATGCCGCCGGGGCCTTGGTCTGTACGAATTCCACCGGACGAAATTCCAACCTCGCGATAAAGTATTGGTCGCCCCGTTCCCGGCTGCGTGACCAGAATCACAATCCGATGGAAATGTGCGATAACTGATCTAGTGCCTTGGTGGAGCCCCATGCCTCAAGCAGTCCTCAACCTGAGAAGGATCGAGTTCCTGGCGGGGCTGCCCATGAACGCCGCCGAGGAACTGGCCAGCATCGCCGAGCTGCGGCGGTTCCCCGATGGCGCCCGGGTCTACACCCAGGGCGACCAGGTTCCGGGCGTGTACGTGGTCGTGAAGGGGGGCCTCAAGGTCTTCCGCACGGATGGCCGGGGCCGGGTGCAGGTGCTCCAGTTCCTGAAGGTGGGTGATTGCGTGGGCGAGGTGGCCGTGTTCGACGGCGCCTCCATCGCCTCCAGCGCCGAATCCCACGGCGAGACCGAGTGCTGGCTGATCCCCTCCGCCCCCCTCCGCCAGATCGTCCATCGCCACCCCGAGGTGGCCGAGATGCTCATCCACCACTTCGCCGCCAAGGTGCGCCACCTGGTGACCCTGGTGGAGACCCTCAGCCTGCACAGCGTGCCCGAGCGGGTGGCCCAGCTGCTGCTGGAGGCCCACGAATCCCATCCCATGCGATCCATCGTGGAGTTCCAGGAGACCCAGGAGGACCTGGCCCAGTGCATCGGCGCCAGCCGCGAGGCCTTCAGCCGCGCCCTGCGCCTGCTGACGGACCTGGGCCTCATCCAGAGCACCTTCCCGGTGGTGCGGATCCTGGACCTGGGGAAGCTGCAGCGGTACGCGAAGGGTTGAGCTTGGCTCCAAAAACGCTGCGCGTTTTTGGAGTAGAAAAAGCTCTTCTTCTACTCCCAATCGCCGCAGGCGATGGGGAGCGGGGCTACACCACCGTCAGATAACGGACCTGGTCCCCGGCCTTTTGGCCGGGGGCCTCGATCCACGCGAAGGCGTCGGCCCGGGCCAGGGTGACCAGGTCGGCGGAGCCCTTGCCGGGCAGGGGCTCCAGCTGGCCGTCCAGGAGGCGGCAGGGGTGCAGGAGGGGACGGTCGCCCTTGTGCTTCACGGGGGCGGCCAGGCGGGCGCGCCGCCAGGGGTCGGGCAGGGCGCGGCCCTCCAGCCGGGCGAGGGCCACAGGCAGGAACAGCAGGGCGTTGAGGTAGGCGGACACGGGGTTGCCCGGCAGGGCCAGCACCAGCAGGTCCCCCAGCTGGGCCGCCAGCATGGGCTTGCCGGGCTTGAGGCGGATCTTGTGGAAGAGGATGGCCGCGCCGAGGTCCTTCAGCACCTGGGGCAGGTGGTCGTGCTCGCCCATGCTCACGCCGCCGGAGGTCAGCAGGATGCGGGCGCCGCCGGGATTGCGCAGGGCCGCCGCCAGGGCGCCGGGATCGTCCGGCAGGGCGGGGCGCCGCTCGACCTCGGCCCCCAGGGTGTGGGCCAGGGCCGCCAGCATGGGGCCGTTGGAATCGCGGATCTGGTGGGGCGCGGGATCGGCCACCAGCTCGTCGCCCGTGGACGCCACGGCCACGCGGATGCGGGAAGGCGGCGGCACCGGCTGCCCCACCCAGGCCCGCAGGGCCGTGCGGGCCACGTTGAGGGGCTGGTCCGCGGGCAACAGCAGATCCCCCGCATGGGCCTGCCCGCCGCGCCGGCGCACATGGTCGCCGGGGCGCGGATCGTCCAGGGGGTGGATGATCCCGTCAGCCTCCCGCAGCTGCTCCACGGGCAGGATGGCATCGGCGCCGGCGGGGAGGGCCGCGCCGGTCATGATGCGCACGGCGGTGCCGGGCGTGACGGTGAAGGCCGCCGGGTCATCCCCGGCGTAGAGGGTTCCCAGCAGGCGGCGAGGGGCGCTCCCCTCCTCCGAGCGCAGGGCCACGCCATCCATGGCCGCGAGGTCCGAGGCGGGATCATCCCGGTCGGCCCGGACCTCCGTCGCTGGCGGCGCGGGCAGGGCCGCCCAGAGGCGGGCCAGGGCCTCATCCAGGGGCAGCAGGTCGGGATGGTCGCAGCTCATGGCCATGGCCGAATGGTAATCCCTGCGCGCCCCCAGTGGACTGTCAGCACTTCACCTCGGCGTTCTTCCGGGCGTAGTACCACCCGTTGAGGACGAGGCACACCACGTAGAACGCGGCGAACCCGTAGAGGGCGTACTGCACGGTGCCCGCGGCGATCTGGGCCTTGAAGACCGTGGGGATGACGTAGCTGCCGTAGGCGGCGATGGCCCCGGTCCAGCCGAGCACCGGTCCGGCGTACTGGGGCTCGAAGATGAAGGGCATGAAGAGGTGCGAGGGGTCCGGGCTGCCCTGGGCCTGCTTGATGACCACCGCCACCGCCAGGGCGCCCACGATCTGGATCACCGTGGACCACTGGGTGATGACGGAGCCCCGGAATTTGTCGGACAGCCAGCCCCCCACGGGCCGGATGAGGCTGCCCACCAGGGGACCCAGGAAGGCGTAGGTGGCGGGGTTGCTCACGGTCTTGCCGAAGAACAGCTTGAGCAGCAGGGGGAAGGCCGCGGAGTACCCGATGAAGCTGCCGAAGGTCATGATGTAGAGCAGGGTCATGAGCCAGGTGTGCTTCATGCGGAAGATGGCGAACTGCTTGTCGAGGCTCACCTTCACCTTGCCGGGGATCAGCTTGAGCAGGACCAGGCAGGTGGCGATGGCCAGAAGCACGAGGCCCAGCTGGGCGCCCAGCCCGAGCTTGGGGTAGCGCACCACGATCCAGGCCACGAGCCCGGCGGCGGCGAAGGCGGGCAGGTGCAGGCCCAGGATCTTGCCCAGGGCCGCGGAGGTGGGCTCGCTGTCGTGCGCCGGCAGGTTGTTCATGGCGAACCAGGAGCCGAGGCCCAGCACTACCAGGAAGGGCAGCCACACCAGGGCGCCGTTCTGCACCCACATCTGCTTCCCGAGGGCGGTGATGTGCGGGGCGCCGGAGAGGGCTCCGAAGAGGGCCGAGCCCATCACCGCGGGCACCACCAGCTGCATGACGCTCACGCCCAGGTTGCCGATGCCCGCGTTGAGGCCCAGGGCCAGGCCCGAGAGCCGCTTGGGGAAGAAGCCGTTGATGTTCGACATGGAGGAGGAGAAGTTGCCGCCGCCCACGCCGGAGAGCACCGCCAGGATCACGAAGGTGGAGAAGGGGGTGGCGCGGTCCTGCAGGGCGATGCCGGCGCCCAGGGCCGGGGCCAGGAGCAGGGCCGTGGTGAAGGCCACCACGTTGCGGCCGCCCGCCAGGGCCACCATGAAGGAGTTGGGGATGCGCAGGGTGGCGCCCGAGAGGCCCGCGATGCTGATGAGGGTGAAGAGCTGGGCATCCGTGAAGGGGAAGCCCGCGTCCTTCATGCGCACGGTGAGGATGGACCAGAACATCCACACGCTGAAGGCGCAGAGGAGGCTCGGCACGGAGAAGGCCAGGTTGCGCCACGCGATGCGGCTGCCGCCGGCGGCCCAGGCCTGGGGATCCTCGGGCTTCCATTCGGTGAGCTTGGACATGGGGG
>DPRT01000186.1:381-6225 GCA_003538615.1 Holophagaceae bacterium | reverse complement strand
TGCTGGAAGCGTTCGGCGAGGATCTTCCGTTCGCGTTCGAGGGCCAGCTGGTCCTGCAGGGTCGAGGCGTCGTGGTGCCTCAGGGCCAGGGCCCAGGCGAAGGCGATGAATGTGATCAGCGCGAACACCCCGATTCCCGTGAGCCAGGCGCGGTTCCGCAGGGGGGCGTGGATTTCGGCCTCATCCACCTTGGCGACCATGAACCAGGGGGTGCCCGGGACGGCCCTCACCACGGCCAGGGCCGGGGCGCCCCGGTAGTCGGTGCCCCGGATCAGGCCTTCCCGGCCCTGGGCCGCCTGGGCGGCGATGAGGGCGGGGTTCGCGGCGATGGGAAAGCGGAGGGTCAGCGCGGTGCCCTTCCGGTGGCGCAGTTCGTTCAGGAACACCACATCGCCGCCCTCGCGGCGGGCCAGCAGGGTCTCGGCGCTGGCGCTGGCGGTGGGCCAGGTCTGGATGAGGGGNNCCGCCAACCGGAGGCGCCCCCGCCCATCGAAGAGGGCCAGGCTTTCATAGCCTCCGGCCTGGCGCAGCGCCTCCATCCAGGCCCGCACATCCCGTTCGGAAGGGGCCCGGGAGGCGCCGGTGAGGAAGGCCTGGAGCTGGGGCTGGATCAGCGCGGATTGGAAGACGAACTCGGCGTCGTTGCGCCGCTCCTTGTGCCAGTTGCTGATCTCCCGCGCCTTGTAGTCCCCGATGGTGGCCAGTCCCGCCTGGATGGTCTGGCGGACAGCCGCGATGCGGACCCTGAGGTAGACGGCCCCGCCCACCAGGACGACCAGGCTCAGCAGGGCCAAGGCTGGAAGGTACTTGGCTGAGAGCCGCGAGGCGCCGCCCGGACCCGCCTTGGACTGGAACATCAGCAGGGGCCAGGTATCCCGCCCGCTGATCCCGAGGATCGCCAGGCCGAGGAGGAAGATGGACAGGGCGGCGGGGAGGGACATGGGCGTGATGGCGGCACCGTGGAACAAGGGCGCGCCTGAGGCGTGGCTGAGGAGCGCCACCAGACTCAGTCCGAGGGCCACAAGACCCAGGAGGGCGGCGATCTGTCGCCGCCACCGGGCCGCGGCGGGGTGGCCTCCCGCAAGCACCAGGGCCAGCCCCGCGATGAGCTGGAGGGACCGGACGAGCCCGGGGACCGGCACCACATGGGCCGATCCAAGGTAGGCGGCGGGTCCCGTGTTGGCGTCATAGGCAGCCAGGGCGATGGCGCACCAGACCACCACGGCCGCCGCCAGGATCTGGGCCGTCAGGGCGGCCGGGCGCCCGGGCTTGAAACGGACGAGGAGGATGGACAGGCTGAGCAGGAGCGTGAACACGGAGGTGAGGGGACTCATGAACCGGTCGCCCATGCCAAAGGTCGCCAGGAGGGGCAGACCCAGGACCGAGCCCGTCAAGGCCAGCAGGGCGATGCAAGCGGCCATCCCCGCGCACAGTGCGGTGGGGATCCGGAACATCGGCCTGGATGCTTGATCGGTCATCGTTGAGTCTTTGGAGCGGGATACGCCAGTACCATGCATCGGCTGTTGTCCGGGGTCCTGTAGATCTGCAATTGGCGGGGCCTGGAAAAACAAGGGAATCCCGCAGGGTCCANNATCCCACTCGGGCGAAGGCCAGAGGGGTGGTGAGTGCAGGCGCCGGGCGGCGCCTGCCGAACCGGGCACCCCTCGGCGTGAGCATCATGATCGGGTGGGTCGGGCCGCGCTCCGGTTCTGGCGCCGACCCACCAGGGCGGGATTCGAACTGCGTCTGGCTNNGAGGTTCGAATCCTCATCGTTCAAAACACCAGAAGGGCCCTCCGAAGAGGGCCCCTCTGGTGTTTTGGTCGGCGCGAGAGGATTCGAACCTCCGACCCCTACCACCCCAAGGTAGTGCGCTACCAGGCTGCGCCACGCGCCGTGAACTGTTGACTTTAGACCGGGTGGGGCCTCAGGTCAAGGTTTGACTGGAAGGGACAGGCGCTGGTGGAGGGCTTTCACGGCTTTGAGGATGGGCTGNNTGGCCGTGGGCCAGCAGCTCGGCGCAGTCGGCCACGGTGAGCCCTTCGGCCAGCCAGGCCTTGATGCGCCGCAGGCGGGGCAGCTCGTCCACGTGGTAGTAGCGGAGGTTGCCCTTGCTGCGCCGGGGCTTGATGTCGGGGATGACGTCTTCCCAGTAGCGCAGATCCTTGGGGCCCACGNNCTCCCGGGGCTCGATGCCCAGGGCCTTGAGGCGCTTGTAGAGGTTGGAGCGGTCCATGCCCACGCGTTCGGCCACGCGGGTCATGTTGCCGCTCTGGAGTTTCATCTCCCGCTGGAGGTACTGGGCCTCGAACCAGTCCCTGGCTTCCTTGAGGCTGGGGAACTCGGGGAAGGAGAAGGGGTCCTGCTCGGCGAGGTGGCGGGCGGCCAGGGCGCCCAGGTCGCGGGGGCCGATCTCGGCGCCGCGCCCCAGGATGACGGCGCGCTCCATGAGGTTCTTCAGTTCGCGCACGTTGCCGGGCCAGTCGTGGCGCAGCAGGGTGTCCTTCGCCTCCGGCCCCAGGCGCTTGGGCGGGCGCCCGTACTGGCGGCCGATGCGGCTGATGAAGGCCTCGGCCAGGGGCAGGATGTCCTCGGGCCGCTCGCGCAGGGGCGGGATGCGGAGGGGCACCACGGCGAGGCGGAAGTAGAGGTCCTCGCGGAAGCGCCCCCGGGTGATCTCGCCGGCCAGATCCTTGTTGGTGGCGGCGATGACGCGGACGTCCACGCCCACGGCGCCGCCCCCGCCCACGGGCTCCACACGGCCCTCCTGGAGGGCGCGCAGCACCTTGGCCTGGGTCTTCAGCGACATGTCCCCCACTTCGTCCAGGAAGAGGGTGCCGCCATCCGCTTCGCGGAACTTGCCCTTCTGGTCGCGCACGGCGCCGGTGAAGGCGCCCTTCTGGTGGCCGAACAGCTCGCTTTCGATGAGTTCCTCGGGGATGGCCGCGCAGTTCACTTCCACGAAGGGGGCGTCCTTGCGGGCGCTCTGCACGTGGATGAAGCGCGCCACCTCCTCCTTGCCGCTGCCGTTCTCGCCCGTGAGGAGCACCCGGCCCTCCGTGGGCGCCACGAGGGCCACGTCGGCCATGAGCCGCCGCATGGCGGGGCTGTCCGCCAGGAAGAAGCGGCCGCCTTCGACCTCCGCCTGGAGGCGCTGGTTCTCGCGTTCCAGCCGGGACTGGCGCAGGGCATTGCCCGTCACCAGGAGCAGGCGGTCCAGGTCGATGGGCTTCTCCAGGAAATCAAAGGCGCCCAGCTTGGTGGCCTGGAGGGCGGTGTCGATGCTGGCGTGGCCCGAGATCATCACCACGGGCAGGTCCGGGCGGATCTGCTTGGCCTGTTTCAGGGTCTCCAGACCATCCTGGCCCGGCAGCCACACATCGAGCAGCACGAGCTGGATGCCTTCGCCGTCGGGGTTGTGGAGCAGGTCGATGGCCTGCTCGCCCCGTTCGGCCTTCACGACGTGGTAGCCCTCGTCCTTGAGGGCTTCGCCCAGGGACCGCCGGATGCCCGGCTCGTCATCCACCAGGAGGATGGTCGTGGGGACGCTCATGGCTCCATGCTGGACGCGAGACAAGCCTTTGTCCAGCAAGCGGTTGCCTAGAATTCCGCCAACGCCTTCTCGGTTTCCGGCAGCAGGGCCGCGGCCAGCTCCGAGGCGGCCAGGTAGTACGGGTGGGCCTGCACCTGGGGCAGCTGACCGGCCACCGCGGTCACGAAGGGCCGCAGGTGCTCCCGGAGCAGGCGCTGGGCCAGGTCCACGAACTGCGGGCGCTCGGCCAGGTCGCCTTCGATGATCTGGCCCAGGAGGTAGCTCAGGCAGGCCAGTTCCAGGCCCAGGTGATCGGGCGGGATGCCCAGGTCCTCCTGGAGGCCGATGTCGGCCCCGTCGTAGATGGCCTTGAGGGGATCGAGGACCTCGGGGGCCATGTGGTGCCCCCGGGCCTGGACGGATTCGAACAGGTGGACGATGTCCGTGTCCTTGGCGTGAAGGAAGAGCCGGGCGTATTCCACGGGCTGGTCCCCGGGTGCCAGCGCATGGGCCTGCATCCGCACCAGGGGTGCCGCCAGGATGGGACTGGGGCCGCTGTCCAGCAGCTGCTCCAGCCCCTCCTTGAGGTCGGCGTCGGGCTCCAGGAAGGCTTCGGCAAGAATCTGGGCGAGGTCCGCCAGGAGCGCGAGCGTCATGTGGGATTCCTCCTGGAGATCAGTTCAGCATCCCCATCTGGCGGAAGCTGCTCACCTGGCCAGCGTAGACGAAGATGTAGCGCAGCAGGAACCCGCCCATCAGGACGAGGCCCGCGGCGGTGAGGGCCAGGTTGCGGCTGCCGTGGAACTCCCGGCCCTTGAAGATGCTGGGGGCCAGCTCGTAGACCTCGATGGCGAGGGGGACCAGGAGGCCCAGCACCATGAAGGGACCCCAGAAGACGAAGGTGTAGGGGCCGCCGAGGATCAGGCTCAGGGCCTGCTTCACCGCCAGGGACGAGAGCTGCCCGTGGATGAGGTAGGGCAGGATGATGAACAGCTCGAGGGAGATGAACACCACGTCCAGGGTGACGAGGAACTTGGTCTCGTGCTTCTCGATGGGGCTCTTCCGGTTCAGGACCATGGCCAGCAGCAGGGCCGCGGCGCCGCTGGAGAGGGCGGAGAACAGGAACATCTGGGCCACCAGGTTGGTGTTCCAGAAGGGCCGGGCGGACACGGCGCCCAGCAGCACGCCGGTGTAGATGCCCACGCCGATGGAGAAGGGGAAGCCGACCATGGCGATCTTCTCGCGCCAGGAGGAGATGTCCACGTTCAGGCGGTGGACCTGCTTCCAGGATGCGGGGACCTTGCCGAAGAGCCAGGCCCGCTCCTCCGCCGTGAGCCAGGAGAAGAGGTAGACGAAGGTGATGGCGGTGAAGATGCTGAGCAGGTACGACCCGATGGACATGGGGCTTTCCCAGCGGAAGTGGGTGAACAGCTTGTAGAAGCGGTACCAGTTGCCCAGGTCGAGGATGAGCAGGCCGGAGCCCACGGCCACGGGCCAGGGGGCCAGCAGGGCGCCCATGCGGGCGATGCGGGCGTAGACGGGCTTGTCATCCACCGTCAGGTAGTTGGCCAGGCCCGCGGCGAAGAAGAGCCCGGCGGAAAGTCCGCCCAGGAAGAGGTAGACGACGATGAGGAGGCCCCAGTTGAACTCGTGCATGTCCGTCTCCTAGAGCAGGTAATAGAGTTGGGGGCCGTTGCCCGTCTGGGGTTCCTTCACGCGGTAGCGCCGCGTGGCGAGGAGTTCATGGATGCGGCTGGTGGCATCCTCCAGGTCGCCGAAGACGCGCACCTTGGAGGGGCAGGTGGCGACGCAGGCCGGGATCTCGCCCTTGTCCACCCGGTGGCTGCACAGGGTGCACTTGCCCACCACGCCGTCCTCCTCGTGGAAGTAGCGGGCGTCATAGGGGCAGGCGAGCATGCAGTACCGGCAGCCGATGCATTCGCCGTCGTTGACGAGCACGATGCCGTCCTTGCGCTGCCAGGAGGCGCCGGTGGGGCACACGCGGACGCAGGAGGGTTCCGCGCAGTGGTGGCACTGCTCCGGTTCGAAGTCGATGCTGAGCTTCGGGTACTCGCCCTTCCGCTCTTCGTTGATGCGGTTCCGGAAGTTCCCGACGGGAACGTCGTTCTCGGCCTTGCAGGCGACAGCACAGGCTTTGCAGTTGATGCATTTCCTGGAGTCGATGACGAGGGCGTAGCGCTTCTTCTTCATGGCCATGGTTCACCCCCCTCAGGCGTTCGCGACTTTGACGAAGGTTTCGTGGAAGGCGGCGTTGCCGGACACCTTGTCCCAGGCCGTCTCGAGGATCACCGC
>DPRT01000186.1:0-328 GCA_003538615.1 Holophagaceae bacterium | reverse complement strand
TTGGGCGGCTGCACCGGGGGGGCGTAGACGGGCAGGGCATCGTAGCCCGCCTCCTTGAGCCGCTCGGAGTACAGCTCGATCTTGCCGGTCTTGGTGACGAAGCGGTGATCGGGATTCAGGGTCTTGCCGTAGCTGGGCTGGCCGCTGGCGGCCCAGACGCCGTGCTTCTTCATGTGGTCGGCGGCCATGGGGATGGGCAGTTCCTTGAACTCCGCATCGACCCACTGCTCGATGGTGTAGTCGAAGTAGTCCGAGAGGCCCAGGCGCTTGGCCAGGCCCTGGATGATGTCCAGGTTCGGCTTGGTGTCGTGGATGGGCTTCACCACCT
>DPRT01000184.1:6240-8334 GCA_003538615.1 Holophagaceae bacterium | reverse complement strand
CGGGGGAGATGGGCGGGGCCGGGGGGGGGGCCAGGGCCATCTCGAGGGCCCGGCGATCGAGGGGGGGCAGCTCATGGAGCCGGGCCCAGCCCATCTCCCGGAGGAAGAGGACGAAGGCACCCAGGCGGAAGGGCTCGACGCCGGACTCGCGGCTCAGTTCCAGCAGGGTCCGGCTGCCATCCAGCAGCGCGGGGATGCGGACCAGGTCTGGAGGCAGGGTGAGTTCCTGGTGGCGCTTGCCCTCCAGGACCACCACCTGGTTCAGGGGGCCCAGCACCTCCAGCAGCCGTTCCCGGTCCTGCAGGTTGAGGACTCCGGACAGCAGCATGGCGGCGGTATCGAAGGGGAGGCGGACCGTGGCGGCGTCCAGCTCCTTGGCCTCGAAGGCCGGGGATTCGCTGGTGCCGGCCATGCAGGCCCAGACCACCCGCTCCACCTGGGCCCGGGCCACGTCCAGCAGGTCCCGCTGGGTGATGAAGCCCATCTCGATGAGGTTCTTGCCGATGGACATGGCCGGATTGAGGTTGGCCATGGCGTAGTCCAGCTGGGCCTGGGTGATCTTGCCCCGCTCCACCAGGAGGTGGGTCAGGCGGTCCAGGGGGTGGTTGCTGGCGGCAAACACCACATCGCCGTGATCCAGAAAGACGGTGCGGCAGGGATCCAGCCCCAGACGCCACACGCCCGTGGCCCGATCCCGGCGTTTCGCGAAGAGATCCTTGAGGGCCGGAAGGCTCATGTGACCACCCATCGCTCGAGCTTCAGTTTGCCCACCTTCACCAGCAGGGACTGGCCGGGGCGCAGCGCCAGGCGCATGGCGGGGTCGGCGGCCTTCTGGCCGTCCAGGGAGACGGCACCCTGGCCCAGGAGACGCTCGGCCTCCTTGCGGCTGGCGGCCAGGCCACGGTCCACCAGGAGGCGGCTGAGGGGGACCTCGCCGTCCGTGGCGGCCACGGCCACCTCGGGGGCCTCCTCCTGGCTGCGCTCGGAGAAGCGGCGCACCCAGCGCTCCTCGGCCTCGCGGCCGGCGGCGGCGCCATGGAAATCGGCTACGATCTGCCGGGCCAGGGCCTTCTTGGCGTCCATGGGATGGCCCTGCCTGAGGGCCTCGATCTCGGCGGGCAGCTTGTCCGTCAGCAGGAGATACCAGTCCCACATGAGGGCGTCGCTGGCGCTCATGGCCTTGCCGAACTGGGTGTCCGGATCCTCCATGAAGCCGATGTAGTTACCCAGGGACTTGGACATCTTCTCCACGCCGTCCAGGCCCAGCAGCAGGGGCACGGTGAGCACCACCTGGGGCTTCTGGCCCGAGGCCTCCTGGAGGATGCGCCCCTGCATGAGGTTGAAGAGCTGATCGTTGCCGCCCAGTTCCACGTCCGCCTGCAGCGCAACGGAATCATAGGCCTGGGTCAGGGGGTAGAGCAGCTCGTGAAGGGCGATGGGCTCACGGGCCTCCATGCGCTTGGCAAAATCGTTGCGTTCCAGCATCTGGGCCACGGTGAACCGGGAGGCCAGGCGGATCCACTGCTCGCCGTGGAGGGGGCCCAGCCACTCGCTGTTGAAGCGGACCTTCGTCTTTTCCGGGTCCAGGATCTTGAAGACCTGGGCCTTGTAGGTCTCGGCGTTGGCCAGCACTTCCTCGCGGGTGAGCGGCGGCCGCGTGGCCTTCTTGCCCGTGGGATCGCCGATGAGGCCCGTGAAATCGCCGATGAGGAAGGTCACTTCGTGGCCCAGCTTCTGGAATTGGGCCATCTTGCGGATGAGCACACCGTGGCCCAGGTGCAGGTCCGGCGCCGTGGGATCGAAGCCCGCCTTGATGCGCAGAGGGCGGCCTTCCTTCAGTTTCGCCTCGAGCTGATCCAGCTTGTGGCAGGTGATGGTGCCCTTCGTGAGCAGGGCGAGGGCGTCAGATACGGATCCGGAAGCTGCGGTCATGCCTGAATCTTGGCGGAAAACCGGCAGATCCTCAATGGACCGTCAGCGGACATCCAGTTCCGCCACGCGCCGCGGTCCCTTGTCCCCCGCCTTCCGGGCGCCTTCGAAGGTGACGTAGACGGCGCGGCCCGACTTCGGGCTCCAGCCGACCTCCACCTTGCC
>DPRT01000184.1:0-6154 GCA_003538615.1 Holophagaceae bacterium | reverse complement strand
AAGGTGATGCCGCAGCCCAGGGCGATCTTGCCCCAGAGGGGCAGGCCCGCCTTGGCCGGTACGCCGTGGCCGCCGTTGTCCCATGAAGAATCAGCCATTGCGCTCTCCTACAAGAGGTTGCTCGCCAGCTCCGCCAGCTTGCTGCGCTCGCCCTTCTGGAGGGTGACGTGGCCAGAGACGTCGAGGTGCTTGAAGTGTTCGGCCAGGAAGCTGAGGCCGTTGGTGCTGGCGTCCACGTAAGGGTTGTCGATCTGGTGGGGATCGCCGGTGAAGATCACTTTGGTGCCCTCCCCCGCGCGGGTGAGGATCGTCTTGACCTCGTGGGGCGTGAGGTTCTGGGCCTCGTCCACCACCAGGTACTGCTTGGGGATGCTGCGGCCGCGGATGTAGGTGAGGGGCTCCACGCTGAGGTAGCCCGCCTCTTCCAGCTGGCCGGCGGTCATGGTGGTGCGCTTCCGGGCCTCGGTATTGGCGCCCACGATGAATTCCAGATTGTCGTAGATGGGCTGCATGTAGGGGCGCAGCTTTTCGCTGATGTCGCCCGGCAGGTAGCCCAGGTCGCGACCCATGGGCATGACGGGACGGCTCACGAGGATCTTGTCGTAGGCTTCGTCGTCCACCACCTGCTGCAGGCCCGCGGCGATGGCCAGCAGGGTCTTGCCCGTGCCCGCCTTGCCCAGCAGTGTGACCACCTGGACCGCGGGATCCAGCAGCAGCTCCATGGCGAACTGCTGTTCGCGGTTGCGGGGCTTGATGCCCCAGGGGTAGGCGTCCATGCGCCGCAGGGGCCGCAGGAGCCCCTCCCCGGCCATGAAGCGGGCCAGGGCCGTGTGGCTGGGATTGGTCTGGTCCACCAGGGTGAGGAACTGGTTGGGCTCCAGGTGCAGGTCCGGGTCGGGCTGGAGGCCGCCATCGTAGAGCAGGTCCACCTTCGCGGGATCCACCTCCCAGGCCTTGTGGCCGGTGTAGAGCTCGTCCATCTCCACGCGGTCGGTGGTGTAGTCTTCGGCCTGCACGCCGATGGCATCGGCCTTGATCCGCAGGTTCGTGTCCTTGGTGACCAGGACCACCTTCTCCTTGCGGGTGGCGAGGTGCTGCTTGGCGCAGGCCAGGATCTGGTTGTCGGCCTTGTGCTTGTCCTCCCTCAGGATTCCGATGTCCAGGGGATGGTTTTCCACATCCACCTTGAGGGAGCCGCCGCCTTCCAGAGGCACGCCGCGGCTGAGGCTGCCACTGGCCCGGAGCTTGTCCAGCATGCGGGACACGGTGCGGGCGTTGCGGCCGATCTCCGTCTGGTCCTTCTTGAAGTGGTCGATCTCCTCAATGACGACGATGGGCAGCACCACGTCGTGTTCCTGGAAGTGCAGGATGGAATTCGGATCGTGCAGGAGGACGTTCGTATCCAGGACGAAGACCTTCTTGCTGGATGGCGGGACCAAGAGACCTCCAGGTTTGGCCGGAGCCTACCACCAAGCGGCCCGCCTTGCACGGCTGGGATTGCGCTTCCTGATGGTGGGAGAATGGCCACCCCTTCGGAGGTCATATTCCATGAGGTTCCTTCCCATGGCCCTTGCCATCACCGCCGTCCTATCCGCCCAGTCTCCGCTGACCTACCCGGCCACGCGCAAGGGAGATGTGGTGGACGATTTCTTCGGCACCAGGGTGGCCGATCCCTACCGCTGGCTGGAGGACGACAACAGTGCCGAGACCAAGGCCTGGGTGGAGGCCCAGAACAAGGTCAGCTTCGCCTACCTGGCGCAGATTCCCGAGCGGACGAAGATCCAGGACCGCATCACCAAGCTCTGGGATTTCGAGAAGTACAGCGCCCCCTTCAAGCGGGGCAAGCGGTATTTCTATTCCTACAACACGGGGCTCCAGAACCAGTCGGTGCTGTTCGTGACGGAGGATCCCAAGGCCAAGGGCCGCGTGCTGCTTGATCCCAACACGCTGAGTAAGGACGGCACCGTGGCCCTCAGCGGCATGAGCTTCACCGAGGACGGGCGCCTCATGGCCTANNTTCCACAAGCTGGGCACGCCCCAGTCCGAAGATGCCCTCATCTACCAGCGTCCCGACCAGCCCGAGTGGTATCTGGGCGGCTCCGTCACCGACGACGGCCGCTGGCTGGTGATCTCTGCTGGCAAGGGTACCAACCCCGAGACCAGCCTCTTCCTCAAGGACCTGGCCAAGTCCGGCAGTCCCGTGGAGCCCTTCCTGGACCGCATGGATGCCAGCTACGCCCTGGTGGACAGCGAAGGCGACCGCTTCTTCATCGTCACCAACCAGGGGGCGCCCCGCAACCGCCTGGTGGCCATCCGCAAGGGGCAGACGGCTCCGGCCCAGTGGACCGAGCTCATCCCCCAGGCCAAGGGCAAGGACGTGCTGGAATCCGTGTCGCTGGTGGGTGGCCGCTTCGTGGCCACCTGGATGCGGGACGCCCACTCGGCCATCGAATTTTTTGATCTGAAAGGGAAGAAGACCGGCACCCTCGCCCTGCCGGCCCTGGGCACCGCGGGCGGCTTCGGCGGGCGGCGGGAGGATGCCGAGACCTTCTACACCTTCGGGAGCTTCGCCTATCCCGGGACCATCTACCGGCTGGATCTGAAGACGGGCAAGAGCTCCATCTTCCGCGCGCCCAAGGTGGCCTTCAAGCCCGCGGACTATGAGGTCAAGCAGGTCTTCTACCCCAGCAAGGACGGCACGAAGGTGCCCATGTTCCTGGTGCACAAGAAGGGCCTCAAGCTGGACGGCCAGAACCCCACCCTGCTGTACGGCTACGGTGGCTTCAACGTGTCCCTGACGCCGGGTTTCTCCGTGTCCCGCATGGTCTGGCTGGAGATGGGCGGCGTCTACGCCATGCCCAACCTGCGCGGCGGCGGGGAGTACGGCCTCGAGTGGTACGACGCGGGCCGCAAGGACAGGAAGCAGAACGTCTTCGACGACTTCATCGCCGCGGCCGAATGGCTCATCGCCCACAAGTACACCTCCACCCCGAAGCTGGCCATCAACGGCGGCAGCAACGGCGGCCTGCTGGTGGGCGCCTGCCTCACGCAGCGGCCGGACCTCTTCGGCGCCGCCGTGCCCGAGGTGGGCGTCATGGACATGCTGCGCTTCCACAAGTTCACCCTGGGTTGGGGCTGGAAGAGCGACTACGGCAGCAGCGAGACCAAGGAGGGCTTCGACACCCTCATGAAGTACTCGCCCCTGCACACGATCAAGGCCGGGGCGAAATACCCGCCCACGCTCGTGACCACGGGCGATCACGACGACCGTGTGGTGCCCGCCCACAGCCACAAGTTCACGGCCACCCTCCAGGCCGCCCAGGGCGGCCCGGCCCCCATTCTCACCCGCATCGAGACCAGCGCGGGCCACGGCGCGGGCAAGCCCACCGCCAAGGTCATCGCCGAGCGGGCGGATGTCTTCGCCTTCCTGGTGAAGAACCTGGGCATGAAGGCCCGCTGACATTTTCCGGTAAGACCTTGTGTTGCGAGGTATCCTGAAGGACATTCCCGTGTCCTTCAGGAGGCCCTTCCATGCCGCTGCTCCTTTCCCGAACCTGCCTGTTGGCCCTGGCGGCCACGGCTCTGCTGGCCCAGGCGCCGCTGACCTACCCCGGCACCCGCAAGGGCGACGTGGTGGACGACTACCACGGCACCAAGGTGGCCGATCCCTACCGCTGGCTGGAGGATGACCGCTCCACCGAAACCGCCGCCTGGGTGGAGGCCCAGAACCAGGTGACGCGGGCCTACCTGGACCAGATCCCCGAGCGGAAGGCCATCGAGGCGCGCCTGACGAAGCTCTGGAACTACGAGAAGTTCGGNNCTGACGGAGCGCCTGGAGGAGAAGGGCCGCGTGCTCCTCGATCCCAACACCTTGAGCAAGGACGGCACCGTGTCCCTCGGGGGCATGCGTTTCAGCGAGGATGGCGCCTTCGTGGCCTACCGGCTGTCCAAGGGCGGTTCCGACGTGAGCACCTGGAAGGTCCGCAACGTGGCCACGGGCGTGGATCTGCCGGACAGCTTTCCCGCGGGCCGCATGGGCGTGAATGGCTGGGCCAAGGACGGCAGCGGTTTCTACTACACCGACTATCCCAAGGTCGAGGCCGGCAAGGCCCTGACCGCCGTCTACAAGAACCAGAAGCTCTTCTTCCACAAGCTGGGCGATCCCGTGGAGAAGGACGCGGTGGTGTACGAGCGTCCCGACCAGCCTGACTGGGGCTTCGGCGCCGGCGTGACGGACGATGGCCGCTGGCTGGTCATCTCCCAGAGCCAGGGCACGGAGCGGAAGAACCGGGTGTTCCTGAAGGACCTCCGCAAGGCAGGCAGCCCGGTGGTGCCCCTGTTCGGCCAGTACGATGGTTCCTATTCCATCCTCGGCAATGACGGCGACACCTTCTACGTCCATACGGATGCCGGTGCGCCGCGCCACCGCATCGTGGCCGTGAACCTCAAGGACCCCAGCCCCAAGGCCTGGAAGGACCTCATCCCGGAAGGGAAGGGACGCGACGTCCTCGCGGGGGCGGACCTCTTCGGCAACACCCTCGTCGTCACCTGGAAGGTGGACGCCCTCAACACCGTGAAGCTCTACGATCTGAAGGGCCGCTTCCTCAAGGAGATCAAGCCCGAAGGGCTGGGCAACCTGGGCGGCTTCGGCGGACGGCGCGAGGACACCGAGACCTTCTACACCTTCACGTCCTATAACCAGCCTCCGACGCTCTACCGCTACGACCTGAAGACCGGCGTCAGCACCGTCTTCCGGCAGCCCAAGGTGGACATCCGGCCCTCCGACTATGAGGTGAAGGAAGTCTTCTACCCCAGCAAGGACGGCACGATCGTCCCCATGTTCCTGGCCCACAAGAAGGGCCTGAAACTGGACGGCACCAACCCCACGCTGCTGTATGCCTACGGCGGCTTCAACATTGCGCAGTCGCCCGGCTATTCCCCGGTCTCCCAGACCTGGATGGAGATGGGTGGTGTCTACGCAGTGGCCTGCCTCCGCGGCGGCAGCGAGTATGGGAAGACCTGGTGGGAGGCCGGCAAGCGCGAGACGAAGCAGAACGTCTTCGACGACTTCATCGCCGCCGCCGAGTGGCTCATCAAGGAGAAGTACACCAGCACCCCCCGGCTCGCCATCCACGGCGGCTCCAACGGCGGCCTGCTGGTGGGCGCCTGCATGACCCAGCGTCCGGACCTCTTCGGCGCCTGCCTGCCGGCCGTGGGCGTCATGGACATGCTGCGGTACCACACGTTCACCATCGGCTGGATGTGGAAGAGCGACTACATGTCCAGCGACACCCCCGGGGGCTTCGCCAACCTCATCAAGTACTCGCCCCTCCACAACCTGAAGCCCGGCGTGAAGTACCCGCCCACCCTGGTCACCACCGGCGACCACGATGACCGAGTGGTGCCGGCCCACAGCCACAAGTTCATCGCGACCCTGCAGGCGGCCCAGGCCGGCCCCGCCCCCGTGCTCACCCGCATCGAGACCAACGCGGGCCACGGCGCCGGCAAGCCCACCGCCAAGCAGATCGCCGAACGGGCCGACATGTGGGCCTTCCTCGTCAAGAACCTCGGCATGAAGCTGCCCGCAGGGTTCGGCCAGTAGTTGATTCCAACGGCCTCCCAGGGCAAACTGGGAGGCCAGCGCCAACTTAGCTCAGCTGGTAGAGCAGCTGATTCGTAATCAGCAGGTCGCAGGTTCGAATCCTGTAGTTGGCTCCACAAGAGATGACCCCCTGAAACCTAGTGTTGACGGGGGTTTTCCTTATGTCCGAGTGGCTTGTCGAAGAGCATTTCCGACCCCTGCCAGGGTGGATTTGATGCCTGTATTTTACAGCTATTCGGGGTGCAAAGAGGTGCAAAGGTGCAAAGAAAGTGCAAGGACGGGTGGGGGGACTGGAAGGCAGGGGACCCTGTAAACCCATTTGCTGAGGCCCGCAGGGCGGGCTCAGCACGAAAAAAACTGGAACCAGAACCTCGGATGGAGGTGAAACCGGGCTCCAAAATGTAATCAGGTCGCGTTCCTTGACAGGAACCCCCCGAGGGACCAGCCCAACAGCGAAAGCAGCAAACTTTCCTACTTTGGTTCTTTCATCCCTTTCCTGCCTCGATCCTGAGCCATGTCACTTGATGGACGCCAACCATGGAGGTCGTGTTG